>NZ_JBDOOX010000004.1:0-42088 GCF_039830575.1 Chromohalobacter sp. | reverse complement strand
TTCCGCCTGACGACCATAGCGAGCGGGTCCCACCTGACCCCATGCCGAACTCAGCAGTGAAACCGCTCAGCGCCGATGGTAGTGTGGGGCCTCCCCATGCGAGAGTAGGTCATCGTCAGGCACTTATCCCGGAAACCCCCGTTGGCTCAGGCCAGCGGGGGTTTTTTCGTGGGCGGGCAGGCCGTGCATGAAAACCCACTACGTGATGACGCTTGCCACTGAATAAATCCCACCCCATGTTCGTTATATTCCTCCCACTTTGGTCGCGATCCGGCACGATTGTCTTGAAGCGACCCAACGGGCACCGCATCATTCGATGACGAATCGCGACAATAACCGATAATATCCGCAGTGCCTTCTGTCGAATCGGGAAGCAGCGGCAGGGAGCGTTTCTCGTTATGACGATGAATCATGCAACGGTTGCGGTCATCGATGACGATGCCGAAATTCGCGAGTTGCTGCATGCCTACCTCTCGCAGCACGGTTTCCGTGTAGTTCTCGCGGAAAACGGTGATGCGGTACCCTCCCTGTTGCGTGACGAGTCTCCCGATCTGCTGATACTCGATATCATGATGCCCGGTGAAGACGGCTTGTCCCTGTGTCGCGATCTGCGTCGTCACAGCAACGTCCCCATCATCATGCTGACCGCCAGTTCCGATGAGACCGACCGCATTCTCGGTCTGGAGCTGGGGGCGGATGACTATCTGGCGAAGCCCTTCAACCCGCGTGAGCTGCTGGCGCGCATCAAGGCGGTGTTGCGTCGCATGCGACCGCTGCCGAGCACGCCCTCCAGGATGGTACGTTTCGGTCCCTGGTGCCTGGATCGCATCACACGCGAGCTGATCGATGACATGGGGAATCGCAGCCGTCTGTCGGGAGCGGATTATCAGCTGCTGGGAGTGTTCCTCGATCATCCCGAGCAGGTCCTCTCGCGTGAACGACTGTTCGACTTGAGCCGCGGCCGTCGTGCGCCGCCGCTGGATCGTTCCATCGACGTGCACGTCTGCCGCCTGCGCCAGCGTCTGGGCGAAGATGCCCAGCACTCGCAATTGATTCGCACCGTGCGCGGGGCGGGCTATGTCCTGGCGGCGCCCGTGGAAGCCGTAATGTGAAGCGATGGTGGCGGCCGCGTACCCTGCGGGGGCGTTTCGTGCTGATCATGCTGCTGGGCGTATTGAGCGCTCAACTGGCCAGTTACGGCATCTGGAGCTGGCAGGAAAACCGTGAGCGCCTGGCACGGCTCGACGCCCTGTCCCGCAATCTCGCCGATAGTCTGGCGGCCACCGTGCGCTACTTCAGCTCGTTACCCTATGAGTATCGCCACATCGTGCTCGACCAGCTGCGGGACATGGGGGGCACGCGCTTCTTCGTCAGCGTGAACGACCATCGCATCAAATTGCCGCATACCAGTGGCGGGGCGGCACGCGAGATGGTGGCGTCCAATCTGCATGACGGGCTCATCCGCGAACTGGGCCAGCAGGAGCTGCATATCGGCTTTTCGCGGCCGGGCGACCTGCGGGTCTTCAACAACGAGGTGCCTCTCGCGGACCTGCCGGCACATTGGGCGCACCGCAGCCTGACGATCGTTCCCCTGTCGACACCGATTCTCGTGGTGCAGATGCCGCTCGAGGCGGGGGACTGGTTGTTCGTGGCCACGTCGCTACCTATGGCGGAAACGCTGGAACACGCCTCCTGGCTGGCAGGTGACCGGTTGTTCGTGTCCCTGGCCGTTCTGCTCACGGTGATCGGCTTGTCGCTTTGGGGAATCCGCTGGGCGACACGGCCCCTGTCGGTACTCGCCAAGGCGGCGCGACGGCTGGGGGACGATCTCGAGTCACCGCCGCTTGCCGAGCGAGGCCCCCGGGAGCTTCGCGACACCGCGGCGGCCTTCAACCGCATGAGCGAGCGCATTCGCCATCAGGTCGAGGAGCGCGAGCGTCTGTTTTCGGCCATTTCTCACGACTTGAAGACGCCCATTACCCGTTTGCGCCTGCGCGCCGAAATGCTCGACGCCCCCGCTCAACGCGAGGCGTTCATTCGCTCCCTCGACGAGATGGATCAGCTGGTGAAGGGGGCGCTGGCTTCGGTGAAAGGGCTGGACCTGCACGAGCAGGCGACGGCGATCGACCTGGATGCGATGGTGCAAGCACTGATCGATGACCTGGCCTGGCACGACGAAGCCAGTGTGCATCTCGAAGGGCGAGGGGGGTGGTTGATGGCCAAGCCCCTGGCGCTCAAGCGTTGCCTGGCCAATGTCATCGAAAACGCGATCTTCTATGCACAGTGCGTGCGCATCGAGCTGCGCCGGCATCCTGACCACATCCATGTGATCGTCAGCGACGATGGCCCGGGCATTCCCGCCGAGCAGCGCGAGCGTGTCTTCGAGCCGTTCGTGCGCCTCGAACCCTCGCGCAATCGCCATACCGGGGGCAGCGGGCTGGGGCTCGCCATCGCCCGGCACATCGTGCGCGCCCATGGAGGCGACATTCGCCTTGAAACCGCACGCGAGGGTGGATTGAGCGTGACGCTCAGCTTGCCGTTGCAGCATTGAAGCGTCCTCCGTCGCTTTACGCTTTGTCTGAAAAATGCCTGCGCTTGTCCATACGGCGTTAAAAATCGGATCAAAATGCTCATTTACACCGCGTAAACTCCGCTTTTTCACCGATTTTTGCCTTGTCTGGCCATCGCTCGCCGATTTTTCAGACAGAGCTTAGGGGGCGCCATCGTCGCCATATTACAAAGATGTAAGATTGCGCCAAGAGTTTGCAAGAATCGGTAACCCAACGCCGCGTTGGCATGGGCTAGTCTCGACATTCAAGGATCGGGAGAGCGTTCTGCCGGTTGTCGGTCGCCGCATGGCGACTGAACCAATAACGATAACGCCAGCGGGATCATGCCATGCCATTCTCTGTTCCCTCCTCATGGGGACGCGGTGTCCCTCGCCATGGGCATTGTTGTCCTGCGGCCATCTCGCCGCCGGCGGCACCCCGTATTGTCGCGATCACTCCCCGATGCTTGCCGGTCACGAAGCCCACGCGCGTCGTGACCGAGGTTCGTCGTCATAACAACCACAAGGAGTCACGCCATGAAAACCATCCATGCACTCGCCGCGGGGGCATTGCTGGCCACTGCCGTGGGGCAGGCCCAGGCCGCTCAAATCGAGGTATTGCACTGGTGGACATCGGGGGGCGAAGCGAAAGCCGCCAACTTGCTCAAGGAAAAGCTCGAGGCCAAGGGGCATACCTGGAAGGACTTCGCGGTTGCGGGCGGCGCGGGCGACAGTGCCATGACGGTGCTCAAGTCGCGCGCGATTTCCGGCAACCCGCCGGCGGTGGCCCAGATCAAGGGACCCTTGATCCAGGAATGGGGCGAGATGGGCTTTCTCGGCAATATCGACAAGGCCGCCGAAGCCGATGGCTGGGATGATTTCCTGCCCCAGGAAATCGCGGCCTATGACAAGGTCGACGGCCATTACGCTGCGGTGCCGGTCAATATTCACCGCATCAACTGGATCTGGGCCAACCCGGAGGTGCTGAAGGCGTCGGGCGTCGAGGAAGTGCCGCAGACCTGGGACGCCTTCTTCGAAGCCGCGGACAAGATTCGCGAGGCGGGCTACATTCCGCTCGCTCATGGTGGGCAGCCGTGGCAGGACGCGACCGTGTTCGAAGTGGTCATGATGGGCATCGGCGGCGGCGACTTCTATCGCAAGGCGTTCGTCGAGCTGGACCCCGAGGCGCTGACCAGCGACACCATGATCGAGTCGCTCGAGACCTTCAAGAAGCTGCGCGGCACGATGGACGACAACATCGCCGGACGCGACTGGAACATCGCCACCTCCATGGTCATCAACGGCAAGGCGGCCATGCAGATCATGGGCGACTGGGCCAAGGGCGAGTTCACCGCCGCGGGCATGACGCCGGGCGAGGACTACGAATGTGTCGCACCGCCCATGACGGAGCACATGTTTTCGTACAACACCGACAGCCTGGCGATGTTCGACGTCGACGACGCAGGCCAGCAGCAGGCCCAGCTGGATCTTGCGAGCCTGGTGCTGTCGCCCGACTTCCAGGCCAGCTTCAACCAGGCCAAGGGCTCGATTCCGGTGCGCCTGGACGTGCCGCTCGACGACTTCGACGCATGCGCCAAGGCATCTCGCGAGGCCTTCGATGTCGCCATGGACGAAGGCGGACTGGTGCCCAGCCTGGCACACGGCATGGCGGTATCGGACAGCCAGCAGGGCGCGGTGTTCGATGTCATCACCAACTTCTTCAATGACCCCGACATGACGGCCGAAACGGCCGCCGAACGTCTGGTCAGCGCGGTGCGCGCGGCCGAGTGAGGTGAGTCGAGGCTCGCTGCCGGGGACGTCCTCGGCGGCGAGTAGTTGTGTCTTGTCAAAAGGATGACGTCGATGTCACCGCATGTCTCTTCGCCACGGGTCGGCGGCAAGGGGCGCCGTCGATCCCTTGCCGGGCAGGTCGAGCGTTTCCTGCCTCGCCTGGTGGTTGCGCCCTCGCTGGCCGTGGCCCTGTTCTTCGTCTATGGCTACATGCTGTGGACGTTCGTGCTGTCGCTGACCGACTCGCGCATGTTGCCGCAGTACGATTTCGTCGGCTTCGCACAGTACGCGCGCCTGTTTGCCAACGAACGCTGGAACGTGGCTGCCACGAACCTGGTCGTGTTCGGGGGCCTGTTCATCGTGAGTTGCCTGGTGATCGGCCTGCTGCTGGCCATTTTTCTCGATCAGCGCATTCGCCAGGAAGGTGCGCTGCGCACGATCTATCTCTATCCGATGGCTCTCTCGCTGATTGTGACGGGGGTGGTCTGGCGCTGGCTGCTCAACCCGGGCCTGGGGATTCAGGCCCTGGTCCGTAGCTGGGGCTTCGAGGATTTCACCTTCAACTGGCTCGTCGACAGCGACATGGCCATCTACACCCTGGTGATCGCCGCCGTCTGGCAGGCCTCGGGGTTCGTCATGGCCCTGTTCCTGGCCGGCCTGCGCGGTATCGATGACAGTCTGTTTCAAGCGGCGGCGCTGGATGGCGCAAGCTTGCCGCGCATCTACCTGCGCATCGTGCTGCCGAGTCTGCGCCCCGTGGTCTTCAGCGCCGTGATGATCCTCGCGCATATCGCCATCAAGAGCTTCGACCTGGTCATGGCCTTGACCGGCGGCGGCCCTGGCTACGCCACCGACCTGCCGGCCACGTTCATGTACGCGCACACCTTCACCCGGGGGCAGATCGGCCTGGGGTCGGCCAGCGCGATCATGATGCTGTGTGGCGTCCTGGCGATTCTGGTGCCGTATCTGTATTCCGAATTGCGGGGGCAACGAAATGGCTAACATGGTTCGTCGGCGTTCCACTTCGGCGCGTTTATGGCGCGGCGGGCTATACGCCCTGTTGATCGTGGCAGCCCTGGTGTACCTGCTGCCACTGGTGGTGATGATCCTGACCTCGCTGAAGCCGCTGGAGGAAATTCGTGCCGGTGCCTTGCTGTCCCTGCCGAGCACGATCAGCTTCGAGGCGTGGATCAAGGCCTGGAGCACCGCCTGTACCGGCATGCGGTGCAATGGCATGTCGGGGTATTTCCTCAACTCCATCGCCATCGTCGTGCCTGCCGTGGCGATCTCCACGTTCGTGGGGGCGCTCAACGGGTATGCCTTGACCAAATGGCGGTTTCGCGGCGCCAATCTGTGCTTCGCGCTGTTGCTGTTCGGTTGTTTCGTGCCGTTCCAGGTAGTGCTGATGCCGATGGCCCGCACGCTGGGGTGGCTGGGCATGGCCAGCTCCACCACCGGCCTGGTGCTGGTGCATGTGGTGTACGGCATCGCGTTCACCACGCTGTTCTTCCGCAACTATTACGTTTCGGTACCCGACGAGATGATCGCCGCGGCCAAGCTCGATGGCGCCGGGTTCTGGCGTATCTTCTGGCGCATCCTGCTGCCGGTTTCGGGGCCCATCATCACCGTGTCGGTGATCTGGCAGTTCACCCAGATCTGGAACGACTTCCTGTTCGGGGTCTCGTTCGCGGGTTTCGACTCGCAGCCGGTGACGGTGGCGCTCAACAACCTGGTCAACACCTCCACCGGGGTCAAGGAATACAACGTCGACATGGCGGCGGCGTTGATCGCCGCGCTCCCCACGCTGGTGGTGTACGTACTGGCGGGCAAATATTTCGTGCGCGGGTTGACCGCGGGTTCCGTCAAGGGCTGATTGCAGAGGTCATTATGTCCGCATTGAACATCCGTCACGTCGACAAGACGTTCGGTAGCACGCAAGTACTCAAGGATATTTCGCTGTCGATCGACTCCGGCGAGTTCCTGATTCTGGTCGGCCCCTCGGGATGCGGGAAGTCGACGCTGATGAATGCCATCGCGGGGCTGGAACCGGTGACGTCCGGCGAAATCCAGATCGGCGGTGAAGACGTCACCTGGCATACGCCGGCCGAGCGTGACATCGCCATGGTGTTTCAGTCCTACGCCCTGTATCCGAGCATGAATGTGCGTCAGAACATCGCCTTCGGCCTGGAAATGCGCAAGATGCCCAAGGCCCAGCGCGAGGAGGCGGTCGCACGCGTGGCCGAGCTGCTGCAGATCACGCCACTGCTCGACCGCAAGCCGTCGCAACTCTCGGGCGGGCAGCGCCAGCGTGTCGCCATGGGGCGGGCCCTGGCGCGCGAACCGCAGATCTACCTGTTCGACGAGCCGCTCTCGAACCTGGATGCCAAGCTGCGTGTCGAGATGCGCACCGAAATCAAGAAGCTGCATCAGCGTCTGGGCACGACCATCGTTTACGTGACCCACGACCAGATCGAGGCCATGACCCTGGCCGATCGCATTGCCGTGATGCGCGACGGCGAGATCCTGCAACTGGGGACGCCCGACGAAGTCTACAACGACCCCGTGGACATGTTCGTCGCGGGGTTCATGGGCTCGCCGTCGATGAACTTCATTCCCGTGACGCTGGTCAGCGGCGGCGACGGGTATGTGCTGCGCGTGCTCGATGGCGACGATCCCACAGGGGCGCCACTGGAGCTGCCCTGGCCGGCCGAGCGCGACGCGCAGGCGCTGCAGGCGCGGGTCGGCGAGCGGCTGATTCTCGGACTGCGTCCCGAGCACTTCGTCGAAGACGAAACGCGCATGGAAACGTCGTTCGACGGGACGCGGCTCGAGGTGATGGCGACGGTGGTCGAGCCCACCGGCGCGGACATCCTGCTCCAGGCGACGCTGGGCGAGACCGAGGCCACCATGCGCCTGGGGCCCAAGAGTCGGGTGGCGGCCGGCGAGCGTGTCGCCCTGCGCGTCGACATGAGTCGGGCCGTGCTGTTCGAGGCGACGAGCCAGCGACGCGTGGCCTAGCGTCGCGACGGCGGCGCGCCGGTGTCGGTTCGCCCGGCACCGGCGCGGCTTGCGCGCTTGCCTTGGGCGATGAGCGCTCGTTAGACTGCGCGCTCGCCGTTTCTGGAGTTCAACATGGCTGTCTGCCCGCACGAGTGGCTGCTTTATTGCCGTCCCGGCTTCGAAAAAGACCTGAGTGCCGAACTTGCCGACAAGACGGCCCACGCCGGGCAAGGCGGATATCCCATCGCGGCCCGGGATAGCGGCCACGTGCGCTTCGTGCTGGACCCCGAGACGCCGGCCAACGAGGTGCATCGCGCCTTGCCGCTCGAGGCCCTGGTGTTCGCGCGCCAATCGCTGGTCGCCTTTCCGCCGCTGGAAGCGCTTCCCCGTGACGACAGATTGTCCGCGATCGTCGATCTGGTCGTCGCCAGTGGCTGGTCATTCGAATCGATCTGGCAGGAAACCCCGGATACCAACGAAGAAAAGGCACTGGCCGGCTTGATGAAGGCGCTGCGCAAGCCGCTGGAAAGCACGCTCAGAAAACGTGGTGCCTTGCGTCGCAAGGCCGGCGGGCGGCGCCTGCACCTCTTCTGGACGGCAGGAGACCGGGTTCAGCTGGCGATGAGCTTTCCCGGCAACCGTGCCGAGCATCTCGGGGGGATACCGCGCTTGAAGTTTCCCCGTGAAGCGCCGAGTCGTTCGACACTCAAGCTCGAGGAGGCCTGGCACGTCTTCGTGCCGCGCGAGGCGTGGCCGGCACGGCTCAGCGACAGCATGCAGGCCGCCGATCTGGGAGCCGCGCCGGGCGGCTGGACGTACCAGCTCGTGCGCAAGGGCATGTACGTCTACGCCATCGACAACGGCCCCATGGATGACGCGCTCATGGCCAGCGGCCAGGTCGAGCATCTGCGCGAGGACGGATTCGTCTGGCAACCGCCGATGCGGCTCGATTGGCTGGTATGCGATATCGTCGACAAGCCCATGCGTGTCATCGACATGGTCGAGCGCTGGCTCGTCGCGCCGTGGTGCCACGAGGCGATCTTCAACCTCAAGCTGCCGATGAAAAAGCGCTGGGACGAGGTCTCGCGCTGTCTCGAACGGCTCGCCTCGTCCCTGGACCAGGCGGGGATTCGTGCGCGGATACGCTGCCGGCATCTTTATCACGATCGCGAGGAAGTCACCGTTCACGTGTGCCTGCTCGATTGAGCTGGCCGCAGCGATGGCGCATCATCAGCCTGTGAATCCCCACTGAGGTAACGCCTTCCATGTCCGATTCCGATACGACCTTGCCCGCGTCGGATGCCGAACTCGACACCTCCGGCCTGTACTGCCCCGAGCCGATCATGATGATGCACAACCAGGTGCGCGACATGACCGCCGGCCAGATCCTGACCGTCATCGCCACGGATCCGGCCACGACCCGCGACGTGCCCAAGTTCTGCACGTTCCTGGGGCACGAACTCGTCGCGCAGTCGCACGACGACGAGCGCTATCGCTATGTCATCCGCCTGGCCTGACGCCCTTACGACGAGGGCGTCATCATCATCGCCAGGGCCTCCAGCGTGGCGGGGTCCTCCCGCTTGATCTGGCTGGCGATGTGGCGCTGGAAGAAGTAGACCGTCTTGTGCCGGCTGTGCCCGGGATACAGACAGGCATCGCCGGCGACGATCGGCGTCTGGTCGACACGGGTTTCGTCGATCAGCAACGCTTCCACGCTGCCGTCATTGTATAACCGCCATCCGAAGACCTGCTTGAGCTGCCAGAGGTGACTGCCGCTATCCAGGCACAGGGCGTGCGTGCCCTGCGTGTCGGGCAGTTGCTGAATCAGTGTCGGTGCCTGCGTCTCTTCGTAGTCGAAATAGGCCGCGGCATGTTCCAGTTCGTAGACTTTATGCTCGGGCGGGGTATGGAAGATGTCGTCGGTCTCGGGGTCCCGATAACCGAAGAAGTGACCGTGGTCGGGGCTGTCCAGCTCGTGGCAGGCAGTCAGCGACTCCATCCACGGCACCATGCCCACCACTTCGCCGCTTTCACGCAGCCCCCAGGCCAGCAGGGGCATGGCATACAAAGTGTCCGGATCCGAAGCCAGGTGATACAGCATCTCCAGGCCGTCCAGCTCGGGAGCCAGGCGCACGATACGACGTTGTGCCTGGCGCCGCTGCCTCATGGTATCCAGATCGATGACCTGAGCGGTGC
The DNA here is from genome assembly GCF_039830575.1 of Chromohalobacter sp. Taxonomy (NCBI): domain Bacteria; kingdom Pseudomonadati; phylum Pseudomonadota; class Gammaproteobacteria; order Oceanospirillales; family Halomonadaceae; genus Chromohalobacter; species Chromohalobacter sp. Next base: position 32,553 of record NZ_JBDOOX010000004.1, on the reverse strand, counting down.
GTGGGGACGAGACGATGCCCATGGCAACCTCCTTGCGCAGCAGTAGTAGGCCAAGACCTCAGTTCACTATTAGCACAGGGCGGCGTGGAAAGTTAAGCATTGTCGTGCACGTTTTATGGCACGTTAATGCCCCGCCCCGCTCGACGGACCGAGCGGGGAGGGGCACAGCGGACGGCGAGCGCCGTGTCAGTGGGAGGTGGCGGGCCGCGAGCCGTTGCGACCGCGCTGCATGGCGAACAGGCCGATGCCGATGAGCAGACCGATCACATCGGTGTAGATGCCGCCGTAGATCATGCACAGCGCCCCGATCAGCATCACCAGGCGTTGCCAGGCCTTGACCGGGCCGAAGAACCACGCCTGCACGGTGGCCGACAGCAGCACGATGCCGAGTGTCGCGGTGACGCCGACGCGCAGGATCTGCAGCCAGGAGCCTTCCATCAGCATTGCCGGACTGTAGAAGAACATGAAGGGCACGATGAAGGCCGCCAGGCCGATCTTGAACGAGGCCACCGAGGTGCCCATGGCGTTGTCGCCCGAGATACCCGCCGCCGCGTAGGAGGCCAGCGCCACCGGTGGCGTGATGGCCGAGACGACCGCGAAATAGAACACGAAGAAGTGGGCGACCAGCGGCTGGATGCCGATATCGATCAACCCGGGCGCCACCACCGAGGCCGCGACGGCGTAGGCGGCGGTGGTCGGCATCCCCATGCCCAGCAGAATGCTGATGCACATGGCGAAGAACAGCGCCAGCAACTGGCTGACACCGGCCAGCCCCAGCAGCAGCGAGGAGAACCGCGCTCCGACCCCAGTCAGCGCGATCACGCCGACGATCAGCCCCGCACAGGCGCAGACGGCGATGATCTGGATCGACATCGTGCCGGCGAGCTGCAGGGCCTTGAGGATGGCGCGGATGCCCATCTTGTTAGGCGAGACCCAGCTCACCACGGCGGCGGAGGCGGTGGCCAGGGTGCCGGCGCGAATCACCGAGTAGCCCATGAACAGCGCCACGATCAGAATGATGATGGGCGCGAACAAGTAGGCCTGCTTGACCAGCCTGGAGAAGCGCGGGATCTCGTCCTTGCGCATGCCGCGCATGCCCTTGCGTGCCGCTTCGAAGTCGACCATGAAGTAGACCGACGCGAAATACAGGATGGCCGGTATCAGGGCGGCGATGGCGATCTCGGTGTACGGGATGCCGGTGATCTCCGCCATGATGAAGGCGCCGGCCCCCATGATCGGTGGCATGATCTGGCCGCCCGTCGAGGCGGCGGCCTCGATGGCGCCGGCACTGCGTGCGGGGTAGCCCACCTTCTTCATCAGCGGGATGGTGAGCGAGCCGGTGGACACGACGTTACCGGCACTGGTGCCGTTGATCATGCCCATCAGGCCCGAGGCGAAGATCGAGACCTTGGCCGGGCCACCGCGCGCGCGTCCGGCGGCGGCGAAGGCGAAATTGATGAAGTAGTCGCCGACCTTCGACGCCTGAAGGAATGCCGCGAAGATGATGAACAGGATGATGTAGGTCGAGGACACGGCGGTCGTCGGCCCCAGCACCCCGGCATCGGTATAGACCTGGCTGAAGAAGCGGCCCACCGAGAGCCCCGGATAGCCGAGAAAACCCGGCAGCCAGGGGCCGGCGAACACATAGGTCAAGAACAGCGCGGCGATGATCACCAGCGCGAGACCGGCGACCCGCCGCGTGAGTTCGAGGATCAGCGCGGCGCCGGCGATGGCGGCGTAGGAAATTCCCATTGGCGCGAAGGTGGTGCCGGTGGCGGCGCGCAGCGGGCTGTTGAACATCACCAGCAGATAACCGGCGCTGGCCAGCGCGCATACCATCAGCACCAGATCGGCCGGCGAGAGGCGGTGCTGGTACTGCCGGTCGCTCCATGACAGGAGAATGGCGGCCGCCGTGGTCAGCATCAGCGGATAGCCGAAATGGAAAGCTTCGATATTCGGTTCGATACGCATCGCGCCCTGACTCATGGCCTGCTGCATCAGGACGACCTGCACCAGCGCGTACAGGGCGGGGAGCAACAGTGCATACCCCAGGGCCGCCATCCAGCGTGGCGAGCGCGGCTTGCCTTCCTCGACGAAGCGGGTGCCCGCGTAGAGGCCGTAGCCGAGAATCAAGGCCCCGCAGATGTGGATGATGCGAAACGACCACGTTTCCAGCGGGTAGACGTTGAGGGATATCAGGTGAAAGCTCGAGTACGCGATGGCGAGAATGCCGAACAGCCACCACTGCCAGCCGGTATACGCACGGCGGTTGGGTTCGCCGGCATTGTCATCGGCGCCCTCGGCGATGGCGTCGATAGCGGTCTCGTCACGGTCGTCGGGACGAGAGTGGGAATTCTGGGACATGGGCATCACCCTAGGAACGGCAACGAACGACGTACCCCATGCCGCACGGGCATGGGGCATTGAAGAAACACGCGATCAGTCGAGTTTCAGGTCTTCCGGGATGTCGTAGCCGTTCTCTTCGTACCAACGCACGGCGCCCGGATGGAACGGCAGCACGGTGTTGTACTTGAGGTTCTCGGGCACGCTGAACTCGGCGCTGCGGTGAATGTCGCGCATCCGGTCGTTGTTCTCCATGCTCAGCTTGGTGATCTCGTAGACGAAGTCTTCGGGGAGGTCACAGCCGGCGATGGTGAAGTTCCACATGGACACTGCGCGCGCATCTTCCTCGAGCGTCTGGTAAGTGCTGGCCGGAATCTGGAACGGCGAGACCGGGAAGGCATCGAGGACTTTCTGCTGCTCTTCTTCGGTGAACTCGATGATGTTGACATCGGTCTGCACCTCGAGCTGGCTCACGGCGGGAATCGGAATCCCGGCGGCGAACGCGATGACGTCGATCAGCCCGTCCTGGAGCTGCCCGCCCAGGTCGCTCCAGCCGCCGTTGCGGCGTTCGAAATCCACGCCGAGCTCCTCGAGGATGGCCGGGAAGTACGTATCGGACGTCGAGGCCGCCGGCCCGAAGCCGATGCTGGCGCCATCCGGAATATCGGAGATCGACTCGATGCCGCTATCGGCCAGGGTGGTGATGGAGAACGGTGTCTCGTACATCGGGAACAGCGCACAGACGTTGTCCATCTTCACGCCGGGTGCCAGCGGGCTCTCGCCGGCCAGGGCCTCGGCGGCCGGACCCATGGTGGTGAGGCCGAGGGCCAGCTCACCGGTGTGCACCAACGCCAGGTTCTGGTTGGGGCCGCCGGTGACTTCGCCGCCGCCGGAAACGCCCAGCTCGTCGGCGATCAAGTTGGCCCAGCCGGAACCGTAGACGAAGTAGGTCCCGCCCTGGCTGGCCGTGCCCACGGTGAAGTTGTCCGGCCAATCCTCGCGATCGGCTTGCGCCGCGGTGGCGAGGCACATGGCCCCGGCGAGGGTGGCGGTCAAGGCTTGTGTCTTGAAAGACATGGCGAATGCTCCCGATTTCGGTTGTGGTTGTTGCGTATTCCCGTTCGAGTCCCCGAAGGGCGGGACTCGTGAAATACGCCCTATAGGTGGCAACCGCCATTCCATCTTTCTCTTAGTCTTTCATTTTCAATCAGTTACGATTTTTTCATTCGACGAAAGTGGAAGAGGGAGCATGCCGATATGGCTGGAAGTTCGCACAACCTGGCCTGAACCCTGTGCGGATTTCCGCACAACGCGTCGACGCCCATCGGGGGCGAGGGCCGGTCATTCCGTTTCCGCGATATGGCGATAGTCGTCGGCCTTCAGTCCATGCTTCTTGAGCTTGTCGTACAGCGTCTTGCGCGGCACGCCGAGTCGCTCGCAGATATCCGGCACGCACCCCTGATAGCGCACCAGGGCATGGTTGATCACGCTCTTTTCGAACAGCTCCACCTGCTGCGCCAGGGGCAGCTCGCCGCTGTCCTTCTGCGCGCCCTGGAGCAGGGTCTCGAGTCGGTAATCGCAGGTGGCGCCCAGCAGCACATAGCGCTCGGCCACGTTGCGCAATTCGCGCACGTTGCCCGGCCAGTCGTGAGCGAGCAGGGCGGAGATCCCATGACCATCGAGCGGCGGGGCTTCCAGTCCGCTGCGGCTGGCGGAGACCGCGATGAAGTGCTGGAACAGCAGCGGAATATCTTCACGACGCTCGCGCAGCGAGGGAATCGGCAGGGTCACGACGTTGAGACGATAGTACAGGTCCTCCCGGAACCCGCCGGTGTCGGCGGCTGCCTTGAGATCCGTCTTGGTCGCGGCGATGACCCGGATGTCGAGCGGGATCAGGGTGTTGGAGCCCAGGCGTTCCACGGCGCGTTCCTGCAGCACGCGCAGCAGCTTGACCTGAAGCGACAGCGGCATCGACTCGATCTCGTCGAGGAAGACGGTCCCGCCGTTGGCGTGTTCGAACTTCCCCACGCGGCGTTCCACGGCCCCGGTGAAGGCCCCCTTTTCATGGCCGAAGAGTTCCGACTCGATCGTGCTTTCCGGCACCGCGCCGCAATTGATGGCGACGAACGGCTTGCCGCCGCGGGCGCTGCGCTCGTGAATCGCCCGTGCCACCAGATCCTTGCCCGTACCGGTCTCGCCGAAGAGCAGCACGTCGGTCTCGACCTGGCTGATGCGCTGGACCATCGAGGCCAGTTGCTGAATGGCCGGCGTCCGGCCGACCAAGCGAGGCCCCGGGGTGGACTGCTGCGCCTCGAGTTCGGCCTTCAGATGCCGGTTCTCCAGGCTCAAGCGGCGTTTTTCGATGCCCCGCCGCACCACCTCCACCAGCCGCTCCCCGGCGAAGGGCTTCTCGAGGAAATCCCAGGCGCCATCGCGCATGGCTTCCACGGCCGTGGAAATGTCGCCGTGGCCGGTGATCAGTACCACGGGCAGGTCGGGATCGCGCTGACGAATTTCGCGCAGCAGGGCCATGCCGTCCATGCCGGGCATGCGGATGTCGCTGACCAGCACGCCGGGGAAATCCGCCTGCAGGGCACTCAGCGCCGCCTCGGCGCTTTCGTAGACCTCGGGTACGTAGCCCGCCAGTTCGAGGGTCTGGCTGGCGGTAATGCGCAAGTGAGCTTCATCGTCGACGAGCATCACGGGCGTAGCAGCAGGGTCATGCATGAGCGGGGTCCTCGAGTCGTGCGGGATCGTTGGGATCCGCGATACGCGGCAGCCGGACACGAAAGCGTGCGCCGCCGCCGGGCAAGTTGCAGGCGTCGAGCTGGCCATCGAGATCCTCGACGATACGTCGCGAGATCGACAGGCCCAACCCCAAGCCGCTGCCCATCGACTTGGTGGTATAGAACGGTTCGAAGATCTGGGCCAGGCGTGCCTCGTCGATGCCGGGGCCATTGTCGGCGACATCCAGGTACACGGTCGTGGATTCGGCAACGATGGCGAGGGTCAGGCAAGGGGCGGCGGTATCGTTCATGGCCTGGAGCGCGTTGCCGATCAGGTTGACCAGCACCTGCTCGAGGCGCACCGGGTCGGCGCGTACCCACACCGCCTGCTCGGGCCAGTGCTGCTCGACCCGCACGCCGCTTTCGTGAATCCGCGACTGAAACAGGCGCAATGCATACGCAAAGCACGACGCGACGGAAACCGCCGTCAGGTTGTCGCCGCTCTTGCGCGAGAACTGGCGCAGCTGCGCGCTGATCTCGGCCATGCGCTCGGTCAGCTCGAGTACCTGGGCGAGGTTGGCATCGGCGGCTTCGTGTCGCTGGCGGGCGATGAAGGCGCGAGCATTCTCGGTGTAGGCGCGAATCGCCGCCAAGGGCTGGTTGAGCTCGTGATTGATGCCCGCCGCCAGTTGCCCGAGCACGGCCAGCTTGGCGGCTTGCACCAGCTCGTCGCGGGTGGCGCGCAGGCTTTCCTCGGCGCGGCGGCGTTCCTCGATCTCCGCCGACAGACGCCGATTGGTGGCGACCAGGTCACGGGTACGGCTTTCCACGTGCCGTTCGAGTTCGTCGCGGGCCTGGGCGAGGGTGCGTCGCTCGCGTTCGGCGAAGCGCTCGCGCTCACGTCGCAGACGCAGGCGCTGCCATCCGATCCCGGCCCCCAGGGCGATGAGCCCGTAGAGACCGCCGGCAAGCAGCGCCGCCAGCCACTGCGCCTGATTGACCGGCGTCAGCGGCTTGAGGATGTGAATGTGCCAATCGAAATCTTCCATGGGGCGCGTCAGGCTCAGATAACGCCTGCCTTCCAGGGAACCGGAGGCGAAGCTCACCAGGCGTGTGCGGGCATCGTGTCGCTGGTCCTCGCGCAGGCCCGCTGGCGGCAGCGGGGCATCGCCGTAGCGCCGAGAGGCGGCGATGGTCTGACGTTGTGCCCGAGTCAGCGGCGCCATGGTGGTCAAACGCAATTCGGGCCGGCTGGCCATGAAGATGACGCCATTGCGGTCGGTGACCAGAAGCTCCGCGTCCTGCTCGGCCCATCCGGCTTCCACCGCATCGAGCAGGACCTTGAGCACCATGACACCATCCGGGCGCGCGTTCGGCGCCGTGTCGTCGAGCCACACCGGGGCCGAGAAGTAGTAGCCGCGATCCCGCGACTGGGTGCCCAGGCCGTAGAAACTGCCGTTCTTGCCGTCCATGGCTTCCCGGTAGTAGGGCCTGAAGCCGTAGTTCTGCCCGATGAAGGTATCGCGACGATGCCAGTTGCTGGCCGCCAGGGTTTCGCCGGTATGATCGAGCAGGTAGATGTCGGAGACGTTGGCGGTGGCGCGAAAGCGATCCAGCAGGCGATTCAAGGGCATCGAGTCCTGCCCGTCGGGGTCGTTCAGGAAGCGCTTGACCATTTCCCGCGAGGCCAGCAGTTCCGGCAGATAATCGTGACGCGAGAGATGACCGACGAGGCTCGCCGCCGACAGACGCAGTTCGTTCTCGGCATCGTGGCGCAGCTCCTGCAGCGCCTGCTCACGGGCCAGGCGTGCCGTCTGCCACATGCAGACGAGCAGGCCGGCGATCGCGGCCAGCACGAGCAGCGTGCGCGGCCGCACGGGAAGGGGGAAACGGCGTGTATCGGACATGAAGACGAGCGGCTCGTGGCAAATGGCATGACGCATCGGGGCCATATGGCCACACCATCATGATGCGTGGCGGTTTGTCTAAAGTTAAGCGCCAGCGCTTAGTCTTTAGTCGCGGTCCCGAGCGCCGATTGCTTGAGTGCTGAGCGTCGGAGCCTGGTCACGTTGCAGACCAAGCGCGCGGCAAGATGAACTCCTAACGCGACTGTTTTTTACCTTTGCCGATGCTTCAGCCTCCAACTGAGCACCGCCACGGTGAGCGCGGGCAAAAAGGTCACGGTGACGATGGCCGTGCCCAGCAGCCCGAACAGCACGATCGCGCCGACACCGCGATATAGCTCGGTGCCTTCGCCAGGTAAAAATACCAGCGGCGAGAGGCCGCATAGCGTGGTGAGTGTCGTCATCGCTATGGGGCGTAAGCGGCTCTCCACCGCATGAAAGACCGCATCGCGCGCGTTCATTGACGCTTCGCGCAGGTTCTCGCGGGCTTGGTGAACGACCAGAATAGGATTGTTGACCACGGTGCCCATTAGTATCAAAAAGCCCAGCATGGTGATCATGTCAAATGGCTGGCTGATGGCGTTCAAGCCAACGCGTGGCAGTACCGCGCCGACGGTATTCATCAGCCATAGCCCGACGATGCCACCGGCCGCGCCGAGGGGAATGGTGGCTAGAATCAGCAGCGGGTAGCCCCAGTGGGTGAAAATCGCTACCAGCAACAGGTACACGATCGCCAGCGCGATCAGGCCGTTGCTGGTTAACGCTTGGCGAGTGGCGTCCAACTGGTCACCCGCACCCGTCACCGTCACATCGATATTGCCGGGCAGCTCGCCTGTGTCGCGCATTGGCTCTATCACCTCTCGCTGCATCCGTGCGATGCCCGCTTCGAGCGCCACGCTGCGCGGTGGAATCACGTCCAGAGTCACGCTGCGCCGCCCATCGACCCGGCGAATGGTCGCGGTACCCACGGTTTCCTCAATATCGGCTACGTCATTGAGCGGTACGTTGGAGCCGGTTGGCGTGTGCAAGGGCAGGTTGGCCAATTGGTCGAGATCGATATCGCCTGCATTCGGGCCATAGCCGTACAGGTCTATTTTTTCATCGTCGAGATAGAAATCGTCCAGGTAAGCGCCGTTGGTCAATACCGCGATGGCGGTGCCCAGGGCATCGGTGTCGAATCCTAATTCAGCGGCACGCTCCCAGTCGGGATAGACCTCGATCAGTGGCTGGCCGAGGTCGAGTGCAGAGGGGCGCGATTGAATGCGCGGATTATCGAAGGCTGCTTCCGCACGCTGATAGATGCGGTTGGCCGTGGCGTAGAGTGTTTCAAGATCATTGCCGGCTATATCCAGCGTGATGCTGCGTGTGCCGCCGTCGTTGCTGGAAATGATCGAGCCGCGAGCGGCAAAGGCACGCATGTCCGGGTAGGCCTCGTAGCGCTCGGTCAGCGCATCCATCAGCGCTTCAATATGATTGGGGTCGATGGTCTCGGCAATGATGCGCACGCTCTGGGGTTCGGCTTGAATGCCCATGGTACGGATCGGCGGCACGTCGGTATCGCCGCGCTCAAAGGCGGTCGGTTCGGCGCCCACATGGGGCTCGAGTTCACGTTGCAGGGTGCGCGCGATCTCGTCCATGGTGGCGAGGTTGTAGCTGGCGGGGGCATTCATGCTCGCAAAGGTCTTGGCTTCTTCACCCTCGGGCAGGTACTCCGCAGGGGGTGTCAACCAGACAAAAATCGCCACCCCACCGAGGACGCCAAGTACGATGGCCGCCAGGCGTCGTCCGGCGCTCTGGATCATGCCGTTCACCACCCATAAGCAGGCGCTCATCCAGCGCGGGCGGGTGGTATTGCCGTTACGATTATCGCCACCCCGGCCGCGGAAATCGATATGCGCGCCCAGGGTCGGAATGACGGTAATCGCCACGACCATCGAGATCAGGATCGAGGTGGCGATGGCAACGGCGATATCGGAGTAGAGCTGCCCGGCTTCCTGCTCGATGAAGAAAATCGGCACGAACACCAGAATCGTCGTCAGCGTCGAAGCCAACACGGCCGACCAAACCTGCTTGACGCCTGCCAGTGCCGCCTGGAACCGTGCCAGCCCCCGACGACGCTGGGTTTCGATACTTTCCAGCACCACGATGGTGTTATCGATGGTCATGCCGATGGCAAAGGCGATCCCGGCCAAAGAAATCACGTTCAGGGTGCGCCCAGCCAGCAGCAGGCCGAGAAACGCGGCAATGGTACAGATGGGAATACCGATGACACCGGCAAAGGTGGCCCGTGCCGAACGTAGAAAGGCATACATCACCAGCGTGGCGAACAGCGCCCCCAAGCCGAGGTTGAACCAGACGTTGGCAATCGATGCTTCCACGTAGCGCACGTCGTCGTTGGACAGGGTGATCTGCATGCCTTGTTCGGCGAGCAGACCGTCGTTCAATGCCTCGACTTCCTCAAGCATCTCGCGCTTGATATCGATGACGTTGGCCCCGGGCTCGCGGCGGACCTGAACGCTGAGGACTGGCTCGCCAGCGGCGTTATACGAGCGTGACGTGAGTTCGGCGTAGGATTGCTGCACCTCGGCGACGTCACCAAGGCGGACGAGTTCGTCACCCTGACGTCTTAGGATGAGCGCTTCGAGGCTTTTGACGTCGTCAAAACGTCCCACGGTGCGCAACAAGTAACGACGCTTGCCGCTTTCCAGATTGCCACCCGATACGTCCTGATTGCGCGCTTCCAGCGCGGCCTGGATATCGCTGATGCTGAGATCGCGAGCGGCGAGGGCATCTGGGTCGAGCAGCAATTGCATCTGGCGTTCGGCGCCGCCGGAGACGCTGACTTCCGACACCCCGCTGACGCTTTCCATGCGTGGGCGCACGTTATCTTCCAGGTAATCGCGCATGGCCGGCATATCGAGCTGGCGAGGGTTGCCCTCGCGCGGGCCGACATTGAAATACATGAAGGCGTTGGCCGAAAACGAGTTGGCGACGATGCGCGGCTGGTCCACATTGGTGGGGTAGGAGGGCACCTGACTGAGGGCGTTATTGACCCGGATCAGGGTTTCGGTGAGATCGACGCCGAAGGGAAACTCCAGCTCGATTTCTGCGCTGCCACTGCTGGCGGTGGACTCCATACGCTGCAGATTGGGCACGTTGCGTAGGTATTCTTCCTGCTCGATGAGGATATCTTTTTCGATGTCCTGCGGGTTGGCGCCAGCCCACTCGGTCTCGATGCCAATTACCCGAGTTTCCAGGTCGGGGATCATTTGCACGGGAATCCGCCAGATGGCGGCGATGCCCACAATCAGTAAAATCAGCGTGACCACGCTAACCAAAATGCCGTGGCGAATAATGGCGGCAAACATGCGTGGGCGTTACTCCTTGTCGTCGCCGAGGATCAGTGCTTGTCCTTGCTCGAGACGTTCATTACCCACCACGATCACGCGATCGCCGACCGCAACGCCTTCATGAACGGCGACATTCCCCTCATGGCTGTTGCCGATTTCGACCCGCTGCTCAACGGCGCGCCATTGACCACTTTCCTGACGTGCGAGCCACACGCTGACGCTGCCATCCGGGCGCCGAATCAAGGCATCGCGGGGTACGCTGGGGCCGGATTCGCCCTCAATTCGCAGGCGGCCCTCAACGGCCATGCCGGGCATCAGGGTGAGTGCTTCGCTGGGGGCAGCGCGCAGCAGGAATTGGCGGTTACGAGTGTCTTGCGGCACCTGTGCTTGGGGGCGGGCGTCATGCCACTGGCCATCGCCTTCCTGGCGCACCTCGAGAGTTGCGTCATCCATTTGCGCATAAGCGGAGTAGGGCACCGAGAAATCAACCGTCAACGCGTCGACGTCGATCAGCGTCAACAAGGTGTCGCCGGGCGTGACCCATTCGCCGAGTTCGGTGTCGCGCCGGGTGATCAGCGCATCGAACGGGGCGGTGATCTCGTGGCGGGTGATGCGTAGTTCCCAAAGTGCCTGTGCGGCCTGTTGAGCGTCCAGGGTGGCTTCGGCTGCAGCCAAGGCATTTTGTCGCTGACGCTGCTCGCTAGCCGCGATGTGTTGCTGTTCTGCCAATTGGTTGGCTTCGTCTAGCAATCGTCGGGCGTCGTCGCGTGCGGCCCGGGCCTGGTCGACATTGGCTTGGGCGCGTTGGCGTTCGAGCTCGGCTTCTCGACTATCCAAGGTTAACAAGCGCTCACCCTGGCGGACATGCGTACCCAGATCGACATGCAACGTGCTTACCTGGCCCGCCTCGGCGCTGGAGAGGTGCGACGTGCGCGGGGCACTCGCGCTGCCGCTCAAGCGGAGCATCTCGACACGCGGGGTTTCCCGGACTCGCTGGGTTTCCACCTGCGTTTCTTGAGCGGTAGCGGCATCCGCTGTGGCCACCAGCATGGTCAGTGCCGCTGCGCACATCCTGTATGTGCAGCCGCTAGATCGGAGTCGCCGCAAGTTAGCTCACCCTTCAACACAAATAACGCGTCAGCGTGACACATTAAAACGGTCTGTTGGCGTTGGTGAGATCAACGTTATCGCGCTTGAAGGGTGTCCCACCGAGCCTGATGAGCGACACGTCACCGCAAGGCTGAATGTCAAGCGTAGGCGCTCAGGCTACGACGCGCCCGATGATGCAGGCGCCAGCCGAGTAACAGCGCGGCGACCGTCAGCCCCGCGCACAGGCCGAGCCAATAGCCGTGCACGCCCATCGGCGCCAGATACCCGTCGATGCCACGTCCCAGCAGGTGGCCCCCGGCCAGTCCGATCAGCCAATAGGAAAACAGCGTGATCAGCATGACGATGCGCGTGTCCTTGTAACCGCGCAGCGCGCCGGCGAGATTGACCTGCAGCGAGTCGGAGATCTGATAGAGCATGGCCAGCGTTACCAGCGACATGGCCAGAGCGTGCACTTCCGTGTTCGACGTATACAGCGCCAGGATGGGCGACGCCGTCATCCAGAGAATGGCGTCGTTGAGCAGGGCCACCAGCAGACACACGACGACGCCGTTCCAGGCCACGAAGCGTGCCTCCTGTGCGGTTCCGCGTCCCAGCGTATTACCCACGCGCACGGTCAGCGCCATGCTCAGCGACAACGGCAGCATGAACAGGATCGACGTATAGTTGAGTGCGATCTGGTGGGCGGCGACGACCACTTCCCCCAGGCGCGCGACGAACAGGGCGATCAGGGTGAACAGCGTGACCTCGACGAAGATCGCCACGCCGATGGGCACCCCGACGTAAAGCAGCTCCTGGATGTCGCGGCGTTGCGGCGGAACCGGCGAGTGCCACAAGCGCACCGCGCCGTAGGCGCGTGCCCGGTACGTGTAGCCGATCATCGCCAGGCACATCACCCACATCGAAATCGCCGTGGCCACGCCGCACCCCACCGCGCCCAGTGCCGGCCAGGCGGCGATCCAGGCCGGCATGCCGTCGCCTAGCAACGAGACCAGGCCGGGCCCGCCGTAGATCAGCACATAGTTGCAGGGAATATTGATCGCCAGCCCCAGCAGGCTGATCCACAGGGCGGGGCGCGTGTGGTTCATGCCGTCGGAGAACGCGCGCAAGGCCTGGTAAAGGCCCACGCCTGGCATGCCGAACGCCACGGCGGCCAGGTAGCCGGCGGAGAGTTGCGCGACCTGCTCGGGCACGCCCATGAATCGGAAGACCGGGCCCACGCCGAACCATAGCAAGAGCGCCGACAGCCCGCCCAGGCACAGCGCGATCCACAGCGCCTGGTGAACATAGGGCCGAATCGCCGTGTGGCGCCCCGCGCCCAGCAATTGCGCCACGATGGGCGTCAGGCCCATCAGCGCGCCGGTCATGAAGAGCATCAACGGCAGCCACAGGCTGGAGCCGACCGAGACGGCGGCCAGGTCCGTGGCGCTGGCGCGACCGGCCATGATCACATCGACCGCGCTCATGCCCGATTGCGCCAGCTGTGCGCCGCAGATCGGCAACGCCAGGCGCAGCAAGGTGCGCGATTCACGGTGGCTATGGGTGAGCAGGGCTCGGGGCGACGTCACACTGACTCTCCTCGTGGACTTTCTTCACGGACTCGCTTCAGAACTTTCACGGGCGCAAAAGCGGGCATTCTAGCAAGCGTGCCACGTCGACGCCTTTCATCATGCGTCGTAGCCCCTATAATGTGCCTCCGCTTTGAAGGAGGCCGCGTGAATCACCGTATCGACGATGTCATCGCCCTGTTCGACGGCGTCTTCTCCGCGCCGTATCGCACCTGCCTGGTGAGCGGTGACGATGAACCCTTGTACCGTCCCGCCGCCCACGCCGAGGACCTGCATCGGATCATTTTCGCGCACGGCTTCTTCGCCAGTGCCCTGCATGAGGTCAGCCACTGGTGCATCGCCGGTGAACGTCGCCGCCAGCTGGAGGACTACGGCTACTGGTACGAGCCCGATGGTCGCGACGCCGAGCGTCAGCGCGAGTTCGAACAGGTCGAGATCGCCCCGCAGGCGCTGGAATCGCTGTTCAGCGAGGCGTGCGGGCGCCGCTTCCATGTCAGCGTCGATAACCTGGGCGGCCCCGAGGTGGACCGTGATGCCTTCGCCGCGCGTGTCGACGCGCGCGCGACGCGGTATCGCGAGACTGGCTTGCCGCAGCGGGCGGAGGCCTTTCGCGCGACGCTGGAAGCGTTCTACCGGCACGGCCTGTCCCGCGAGGCGGCGATCGACGTGGGGCGCGCGCGACTGGCACGAGCATGACGCGGGCCCGCCGGACGAGGCGGTTGCCGCGGTGATCCATCGAGAAATCCGTCACCGAAAAACGCTTGTTACCGAAACAACAGGGAGAAGACGCGTGCCGAGGCAGTGCGTCAGGCAACTATGGTCAAGACTTATTTGGGGAAGATGCGTGGCGAGCCGTCCCGGCGCGCTCGGCCGTGCGTACGCGATGCGCTCTGGTCGTGGATCGGGGGCTTTCTCGGCATGGCGGGTGTCGGCTGGCTCAGCGAGGCCTGGATGGCGTCGTATAGCCTGCTGTTGATCGGCTCCTTCGGCGCCACGTCGGTGCTGCTCTACGCCGCGCCGGAAAGTCCCTTCGCGCAGCCGCGCAATGTGCTCGGCGGGAGCGTGCTGTCTGCCCTGGTGGGTGTGGCGTGTTTTCAACTCTTCGGCGTCGGCTGGGTGGCCGCGGCGGTCGCCGTGTCGACCGCGATCCTGCTGATGCAACTGACGCATACCCTGCATCCGCCCGGTGGCGCCACGGCGTTGATCGCCGTCATCGGCAGCGAGGAAGTCCACGGCCTCGCCTGGCACTTTGCGCTGATGCCCGTGGCGGCGGGCTGCACGCTCATGCTGAGCGTGGCGGTGCTGATCAACAACCTGGCGCGTCACCGCCGCTATCCCCTGCATTGGCGATGACACAGAGATGACGCGTCCGCCGCGTCACTCCTCGCCGCGCAGGCGCTGATGCAGGTAGAGCATGACCTGTACCTCGTGATCGGCGCGCATGGGCTCGAGCCCGAGGTCGCCGAACAGGTCGCCCCGGGCGCGTGTCCACTCGCCCGGGGCGAGGTCGGGGTAGAGCGTCTCCGCCGGCGCCAGCTCGACGAAGGGCGTTACCGCGAAGTCCTCGAACAGACGCGACAGCGCGGCCTCGTCGTCACCGATCCCCGCGGTATACAGCGTCACGTTGAAGTGATCGGCTTCCAGCTCGCGCAGCACGTCCAGGGGGCTCAGGCCCAGGCTGCGCAGCTCGTCCAGGCTGTAATCGCCGAGCTTGAGGAGTTCCTCGTCGAGCCAGTCGTCATCGGGCTGAATCAGCGCATGCTTGATCTGGCCATCGGGCAGGGCCCAGGAGATGGCGACGGGGAGGGCTTCCTCGTCGCCTGTCTCGATGGCGATGAAACCGGGAAAATCCATGTCATTGCTCCTCGTCGAGTCGGAAGAATCGCCGCGCCGTGGCGGTGGTGGAAGCCGCCAGCGAGGCCTCGCTCTCGCCGCGCCAGTGCGCGATCTCGCGGACGATCCAGGGCAGCAGCGCCGGTTCGTGGCGGCGCCCCTTGAGTTTGGCCGGCAGGTTGCGCGGCAGGAGATAGGGGCAGTCGGTCTCGACCATCAGGCGCGCGGCGGGGATATCGGCAACCAGGTCGCGCAGATGATGGCCACGCCGCTCGTCGCAGAGCCACCCCGTCAGCCCGATATGCAGGTCGAGATCCAGGTAACCGTGCAGGGTGTCGCGGTCGGCGGTGAAACAGTGAACCACGGCGTCGCCGATGGCGTCACGCCAATGGCGCAGCATGTCACGCATGCGTGCACCGGCATCGCGCTCATGCAGGAACAGCGGCAGGCCGCTTTCGGCGGCGAGCGCGAGCTGCGCTTCGAAGGCGTGTTCCTGCTCGGCGGGCGTCGAGAAATTGCGATTGAAGTCGAGGCCGCATTCGCCCACGGCCACGACCTCGGGCCGCGCCTGCAATGCCTGCAGGGCCGCCGCCAGTTCAGGGTTCCAGTGGCTCGCCATGTGGGGATGCAGGCCGGCGGTGGCGTACAGCCCCGGATGACGTTGGGCGAGGTCGGCGGCCTGTTCGCTGTGTGCCAGGTCGGTGCCGGTGAGGATCATGTCGTCCACGCCCGCGTGCCGGGCCCGGGCAAGCACGGCGTCGAGGTCGCGGGCGAAGCTCTCGTGCGTCAGGTTCGCGCCGATGTCGACCAGCGGCGCCGGCGACGTCAGGCGCAGTGCTTCGGGTAGCGGATTGGCGTCGTCTTGTGTCACGGAAGATCGTGTCACGGGAAATCTCCCCAGCCCAGTGAGTCGCGAAAACCCGCCATTCTACCCCCGGACCCGGGAGGCGACCATGCGTTACACTAGCGTCTTTACTCCGAATGTCTGTCAACGAGGTGGTTACGCGTGACGCTGTTACGTCTGGAACAGGTGCAACTGGCTTACGGCCCCCAGGTCCTGCTGGATCATGCCGAACTCACCTTGGAGAAAGGGGAGCGCTTGGCGCTGGTGGGGCGCAACGGAACGGGCAAATCGACGCTCCTCAAGCTGATCGCCGATGAGGCGGCGCCCGATGGCGGGCATATCTGGCGCGCGCCGGGGCTCAAGGTGGGCGTGCTTGCCCAGGAACTGCCGGAAGCGAGCGGCCGGACCATCTTCGACGTGGTTGCCCAGGGGCTGCCCGAGGCAGGGGCCTTGTTGAGCGAATATCATCACCTGGTGATGAGCGAGGCGCCCGACATGGCCGAACTCGAGCGCCTGCAGACCCAGCTCGAGGCGGTGGACGGCTGGTCGTTTCATCAACGCATCGACACCATTCTGTCGCGGCTCGGCCTGCCCGCCGACACCGAGATGGTGAATCTCTCCGGCGGCTGGCGGCGGCGTGTGGCCCTGGCCCGCGCGCTGGTGGCCGAGCCGGACGTGCTGCTGCTCGACGAGCCCACCAACCACCTCGACCTGGATACCATCGGCTGGCTCGAGGAACAGTTGCTCGCCTTCAATGGCTCGGTACTGTTCATCACCCACGACCGGGCGTTCCTGTCGCGGCTGGCGACCAGCATCCTGGAGCTCGACCGTGGCCAGCTGGGGCGCTACCCCGGCGATTACGCGGCATACCAGGCACAGAAGCAGCACGAGCTGGAAGTCGAGGCGCGCGAACGCGCCGAGTTCGACAAGAAACTCGCCAAGGAAGAGGCCTGGATTCGCCAGGGCATCAAGGCGCGCCGGACCCGTAACGAGGGCAGGGTGCGGGCCCTCGAGAAGATGCGCGGCGAGCGCGCCGAGCGTCGGGAACGCGTGGGCCGGGCCCAGCTCAGCGTGGACAGCGGCGAGCGTACCGGCAAGCGGGTCGTCGAGCTTTCCGGCGTCAGCCAGCGTTTCGGCGACGACTGGGTGGTGCGCGACCTGTCGCTGGAGATCCAGCGCGGCGATCGCATCGGCTTCATCGGACGCAACGGGGCCGGCAAGACCACTCTGCTGAAGATCCTGCTGGGCGAGCTGGCGCCCACCGAGGGCAAGGTGCGCATGGGCACCAACCTGAGCGTGGCCTACTTCGACCAGTTGCGCGCCGGGCTCGAGCTCGAGAAGACCGTGTACGACAACGTGGCGCAGGGCAGCGACCGCGTGCAGGTGGGCGGCAAGGACCGCCACGTCATGAGCTACCTGCAGGACTTCCTGTTTTCTCCCGACCGGGTGCGCCAGCCGGTCAAGGCGCTCTCGGGCGGCGAATCCAATCGCTTGTTGCTGGCCAAGCTGTTCACCCAGCCCGCCAACGTGCTGGTGCTCGACGAGCCGACCAACGACCTGGACGTCGAGACGCTGGAACTGCTCGAGGAACTGCTGCTCGATTTCGACGGCACCCTGCTGCTGGTCTCGCACGACCGTGCCTTCATGGACAACGTGGTGACCAGCGTGCTGGCCTTCGAGGGCGAGGGATACGTTCGTGAGTACGTCGGCGGGTACAGCGACTGGGTGCGTCAGGGCGGCAAGCTGCCGCCGGCGCCCGGGGAATTCGGCAATGCCGCGAACGTGCTGCCGGCTCGCGAGGCCGAGCCGGCGCCGTCTGCGTCCAACCGCGCCGAGGTCGACAAGGCCACGACCGCATCGGCCCCCGCCAAGCCCAAGCGGGCCAAGCTTTCCTACAAGCTGCAACGCGAACTGGACCAGTTGCCGGGAACCATCGAGACGCTGGAAGCCGAAGTGGCGAGTTTCGAAGCGGAAGTCGGCGCGCCCGAGTTCTATCAGCAGGACGCCGAGACCGTCACGCAGCGTCTCGAGGCGCTGGCTGCCAAGCAGGACGAGCTCGATGCGGCGATGTCACGCTGGATGGAACTGGAAGCCATGGCCGAGGGCGAGGAGTAGTAGGAAACGTCGCGCCGGGCACGAACGACGTGCCCGGCGCGGCGCGATCATTCGTCGACTTCGCCGTCCTTGCCGACGCGTACCGCGAGCACGTCACATTGCGCGCCGTGCAGCACGCCGGTGGAGGTCGAACCGAGCAGCAGGGCGAACCCGTGGCGTCCGTGCGAGCCGACCACGATCAAGTCGACATCGTGCTCGGCGGCGAAACGGTGAATCTCGGTATCCGGCATGCCGACCACGACGTGCTGGTTCTCCGAGAGGATGCCGTGGGGATCGGCGATCTCCGCCAGGCGCTGCTTGGCGTGCTCGTCGAGCTGATCCTGAATGCTGGTCAAATCCATGGGGATATCGCCCCCATAGGCGAAGCCCAGCGGCTCGAGCGTATGCATGACCGAAAGCTTGGCGTGATTACGCTCGGCGATGGGAATGGCACGCTCGAGCACCTTGTTCGAATCCTTGGTCAGATCGACGGCGACTAAGACGTGTGTGTACTCGTTACTCATGGGGGCATCTCCCACCTTGTCGATGAACGCTTCTACTTTAGGCGCGCCGAAACGACGAAACAATGCTTCAAATCAATCAGTGCACATGTGGAGGCACGTTTGGAAATCTTTCTGTTCCTGGGGCTGGCGGTGTTCGCGATTCTCTCGCCCGCGCTGTGGCTGAGGCCGAGCCGCCACGAAACGCGACGCAGTGGCTTGCGCCAGGCGGCTCGCGAGGCGGGGGCGGCGCTGCGCTTCGACAAGGCGCCGCTGCAGGAGGCGCGAGACATGGTGGGATACCGCTGGCGCTACCCGCAGGCCGCGCCGGGCAGCGACTTCACCCTCGTGCGCGAGGCGCATGCCAGTGACCGCCTGGAGGAAGCCATGTCGGGATGGCGCTGGCGTCAGGCACCGCTGCCGCCGTTGAACGCGGCCGCGTTGCAGCGGCTGGAAGCGGTGCTGGCGGTGTTGCCCGAGGACGCGTGCGTGGTGGAATCGACATCCAAGGGCGTGACCCTGTGGTGGGAGGAGTCGCAGGACGCCGAGAGCTTCGCGCCCGCGCTGCGGGCGTTGACGGGGCTGGTCGATGACCTGGCCGGCAGTGGGCGTCATGCCGGCTAGGCAGGTACGGGACAGGCCCGTGCGGGAAGGACCCGTGCTCGCCGCTCTTGCGTGGCGACCTGGGCGTCCAGAGCCCGGGTGTGCAACCGGCGCGACGCCCGGGAGAGCCGCCGCCGCGGAAGGCGGCTAGCGACCCGCGGGATTCGAGTCACTCATCGTCGCAGGGGCCGCGCGACTGCAGTCGCTGCCCATTGCGCTCGATGCAGGAGAGGATGGCGTCCAGCTTGTCGACGTCTTCATCGCTCACGCCCTCGAGCATCTCGACCCGCGCCTGCTCGACCACGGTCTCGATCTTCTTGAGCAACGGCGTCGCCTTGGCGGTGAGATAGACACGCTTGGTGCGACGATCCTCATCGCTGGGGCGGCGTTCGATCAGCCCTTGCTCGGTCAACTGATCGAGCGTCCTGACCAGGGAAGGTGCCTCGACCCCGATCGAGCGGGCCAGATCGCATTGTGGCTGGCCATCACCCATTTTCGACAGGTGATAGAGCGTCACCCAACGAGTTTGCGTCAGCTCCAGGGGAGCGAGGCGTTCGTCGAGGATGGCGCGCCACAGGCGTGGTACGCGCGACAGTTTGAGTCCGATATCCTGATGCATGGGCCTTGTATTGGTTAGGAACCTAACGGGATTGTCCCGAGTGGGACGCGCTATTGCAAGTCACACTATCGTCGACCTTCATTCATCGTCCCGGTTCGCGCCAGCGACCAGGTGACGGATGTTCCAGCCTGGCAATCCCGGGGGTGAATGAATGTCGCCGTCGGCCTGAGTGGCCTTCGAGGCGTCTTCGTCGACACGAAAACGCAGCGTGCCGATGCGCTGGCCGGTGGCGGTCATGACGTCGATCTGCCAGCGACCTTGCGATGCCGAGGGGAAGTTCTGCTTGTGCGTCCAGGCGCGATAGCCCTGTTCGCGTCCGCCCCGGATGATCAGCGGTATGCGATCGACCACTTCGCCATCGTGACGCCAGACATGGTAAATCTTCTCGCGCAGGCCACGTGGCGCGCGGATCGCGGTGTAAGCGTACAAGCCTTGCCCCGAGAGTGTCGATGGGGTCAGCACGCTTTCGCCGCGCGGTTCGCGGGCCTCGACATCGAAGCTCGGCGAGAGGGCGCTGCCGGAGAGCCATAGCGTGGCCGGCGGAATCCACACTCGCCCCATCCAGGCGGTCGCGGACAGCACCACGATCAAGCCGAACATCGCCAGCCAGCGCCAGAGCCCCTGCGGCTGCATCAGGTTGATCAGGCTGGGCACGCTGAAGATCGCCATGGCGACGATCGCCAGCAGCAGGCTCTGGCCGGTGGTCAGATGCAGCATGATCGGCAATGTCACCAGCACCACCACGAACACGCACAACGCATGGAACATGAAATACAGCCAGCGATGGCGTTGTGCCAGACCGAAATACAGCGGATCGAGAATCGCCAGCAGACCGCAGCCGATCAGCAGCAGCGTGAATACCGCCTGGCCGCTGGCCCACACCGTGGTGGCGAGGAAGAACGGCAGCGTGAAGAACAGGGTCTCCTGGTGGATCAGCTGCGCAATGAAGGTGGTCACCATGCGCGGTAG
This sequence comes from Chromohalobacter sp., assembly GCF_039830575.1. Taxonomy (NCBI): domain Bacteria; kingdom Pseudomonadati; phylum Pseudomonadota; class Gammaproteobacteria; order Oceanospirillales; family Halomonadaceae; genus Chromohalobacter; species Chromohalobacter sp. The sequence goes on along the minus strand of NZ_JBDOOX010000004.1, from coordinate 12,093 downwards.
CCCGGTCTGGCCGCGCCGGGCGAGCAGGCGGGTCAACAGGCTTTCGGCGAGCAGCAGGCACCAGGCGAACAGCAGCCCCAGGGCCAGGACCGCGCCCAGCCACTGCTGACGATTGACGAGGAAAAAACCCAGCAGCCCGATCACGAACGCCGTCGGCGGCCAGAGCCAGAAATAGCGCTTGAGGCGTTCGATGAACGGCGTGAGGCGAGCGATCAGCGTGGCACTAGTAGGCAAGGACATGAAGGGGCGGTGTTCCGATACCAGTGTGTCGAGACAGGGCGTGACGATGCGCGATGGTCGAGGCGTCGTGAAGGCGCCTATCCTATCAGGAGTCCGCCGTCACGGGGAGCTGTCTCGGCGCGACGTGTTTCAACGCGACCATTCGCTAAGGCAGGAGGGCTTGACGCCATCGCTCGGCTGGCGCAAGCTGCCAGACATTCAAACGATTGTATGAAAGTGGGCGGGAAGCAGCGCCACGCGCGAGCCCGGCGCCTGTCTTCTTCGTGAATCGTGAGGTCCAGGCCAACAGCAGGGAGAGCCCTGAATGATTTATCAAGGTAACGCCATCACGGTGGTGCAGCGCGATGACGGCATCGCCACGCTGACCTTCGATGCGCAAGGCGAATCCGTCAACACGCTCTCGAGCAAGACGATCGAGGAGTTCGAGGCGGCCCTGGCAGCCCTCGACCAGGCAGCGGGCGTCAAGGGCCTGGTCATCGCCAGCGCCAAGGATGCCTTCATCGTCGGGGCCGACATCACCGAATTTCACGGCATGTTCACGCGCGACGAGGCCTTCCTGGTCGACATGAACACGCGCGTGCACCGTATCTTCAATACCCTGGAGGATCTGCCTTATCCCAGCGTGGCGGCGATCAACGGCCTGGCGCTCGGGGGCGGCTGCGAAATCACCCTGGCGTGCGATTTCCGCGTCATGAGCGACAACGCCAAGCTGGGCCTGCCCGAGACCAAGCTGGGGATCCTGCCGGGCTGGGGCGGCTGCGTGCGCCTGCCGCGCTTGATCGGGGCGGACAACGCCATCGAGTGGATCGCCGGTGGCTCGGAAAACCGCGCCGACGACGCCCTCAAGGTCGGCGCGGTGGATGCCGTGGTCGCGGGCGATGCGCTGATGAATGCGGCCGTGGACCTGCTGACGCGCGCCAATGCCGGCGAGCTCGACCACCGGGCACGTCGCCGCCTCAAGCAATCCCCGCTCATGCTCAATGCCATCGAACAGATGATGGTCTTCGAGACCGCCAAGGGCTACGTGGCGGGCAAGGCCGGGCCGCACTATCCGGCGCCCATCGAGGCGATCAAGGTCATCCAGAAGGGCGCCGGCGAGGAGCGCGAGCGCGCGCAGGCCATCGAGGCCAAGGCCTTCGCCAAGCTCGCCAAGACCGATGTCTGCTACCACCTGGTGGGGCTGTTCCTCAACGATCAGCTGGTCAAGAAGAAAGGCAAGCAGTACGCCACGCAAGCCGCGGCCGTGAACAAGACGGCGGTACTGGGGGCCGGCATCATGGGCGGCGGCATCGCCTACCAGAGCGCCTACAAGGGCACTCCGATCCTGATGAAGGACATCAAGGAAGAGGCGCTGCAGCTGGGCTTGAAGGAAGCGCGCAAGCTGCTCGGCAAGCAGCTCGAGCGCGGTCGATTGAGCAATGAGCAGGTCGCCGAGGCGCTCTGCAACATTCGCCCCACGCTGTCCTACGGGGACTTCGGCGATGTCGATCTGGTGGTCGAGGCCGTGGTCGAGAACCCGAAGGTCAAGGAGGCCGTGCTGGCCGAGGTCGAGGGACTGCTCGACGACAATGCCACGCTGACCTCGAACACCTCGACGATCTCCATCGACCGGCTGGCGGCCAACCTCAAGCGTCCCGAGAACTTCTGCGGCATGCACTTCTTCAACCCCGTGCATCGCATGCCGCTGGTCGAGGTCATTCGCGGCGAGAAGACCAGCGACGCCGCCGTGGCCGCGACCGTGGCGTATGCCCGTCAGATGGGCAAGACCCCTATCGTGGTCAACGACTGCCCGGGTTTCCTGGTCAATCGCGTGCTGTTTCCCTATTTCGGTGGCTTCAGCCTGCTGGTCGAGCAGGGCGCGGACTTCGAGCGCGTCGACAAGATCATGGAGGGCTTCGGCTGGCCGATGGGCCCGGCCTATCTGCTGGATGTCGTGGGCATGGACACCGCCGTGCACGCCCAGTCGGTGATGGCGGAAGGCTTTCCCGATCGCATGGCGCAGGAAGCCAGAAACGGCGGCAAGACGGCGATTCAGCGCATGTACGACGAGAACCGCCTCGGCCAGAAGAACGGCAAGGGGTTCTACCGCTACGAGGAGGACAAGAAGGGCAAGCCCAAGAAAGTCTCCGACGAGCAGGCGCATGCGCTGGTCGATGAAGGCGTCGACACGCGCCGCGAGTTCAGTGACGACGAGATCGTCGCCCGCATGATGGTGCCGCTGTGCATGGAGGCCGTGCGCTGCCTGGAAGACGGCATCGTGGCGACGCCCGCCGAGGCGGACATGGCGCTGATCTACGGCATCGGTTTCCCGCCGTTTCGGGGTGGGGCGTTGCGCTACATCGACGCCCTGGGCGTCGAGGCGTTCGTTTCCCAGGCCGAAGCGCTGGCCGACGAGCTGGGGCCGCTGTATCGCCCCACCGAGCGGCTGCGCGACATGGCGGCCAAGGGGGAACGTTTCTACCCCGCGACGTCCGAATCCGACCACTGAGCCACCACGCAACGAGGAGCCCGACATGAGTTTGAATCCCAGAGATATCGTGGTGGTCGATGCCGTCCGGACCGCCATGGCCAAGGCCAAGCACGGCGCTTTCCGCAACGTGCGTGCCGAAAACCTCTCCGCCGCGGTGATGCAGGCGCTGTTCGATCGCAACGCCAACCTGGTCCCCGCCGAGGTCGACGACGTGATCTGGGGGTGCGTCAACCAGACCCTCGAACAGTCCATGAACATCGCGCGCAATGCCGCGATCATGACCGGCATTCCCCGTACGGTGCCGGCGCAGACGGTCAATCGCCTGTGCGGCTCGTCGATGAGCGCGCTGCACATCGCCACGGCCAACATCAAGGCCGGCATGGGCGACTTCTACATCATCGGCGGCGTCGAGCACATGGAGCACGTGCCCATGACGCATGGCGTCGACGTCAACCCGGCGGCCAGCAAGTACGCCGCCAAGGCCGCCATGATGATGGGGCTGACCGCCGAGCTGCTGGGCAAGATGCACGGCGTCGGCCGCGAGGAGCAGGATGCGTTCGGCGTGCGCTCGCATCAGCGCGCGCAGGCCGCCAACGAGAACGGCTACTTCGACAACGAGATCGTCGGCGTCGAAGGGCATGATGCGGATGGCTTCCTGCGCCTGATCGATCGCGACGAGGTGATTCGTCAAGACGCCAACCTGGAGGACATGGGCAAGCTCAAGCCGGTCTTCGATCCCAAGGGAGGCACGGTCACGGCGGGCACGTCCTCGGCATTGTCCGTGGGCGCCTCGGCGCTGGCGGTGATGAGCTACGAGCGCGCCCAGGCACTGGGACTCGAGCCGCTGGCCCGGGTGGTCTCCACGGGCGTCGCCGGCTGTGATGCCTCGATCATGGGGTATGGCCCGGTGCCGGCGACGCAGAAGGCGCTCAAGAGTGCGGGACTGGCCATCGACGACATCCAGACCGTCGAGCTCAACGAGGCGTTCGCCGCGCAATCGATTCCCGTGCTCAAGGATCTCGGCCTGCGCGAGCGCATGGACGACGCCGTCAACCTGCACGGCGGCGCCATCGCCCTGGGCCACCCGCTGGGCTGCTCCGGGGCTCGCATCTGCACCACGCTGCTCAACGTCATGCGTCAGCAGGACACCACTCTGGGCCTGGCGACCATGTGCATCGGCATGGGTCAGGGCGTGGCGACCGTGTTCGAGCGTCTGAAGTAACGCGCCACGCCTTCCGCTCATCGCGCGATAGCAAAGCGACACCCGCCACGGGTGTCGCTTTTTTCATTTGGGGCATTGTTTTACATGTGAGGGTTGCGCCGTGACGCCGGCGGCGTCTCGTTTCAATTAGTAAAACTGAGATTGTCGAGCAAAATGCTGACTATACTGACAAAACGTCGGCGGCTCATCGGTTCACGGCGTGGGTCGCGACGGAATGCGACTATCGGCGATGGAGGAGGTGTGTTCTATGCTCACGCATGTGTGGGGACTATTGGTACACCCGAACCGTGAATGGAAGCAGATCCACGACGAGAGGGAGACCATTACCCATCTCTACAGCCATCACGTCCTGGAAATGGCGTTGATCCCGGTGGTGTGTGCCTTCATCGGTACCACCCAGGTCGGCTGGGATTTCGGGGGCGGGCATACCATCCAGCTAAACTATCTTGATGCTTTCTTCGCGGGGGTCGCCTTCTATGTGGCAATTCTGGTAGCGGTAGGCTTCATGGGCTCGGTGATTCACTGGATGGCGCAACGCTATTCCAATCCGCCGAGTCGTCGACGCTGCATCATCTTCGCCGGATACGTCGCGACACCGATGTTCGTCGGTGGCATCGTCGCGCTTTATCCGCTGGTCTGGTTGTGCTTGCTGGCGATCATCGTCGGGCTCTGTTACAGCGCCTATCTGCTGTACCTGGGGATTCCCAACTTCCTCGATATCGGCGCGGAAGAGGGGTTCATCGTCACCGGCTCGACGCTGGGCATCGGCGTACTGGTACTCGAGGCGCTGCTGGCTGTGACCGTACTGCTGTGGGGGTACGGCGCCAAGTTGCTGGGCATCGACCTGTAGCGAATCGCCCAGGGGGCATGTCGAGCCGTAAGCCTCTATTAGTGAAGCACTCTGGAATGCACGTTCGAAGCAAACACCAACGGCGCCCCGAGGGGCGCCGTTGATGTTTCAGGGCCGGCCTTCGTTACTGCTGGGCCTGGTAGGCGTCAAAGGCCCGGGAGAGGATGTCACGCGCCTCGCCGGCATCGCCGAAGCCGTTCAATTCGATATCGCCGCCCTCCGGCAGGTCCTTGTAAACGCGGAAGAAGGCATTGAGCCGCTCGGTCTGCATGGCCGGGAGATCCTCGATGCCCTCGACATCGGCGTAGCTGGGATCCACGGCGTCGGTGGGGACGGCGATGATCTTGTCGTCGGCTTCGCCGTCGTCGACCATGCGCAGCACGCCGATGGCCCGGACCTCGATCACGGCACCGGGATAGATGCTGTCGCGGGTCAGCACCAGCGCGTCCAGCGGGTCGCCATCGCCACCCGCCGAGCTGGTGATGGAGCCGTAATTGGCCGGGTAGCGAACCGGCATCGAGACATAACGGTCGACGATCAACTGGCCGTGCTCGGCATTGATCTCGTACTTGGTGAAGCTCCCGGCAGGAATCTCGTTGACCACGTGGAAGCTGTCCGGCGCATCATCGGGCTGCGGATAGTCGAAGACGTTCGGCTGCGCCTGGGCGGACGCAGTGAACAGCAAGCCGGCGGCGATCAGGAAAGGGGCAGTGACGTTCATGAGACCTCGCGCTGTGGGTGAGAAGAGGGAGGTCCCCAGCCTATCCGGCGGACGATGACACAGGCGTGACATCGTCCGTCGACGGCTTATGCAGAGTCGTTGCGGTGTTCAGAAGTCGGCAGAGGGTAGCTGGCACGCGAACACATCGCCCGCAAACGCCAACGGCGCCCCGCGGGGCGCCGTGTTGCGTTCAGCCTTCTGCGGCCACGTATTCCAGCGACTCCAGCGAATCGGTCGCGGTGACGATGTGCTCCAGCTCGTCGCAGAAGGCGACGAAGGCGTCGCTGGAGTGGCCGGGCGTGCGGTGCATTTCGATCTCGACGTGCCCGAGGGGCGGCAAACCTTCTTCCTCGCCGACGATGCGACAGCCCTCGGGGACGCTGCGCGGGGTCTTGACCGTAGCGGCCAGCCCGGCCTGTACCGGCAGGTTGATGCCGGTGGGGGAGCGGCTGGAGTAGCGCACGTCCCAGCGCCGCTCGGTGGGCCCCAGCGCGGCGAACGCATGGGCGCGGAAGATGCAGCCCTCGGGGTTCAGCGCCAGGGGCAGAATCTCCCAGTCGTCGATGGCGCGGTCCTCGGCCACCACCCACACCATGGGCTCGCGGCCCAGCAGGCGGCCGGTCTGGGTGGGGCCGTGGCGCACCACCAGCGCGACGTCCAGCAGCCCCTCCTGAAAATCATGCACCAGCGAGCCGCTGATGCTGCAGCTCACTTCGAGGCGCACCTCGGGAAAGCGGGCGGCGAAGCGTGGCAGCAGCTCGGGCAGGTAGGTGCTCGCCTGTTCCTCCGAGGTGCCCAGGCGGATCAGTTCGCCCTGGCGGTCCACCCCCATCACCCGGCGCGCCTCGTCCTGCAGCTTGAGGATGTGTCGCGCGTAGGGCAGCAAGCGCCCGCCTGGCGGCGTCAGTACCACGCTGCGGCTGGTGCGCTCGAACAGTGACTCGCCCATCTGATCCTCGAGCCGCTTGATCTGCAGGCTGACGGCCGACTGCGTGCGATGCAGCACCTTGCCGGCGGCGCTGAAGCCCTCGCACTCGGCGACCGTGACGAAGGCGCGGAGCAGGTCGGTATCCATGATCTATGAGCCTTTGCAATCTTTTTGATCTTAACCATTCATTTCTATTATTGAACCTGCCTCTCTACCCTGTCCATACGTTACTGGAAACGTCTTTGCAAAAAGTCAGGAGCAGATCCGCATGCCAGCCAACGCTACGCAGGCAGACGACAACGCACTCCACGGTCTGATCGACCTCGAGCGCTATCCCATCGACCAGCTGGATGGCGAACGCGGCCGGGTTCTCGTCGAAGAGTGCCGTGCCCAACTCGGTCAGGGCGGTTGTGTGGTACTTAAGGGCTTCGTGCCCGACGAGGCCCTGACACGGCTGGAACGCGAAACCGAGCGACTCTCGCCGGAAGCGCATTACAACCAGACCGAAACCAACCCCTACAACAGCGACGGCGACCCCAGCCTGCCGGCCTCGCATCCCAAGAACCGCTTCGGCGACCGCACCAACGGCTTCGTCGCCGGGGACCGCATCGGCGCCGACACCATCATTCGCCAGGTCTACTCCGATCCCGGTTTCCAGCGCTTCATCGCCAGCGTGGTGGGCATGGAGGAGATCCACCAGTACGCCGACCCGCTGGCCGACCTGGTCGTCAACGTGCTGCGCGAGGGCTGCCAGCATCCGTGGCATTACGACACCAACGAATTCATCGTCACCATGATGACGCGCCAGTCCCACGGCGGCGGCCGGTTCGAGTATGCGCCGGGCATCCGCAGCCCCGAGGGCGAGAACTTCGACGGGGTGGAAAAGGTCATCGACGGCGACCGCTCGCAGATCAAGTCGCTGGATCTCCAGCCGGGCGATCTGCAGATCTTCTTCGGCCGCTACTCGCTGCACCGCGTGACCCCGGTGGAAGGCGACCGCGAGCGCCACACCGTGATCTTCGCCTACGCCAAGGAGCCGGGCTTCATCGGCCGCCCCGAGCGCGCCAAGCGCATCTTCGGGCGCATGGCACCGGTTCACGAGCGTCTGCTGGAAGAGGGCATGCAGCGCAGCGACAGCCTCGCCGACTGACAAGGCCGGGCCACCGGTCGCTGCCGACACCGGCCCACGCTCGCCGTCGCGGAGACACTCCCCGCGACGGCGAGCGTGCCCCATCACGAAGCGCGCCCCATAACGAACAGAAACAGAGAGCTTGATCATGAGCATCGTCGACTTCGACAACCTGACCGACAACGAACCCGACGCCATCCCGGTCGTGCCCTCCGCCCCCATGGCCAACGGCGACAGCATTCCCACCGCCTTCGATCCGGTACAGCTGCGCGGCGGGCGCCTCAAGCGTCTGCGCGCGATGATGGCCGAGCAGGGCTACGCCGCGCTGGTCCTGTTCGACCCCTACAACCAGCGCTACGCCACCGGCTCGCGCAACATGTTCGGCTACTTCCTGCGCAACTCCACGCGTTACATCTACGTGCCGCTGGAAGGCCCGGTGATCCTGTTCGAATACCCGGGCAGCGCGCACGTCTCCACCTGGCTGGAGACCATCGACGAATCGCGCACCTCCAAGGTGGTGTGGTCCGCCGTCAACCAGCGCGACAACATGTCTTCCGACCCGTTCGGCATCGAGATCGCCGAGCTGATGGAAGAACACGGCAAGGGCAACAAGAAGATCGGCCTGGACCGCTGCGCGCTGAACCTGGCCCGCTCGCTGGAAGCCCAGGGGCTGGACGTCTACGACTGCATGCAGGACACCCTGCATTGCCGGCGCATCAAGACGCCCGAGGAAATCGCCTGCCTGGCCCAGTCGATGGCCGGCAGCGAGGCCGCCGTGGCCGCCGTGGAAGCTGCCATCAAGCCCGGCGTCACCGAGAACGAGCTGTTCGCCATCATGTACGGCGACGTCATCCGCCAAGGCGGCGAGTTCATCGAGACGCGGCTGTTGTCCTCCGGCCCGCGCACCAACCCCTGGTTCAACGAAGCCAGCAACCGGGTGATCCGTCCCGGCGAACTGGTGGCGCTGGATACCGACACCATCGGCTGCCACGGCTACTACTCCGACTTCTCGCGCACCTTCCATGTCGGCCCCGGCAAGCCCACCGCCTATCAGCAGGGCCTCTACCGGATGGCCTATGACCAGGTGCACCACAACATGGGCATCCTCAAGCCGGGCATGAGCTACCGCGAGATCGCCGAAAACGCCTGGAAGATCCCCGAGCGCTTTCTCGACCGCCGTTACCCCTCGATCATCCATGGCGTCGGCATGCACGGCGAGACCCCGCTGGTCGCCCACCACATGGACTTCGACCGCTTCTCCAAGGACGGCATCCTCGAACCCGGCATGGTGGTCTCGGTGGAAAGCTACATCGGCGAGGTCGGTGGCGCCGACGGCGTCAAGCTCGAAGAGGAAGTGCTGGTCACCGACACCGGCATCGAAAAACTCTCGCGCTACCCGTTCGATGAAGCCCTGCTCGGCCGGGAATTCTAAGAGTTCTTGTTCAAACGCTCGGAATGAACGATGGGCGCCGGGTAAGCCCGTCCCGTTCATCGGTTGTGAGTAGAGCTCCAGGTTCGCGTCCCTTACATGACGCCCATATTCGATAGAGCAAAGTTGTTATGACAGACGTATACCACTGGATCGCCGGCGAGCGGCTGACAAGTGAGCGCACCATCGACGTGCTCAACCCGGCCACCGCCGCGCCGGTTCGCCGCCTGGCGATGGCCGACACCGCCACCGTGCAACGCGCCATCGACGCCGCCCGCGAAGCCCAGCCCGCCTGGCGCGACATGCCGCCGGCCAAGCGCGCCCAGGTGATGTACCGCTTCAAGACCCTGCTCGAGCGCGACGCCGACGAAATCTGCGCGCTGGTCAGCGAGGAACACGGCAAGGTGCTCGAGGACGCCATGGGCGAACTCAAGCGCGGCATCGAGAACGTCGAGTACGCCTGCGGCGTGCCGGAACTCCTCAAGGGCGAGTACTCTCACAACGCCGGGCCGGGCATCGATACCTGGTCCAACCATCAGCCGCTGGGCGTGGTCGCCGGCATCACGCCGTTCAACTTCCCGGCCATGGTGCCACTGTGGATGTACCCCATGGCGCTGGCCTGCGGCAACGCCTTCATTCTCAAGCCCTCCGAGCAGGCGCCCTCGGCCGCCGTGAAGATGGCCGAACTGCTCGACGAAGCCGGATTGCCCAAGGGGCTGTTCAGTGTCGTCCACGGTGATCGCGAGGCCGTCGACGCGTTGATCGAAGCGCCCGAGGTTCGCGCACTGTCGTTTGTCGGCTCCACCCCCGTAGCGCGCAAGATCTACGAGGGCGGCACCCAGCAGGGCAAGCGCGTGCAGGCCCTCGGCGGCGCCAAGAACCACGCCGTGGTGCTACCGGATGCCGATCTCGATAACGCCGCGAGCACGCTGATCGGCGCCGCGTACGGCAGTGCCGGCGAGCGCTGCATGGCGATCTCCGTGGCCGTGTGCGTGGGTGATGCCACCGCCGACGCCCTGGTCGAGCGTCTCGCAATCCAGGCACGGGAGCTCAAGATCGGCCCGGGCACCGAGCGCGGTCTCGACATGGGCGCGCTGATCAACGAAGGCCAGCGCGACAAGGTCGCCGACTACATCGGTCAGGGCGAGCGCGCCGGCGCCGAGCTGGTGGTCGACGGCCGCGAGCACCCGCTGGTGGAAGGCTCGCCCGGCTACTTCCTCGGCGCCACGCTGTTCGACCGCGTTACGCCGGAGATGAGCATCTACCGCGACGAGATCTTCGGCCCGGTGCTGTGCGTGGTGCGCGTCGAGACCTTCGAGGACGCCATCGCCCTGATCAACGCCCACCAGTACGGCAACGGTACCTGCGTGTTCACCCGTGACGGCGAGGCCGGGCGCCGCTTCGCCGACGCCATCGAAGTCGGCATGGTTGGTATCAACGTCCCGCTGCCCGTCCCGGTCGCCTTCCACAGCTTCGGCGGCTGGAAGGACTCGCTGTTCGGCGACTTGCACGCCTACGGCCCCGACGCCGTTCGCTTCTACACCCGTCGCAAGGCCATCTCCCAACGCTGGCCGAAGCGTAGCGACCAGGAAACCGCCCAGTTCAGCTTCCCCTCCTGAACCACCCGCACGGCTGAACCCCACGCCCGCGCCGCTCACACGGCGCGGGCGTTTTTGTATCTACGTCTTTCGTGTAGCGCTATGTTAATCGACGTTAAATTAAGCTAGGTTAAGTATTGTTTGATGTTGCCGATACAACCTGATGAACCGGGTGGTGGAGCGTTCAGTGCTTTGCATGGCGGTAGCGTGGCCGAACGGTAGCGGGCACGCGAATTCTGTATAACGCGCCGAATTCTGCTTAGGGCCTTTAAAATCAAAAGCTTAAGAGCGAAAAAGCTAGCTCGATAAGATTGTTGAACGCGCTTGATCGTTCAAGTGGGAAAACGAGCGGGCTGTCTAATATCTGTTAGGCAGTAAGAAGTTAATAAGCTCCGTTTAGTGGGCAATACCGAGGAGATAGTCATGGCGAGATACTATGTAAATTCTAGAGCGCAAGCGAACGGTGACCACGAGGTGCATCGAGAAGGGTGTAGCCGCATGCCCTCTGCGGAAAACCGCGTTTATTTGGGCGATTTTTTGAGTTGTGGGCCAGCGAAACAAGAAGCGAAAAAGCGCTATCCACAATCAGACGGATGTTTCTACTGTTCGCGGGCTTGTCATACCGGCTGATGGTAGCTCGCCCGCGCCTAACAGGTAGCTGCAGTTGACCGCCCAAAGCGCTTCCGCGCTTCGGGCGGCAACTGAGCTTAGGCGTTATTCTAAATTACCGATATTTTCTGAGAGTGTAAGGATTTTTGAATGGAGAAGGCTCTGTTTACCACTGAAAACCTACCTCAGGGTTTGGTTGTCAAAGATGTATTTGGAATGATTCAGGTAACTGGCGCCGTAGAGGTCTCAAATAAAGGAATGATGCGTGGCCTCTTTGAGCGGAAGAAAAATGAGTATCAAGAGGTTATAGAGTCTTTCGTGAATAGCGCTCCTGCCGAAGCCAATGCCATTTTGGGGGTGCAGGTATCAACTTCATCTCAGCAATTTAGAAACGGCACATTTCTATATATAACCTATATTGGAACACCGGCGATCATAGAGGGGCAGTAGCCTAACCAATGCCAGTCACGGTGACATCTACTACATTGCGGCTTCGTCTCCATTCCGTGGCCGCGCATGCTGGCTAGCGTTGGGCGGTCGAGGGATCAGACGGAGCGGTGAATGATTGATCGAGCATTGGGCATTGTTGGAGTCGCGATATCCATCCTCACGGGCTTCGCTCAGTGGTTGTGGCCGGATATCCCACCATGGCTAGCCGCAGTCGGTTTTACATTGGGCGCAATCTTGATCGTAGTAGCAGTTGTATTGCTGCTGGGATCCGTTTTCCGCAGAAAACCGAAAGAAGCGATTTCTGGTGCACTGTCTCCTAGTTGTCGGGTCCCGTGTGATTAACCACCCGTTTGGTAAATAACTCAGGCCGCTTGGCCTGCCATTCCTTCATCGCCGTGATCGGCGATTGATGATGCAGCGCTTTCTGCGGGATATGGTGATTGTACA
>NZ_JBDOOX010000007.1:0-270169 GCF_039830575.1 Chromohalobacter sp. | reverse complement strand
TCGTGGTCGCTTGTTTATGCAGCTTGATGTCCATGAACTTGCTCCCGGATGAATTGCTGAAGAAGCTCTCTCGCTGCTAGCAGAGGATAACTTCTATAGGCGATCCTATCATCCGGGACCCTACAGTTAAGCATAACGGCGAGCAACTCGGGGTATCAGGCTACCGGCGCATGCTGGAGAGAGACTTCGCCGAGATCCCTGATCTATCTTTCAATGTTGAATTGCTGGTTTCCGATCCCCCCTACATAGCCAGCCGACTCTGCTTCAACTGCACACCAAAGGGAAAATTTCTTGGCCTGGGTGTTTACGGAAGAAGGGTGTCCTTTGTCGAGAACGTCTTCTATGAGTTCCGCGACGAAAAGATCGTGCAGGTGTGGTCTGTCATCGACAAAGCGGCTATCGAGGCGCAGCTACCACCCCCTGGCGCCCCGAGCCACGCTTAACCCCGCCATCGAACGGACGCTTACCGGCAGGCTTCGCCCGCCGGCAGCCACCGCTCATGCCGAACGTTATGTATTTTAGGGAAACGGATTGAACATTGGCATTTTTATTTACCATGAGGCTGAGGTGCTCGATTTTTCAGGGCCGTTTGAGGTGTTCTCCACCGCTTCGCGCTTGTGTGACGAAACCGACCCCTTCAAGGTGTTTCTAATTTCTTAACACAATACCGTGGTGACGGCTAGAGCCGGTTACAAAGTTCTTCCCGATTACTCTATTGAAGATCACCCGCCGCTTGACGTGCTGATTATTTCAGGTGGAGTGCATGCCTCTGAAATGAAGAACAAAGTGGTTACCGATTGGATCAAGAGCCAATCTCATTCCGTAAAACTCATTGCGACTGTTTGCACTGGTATCTTCCTCCTTGCGCAAGCTGTTCAGTCATTAAGCTGTAAAGTCACCACCCACTGGGAGGACATTCCGGATCTCCGGAAAATGTTCAGCCATCTCACCGTGATAGACGGTGTTCGGTGGGTCGATGAGGGCAACATCGTTAGTTCAGGCGGCATATCTGCTGGAATAGATATGAGTCTCCATTTGGTCAGTCGTTTGCACAGCGAGGATTTGGCGGCGAAAACGGCGCATCAGATGGAGTTCGCATGGACAAGAAACACATAACCAACCGCGTGAGGCGAACGATGGCCCTCCCCTGATAAAATTCGAAAACTTTCATTATGACGATTCGAAATGCCGAGGAGCAGGAGTTAGCGAGAGTCGTGGAAATCTACAATGCTGCGATCCCTTCCAAGCGGTCCACAGCTGAAACTGAGCCCGTCAGCATAGCATCCAAGTCTGAATGGTTTCGTAAGCACAACCCTGAGCGGCACCCACTCCTCCTCAGCAAGCCACGCGACGCTAGGCATGGCGGCAGCGCTTCGCTATGCTGCAAGACGCGAAAGTCAGGTCCGCTCACGAGGCGGTCCCATAACAACACACTGCAAACCCCGTAGAGAGCTTTCCATGAAAAAATTGCTGACCATGACCCTTCTCGGCAGCGCGCTGCTGGCCGGTAGTGCCTTCGCCCAGGACACCTTGCGCATCGGTGTCGACGTGCCGTACGAGCCCATGGAGTACCGTACTGCCGATGGCGAACTCACGGGTTTCGACATCGAGCTGGGCAATGCGCTTTGTGCCGAGATCGGGGCACAGTGCGAATGGGTCGTGCAGGCGTGGGATGGCATCATTCCCGGCCTGATGGCACGCAAGTACGACGCGATCATGTCGTCGATGACCATCAACGAGGAGCGTAAGCAGACCGTTCTCTTCTCCGATCCATACTTCACGCCGCCCTCCGCCTGGTTCACGCCCAGCGACAGCGAGATCGACTTCCCCGCCAAGCAGACGCTCGAAGGCAAGACCATCGGGGTTCAGCGCGGCACACTGCAGGACAACTACGCCACCGACATGTTCGGCGACGTGGCCGATATCAGCCGCTACACCACGGCGGACGATCTCGTGCTCGACATGGATGCCGGTCGTGTCGACATCGCCTTCCTCGACTTCCCGGTGGGCAAGTCCACGCTGCTGGACAGCGATGAAGGGAGCTACAAGGTCGTCGGTGAAATGATCACCGAGCCCAAGAAGTACTTCGGTGACGGCTTCGGGATTGCCTTCCGCAAGCGCGATCAGGAACTCGCGGACAAGTTCAACGAGGCCCTGGCCACCCTGAAAGAAAACGGTACCTATCAGGAGCTCTACAACAAGTATTTCGCGGAAAACGGCAAGTAAGCGTTACCGGAATCTTGTGTGTCATCGGGCGGCCTGCGGGCCGCCCGATGCGTTCATGGCGATGCCGATGACTTCATGGGACGCGCGAAGCGCGCGATGAAGCGCGCCATGGCCGGCCCCACCAGCACCACCGTGAAAAGCCGCAATGTCTGCAGCGCCACCACCAGCCCCACGTCGGCGTGCGTATCGATGGCGATGATGGTCATCGAGTCGAGCCCGCCGGGGCTCGTCGCCAGATACGCGGTGATGAACTGAGTATCCATGAGTCCCACCATCAGCAGCGCCGACAATGCGCACAAACCGATCAGCAGCATCGAGGCGATGACCATCTTGCCCAGCGAGCGTGCGACGGTCGTCAAGGCGGCGCGGTCGAAACGCAGCCCCACATAGACGCCGATACACCCATAGGCCAGCAACAGCAGCGGCGTGGGAATGGTCAGCGAGCCCCAGCCGCCGAGATGCAGCACGCTGCCGATGACCATCGGCCCCAGCAAGGCCCCGGCGGGAAAGCGCCGATCGCACAGCCAGACACCACCGACCACGACGGCCAGCGTGATGGCCAGATCGAACAGCCCGGCGAGATCGCCCGGCCAGCCGCTGCCATCGCTGCGTGCCGCAGGATCGCCGGCCCCCAGCCAGTGGCTCACCAGAGCGCCCACCAGTACCACGCACACCACCCGCACGTACTGCATGGCGGCCACGATGCGTGGATCGGTATCCTCGCGCTCTTCGGCCATGGCCACCATCGCCGCCGCCGCACCCGGCGTGGTCCCCCAGGCCGCCGTGCTTCCTGGCAAGCCGCCATAGCGTACCAGGCCGATCCCCACCAGCAGGCTCAGCAGCAACGTGATGGCGGTCGCGAGCAGCATCACCAGCCAGCCGTCGAGGATGGTCATCAGCACGCTCATCGTCATGGTATGGGCGATCAACACGCCGACCGTTCCCTGACCGAGCTTGAAACAGCGCCTTGGCAGACGCAATCCGCTGCCTCCGACCCCGAAGGCGATCCCCACCAGCATCGGCCCGATGAAGCCCCCGGCAGGCATGTGCCAATAGGTGAGCAGACCGCTGGCCGCGACGCACGCCAGCAGCAGTGCCAGCCACATGCCAAGGCGGCGCAGCCGGGAAGACAAGGAAGAAGACGATGAAGAAGGGGCCAAGGCCAATGCTCCGCAAAAGCTGAGCATTATAGCAAGCTAAAGATCCATCGCGGGATATCGGTGCCATGCATGTCACTGCCGAATCCGGCGAGTCACGCGCCGGCGACGGGTTACACTGATGGCGTCACCTTTCGAGGAGCCCTGTCATGCTAGACCCCGAACGCTGCCGAGTGGCCCGCCTGTCGCGCGACGCACGCTTCGACGGTCGCTTCTTCGTCGGCGTGGTCACCACCGGGATCTACTGCCGGCCGATCTGTCCCTCGCGGCCGCCGCGGGACGACAATGTGCGCTATTTCCCCAGCGCCGTGGCCGCCGCCCAGGCGGGGTTCCGCCCTTGCCTGCGCTGCCGCCCGGACAGCGCTCCGGAGTCGCCCGCCTGGCATGGCAACCACACCACGCTGCACCGCGCCGTGCGGCTGATCAACGAAGGCGCCTTGAACCAGGCCTCCCTGGGCGCGCTATGCGACCGGCTCGGCATCGGCGAGCGCTACCTGCGCCTGCTTTTTCAGCAGCATCTCGGTATCTCGCCCAAGGCCTACGCTCTGCACCGCCAGTGTCTGTTCGCCAAGCAGCTGTTGCATCAGAGCACGCTGCCGATTGCCGATATCGCCCATGCCAGCGGCTTCACCAGCCTGCGACGCTTCAACGACGCCTTCCGCCGCCATGTGGGCCAGGCACCGCGCACGTTGCGCCGCACGCCGCGAGCACCGAGCCAGGACGTCACGCTGATGCTGGCCTATCGCCCGCCGTACGCCTGGGAATGGCTGCGAGACTTTCTTGCCGCCCGGCGTATCGACAGGCTGGAATGGGGCGACGAGCACCGCTACGGGCGCCATATCCAGTGGGGCTCGGCAAGCGGCCATTTCACGGCCGTGCACGTACCCGAGCGACATGGCTTTCGCGTTACGCTGTCGCTCGACGATCTCGGTGCGCTCTTGCCGGTAGTACGTCACATCCGCCGCGTGCTCGATCTGGACGCCGATACGGCACTCATCGAGGCGCAGCTTCGTCGGGCGCTTCCGGCCACGTTCCCGCTTGTCGAGGGCTTGCGCCTGCCCGGCATGTGGACGCCCTTCGAGGCCGGGGTGCGCGCGGTCCTCGGGCAGCAAGTCTCGATATCGGCAGCACGTGGGCATGTCACACGGCTGGTCGAGGCGCTCGGCGAACCCACCGGCGATGACGGCCGCCAGTTCCCCACGGCCGCACGAATCGCCGCCAGCGACCTGGCGTTTCTGCGCATGCCCCAGGCGCGCCGCGACTGTCTGCGTGGCCTGGCGCAGGCCGCGTGCGATCGGCGCCTCGACGATGACCCGCGCCAGTGGACCGCGCTGAAGGGAATCGGCCCCTGGAGTGCCGGTTACGCCGCCCTGCGTGGCACCAGCCATCCCGATATCTGGCTGGGCGGCGACCTGGGCGTCAAGCGAGCGCTGTCGGCGCTGGGTACGGTCGAGCCGGCCCATGCCACGCCATGGCGCAGTTACCTCACCCTGCAACTCTGGAGCCTTTGACATGTCGTCCCTCGAGTCCGCCATCGACTACGTCGTCACGCCCGTACCGGCCTCGCCGCTGGGCACGATACGCATCCGCGCCAGTGCACGTGGCATTCGCGAAATCGCGTTCGTGGAGGCGCCCGACGAGACACCGCACCCTTCAGCGCTCACCGATGCCTGCCGCGCGCAACTGAGCGACTACCTCCAGGGCGAGCGTCGCGAGTTCGACCTCCCGCTCGACCCTGTCGGTACCCCGTTTCAACGACGGGTCTGGGCAGCCCTGGAAGAGATTCCCCATGGGCAGACACGCAGTTACGCGGACATCGCCCGGCACATCGGCAATCTCAAGGCCATGCGGGCGGTCGGCGCCGCCAATGGCCGCAACCCGATCGCCATCGTCGTGCCCTGCCACCGGGTCATCGGCCGCAATGGCCAACTCACCGGTTACGCCGGTGGGCTCGAGCGCAAGGCCTGGTTGCTGGCGCTCGAGCGTCACGGTCATGCAGACAGCGGGGCGCTCGCCGGCGTCCCCGGGCAAGGAGATCATCATCAGGATCATCGGAGGTAAGCCATGACGCAACAGCACGAAGACGCCCGGCAGGTACTGGATTTCTGGTTCGAAGAGGCGGGGCCCAAGCAGTGGTTCAGCAAGAGCACCTCATTCGATCAGGCGCTCACCGAGCGTTTCGGAGCGCTCCACGATGCGGCGTGTCGCTGCGAGCTTTACGCCTGGCGGCAAAGCAGTCGCGGCGCCCTGGCGGAAATCCTGCTGCTGGATCAGTTCTCGCGCAATATCTACCGGGACCAGGCTTCGGCCTTCGCTCAGGACCCGCTGGCGCTGAGCCTCGCCCAGCATCTGGTCGCTCGAGGGGGTGACCAGGAACTGCCGCCGGAACAGCGAGCGTTCGTCTACATGCCGTACATGCACAGCGAGTCGCCCCTGATTCACCAGGAAGCCCTGCGGCTTTTCGATCAGCCGGGGCTAGAGCGCAACCTGCACTTCGAGCAGCGCCACTGGGCGATCATCGAGCGATTCGGCCGTTATCCGCACCGCAACGCGATTCTGGGCCGGGAGTCGACGGAAGAAGAGCAGGCGTTCCTGCGTCAGCCGGGGTCGTCCTTCTAGCTGCGCGCCGATGCGCCCCATGCGGCACGAGCCCGCATGGGGCACCCGGTCCTTCAGGCATCACGCGGGATGGGCCGGCGCCCCGCCACCGGCGTCGTCAACATGCCGAGCAGCCGCCAGCTCAAATAGAGAAAACCGAGGGGAAACACTACCGTTTGCACGATGAACACCGCCGATAACGTCACCACGTTTTCGGTCATGCTATCGAGGCGTGCCAGCAGGTCGCGCACCGGATGCCCCACTGCGCTGTCCCACTTGTCCTTGAAGCGTTGCCAGAGCCCCTCATCGTCGCGCGCGCCGGCCTGCGTCTCGGCGACTTCCTGGAACACCGCGCGATCACGATCCAGGGACGCGTAGAGTCCGTCGCGCTGCTCGCCGATCAGTGCATCCCCCGTCCAGGCGCTCGCCAGGGCCGCGGCGAGGACCGCGAAGCGCAGAAACGCCATCAGCCAGAACGCACGTCGCGCCCACTCCCGCCAGCGCGACGCCGGCCACAGCAAGGTCAACGCCAAGGCGAGGCAACTCAGCGAGAACAATGCCTTGATCAGTGCGTGGCCGGCCACCTGGATCAAGACCTTTTGCATGGCCAGCGAGGCCGTGGACGCGAACATGATCCACGAAAAACGCTCGACGAGATCGTTGGCCGGGTCCAGGGCCTGGCCGAACTGCACCTGCACGACCATGGCATCGGCCGTGGCGCTCTGCATCACCGAGATCGCCGCATTGAGCGCCTTGGCCAGCGCGAAACTCTTGAATGCCGTGGCCAGCGACGCATCCAGCGTGGCGAGCGCGACCTCATGGGTGACGCTCAGCCACGACAGGGCCGACAAGAGCAGCAGCAACGCCACCGCCCAGCGATGACGCGCTACCTGAAGGGACAAGGACATGACACGGGCTCCGGGAACGATGCCAAGACCCTAACCGCTCGTCTCGACCGACGCCAGCCCGGCGCCGCCCATCGTCACATCAGCAGTTGATAGCTCAACGCCGAGCCCACCAGGGTGATGGACCCCATCAGGGCAACGATGAGCGCGTGACGCAGTGTATCGGGTTTCATGACGCGCATGACGATGACCTCGCGTGCGGAAAAGTGGCAACACCTCGTGCGGCGCGATAGCACCGCCATGGGATCTTGATAAGCGATCGTGCCACGACGCTCAATACGCCTTTGGGCGAATCGTTCCCGGTGTCGCCGCTACCGGCCACGCACCGCGAAGTGGTATCGTCTGCGCTTTCCTTCATAGCCACGAGACGAGGTTCGCCATGTCCAGCAAGGTCTACTGCATCGCCCAGTTCAAGCCCAAGCCCGGCAAGGAAGAGGCTGTCTTCAAGGCACTGCAGGCCCTCGAACCCAATGCCCACCGCGAGGATGCCTGCATCCAGTACACCGTGACCCGGAAAATCGACAACCCGTTCGCCGATGGCAGCAGCTACCCCATCGTCTTCCACGAGATCTGGGCCGACCGTGCCTCCTTCGAAGCGCATTGCCAACGCCGCGAGATCCAGGCGTTCTTCGCCGAGCAGGTCGAAGCCGAGGATGGCGATGTCGAGGACGCCAACGTCTGCGTGTACACCGATGAGCCGGTCGATTTCGACGCGCCCAGGCTATAACGCGCGGCGCCATCGGATGAGCGTTCTCGTCTCCCCCGTGTATCGCGAGGTGACATGAAAAGTCGCTGGGACGATCTGGCACTGTTGCTGGCCGTGGTCGATGCCGGCGGCTTCACCGCCGCCGCCGAGCGCCTGGGTACCAGCACGGCACGGCTCTCCCGTGCCGTGTCGCGCCTGGAGCGGCAGCTCGACACCACGCTCGTGCAGCGCACCACGCGACGACTGGACGTCACCGAGGAAGGGGCGTCGTTCATCGCCCAGGCGCGCCAGGCACTCGACACACTGGAAGCCGCCGAGGAAGCCCTCACGGTACGCCGGCGTGAGCCGGCCGGTCGCCTGCGCGTGGACGCCGCCACGCCGTTTCTGCTGCATCAGATCGTGCCGCATCTGGCCGCGTTCCATGCCGCCTACCCCAAGGTACGCCTGGAACTGACGACCCATGAAACCAACATCGATCTGATCGAACAGCGTACCGACATCGCCATTCGGATCGGTCGCCTGGAGGATTCGTCGCTGCATGCCCGTCCGCTGGGACACAGCCGACGCCGACTGGTGGCCAGCCCCGACTACCTCGCCCGCCACGGCACGCCGGCGACTGCCGAAGCGCTATCGGCCCATGTACTGCTCGGCTTCACGCACCTGCCGCAACTCAATCGCTGGCCCCTGCGCGGCGGATGCAGCGTCACGCCCACGCTCGCGTCGAGTAGCGGCGAAGCCTTGCTGCGCATGGCCGAGGCCGGGCTGGGCATTGCCTGCCTGGCGGACTTCCTGACCCGCGACGCCTGTCAGGCCGGACGCCTGTCGTTCGTGCTCGAGGATGCGATACTCGAGCGCTACGAGCCGATTCAAGCCGTCTATTACCGCAATACTGCCCTCGAAGGACGTATCGCGGCCTTTCTCGATTTCCTCGCCGGTCGGCTGACGCTCTAGGCTGATCAGTCGATGCTCTGACCAGACGCGATGCTCACGGCGCCATACCCGACAGCACCGCCTTTTTTGCACTTCCTGCAAGAATGTTTTGCAATTACACCACTTTATCGCAAGGCAGCGACTCGGCAGACTGCCCCACCTTTGAAATCATGTTCACACCGAGTCGAACCCTTCATGAAGATTCTATTGATCAACGGCGCCAAGGCCTTCGCGCATTCCGGCGGCCGCTACAACGACACCCTGCACGACGTGGCACGCGGCGAACTTGCCGAACTCGGCCACGAGATCCGCGAGACCCGTATCGATGACGGCTACGACACCGATACCGAAGTCGAGAAATTCCTGTGGGCCGACGCCATCGTCTACCAGATGCCCGGCTGGTGGATGGGCGCTCCCTGGACGGTCAAGCGCTATATCGACGAAGTCTTCACCGCCGGCCACGGATCGCTTTATGCCAGCGACGGGCGCTCGCGCAAGGACCCCAGCCGTCAGTACGGCAGCGGCGGCCTGCTGCAGGGGCGGCGTTACATGCTCTCGCTGACCTGGAACGCGCCACTCGAGGCATTCGACGAGCCCGGCAACTTCTTCGAGGGCCAGGGCGTCGACGGGGTGTACTTCCCCTTCCATAAATCCCAGGAATTCGTGGGCCTGGCGGCCATGCCGACCTTCATCGCCAACGATGTCATCAAGGCCCCCGACATCGACGGTCATGTCGATGCCTATCGCGCCCACCTGCGCGAGCACTTTGCCAACGCCTGAACGCCGACGACGACTCGCCCCCGGCCGGCGCTCCACGGCGCCGGCTACAATGTAGCTCCCCGGTCCTGCCGGGCGTTTCAGCCTTCAAGGCACGGCAAGCTTTTCAACGAGATGCTAAGATAGCGCGCCCGTTCGCTAAGAAAGCCCTTGCCCATGACCGATCGTCAAACCTCTCAGGCCCCCCTGCCGGCGACGCTGTGGCTGCTGGCGTTCGCCCTGGCGGCGATCAATCTGCGTGCGCCCATCGTGGTGGTGGGACCGGTACTGGAGTCGATCATGCAGACGCTGGCCATCGGCGCCGGCGTCGCCAGCCTGTTCACCACCGGCATGATCCTGTGCTTCGGCGTGCTGTCCCCCTTGGCTCCCGGCGTCGCCGCGCGGATAGGGCTGGATCGCGCCATCGCCCTGGCACTGGCCGCCATTACGCTGGGCGGGCTGCTGCGCGGGATCGAGAACCTTCCGGTGATGCTCGTCGGCACGCTGTTCGCGGGGCTGGGGATCGCCTTCGGCAACGTCTTCATGCCCAGCCTGGTCAAGCGCGACCGACCCGAGCGTATCGGTCAGACGATGGGGCTATATACGGTGGTGATGGGGATCGGCGCCACCCTCGGGGCCGGCACGGCCGTCCCCCTGATGAACCTCAGCGGTCACTGGTCGGTGCCCATACTGATGTGGGCAGGGGTCGGCCTGGTCACCGCGGCACTCTGGATCTGGCTGGCCTGGCGCCGTCCCCGGCGCGCCGACGAAGGGCAATCCACGCGGATCACGCGGCTGTTCAAGAGCCGCACCGCCTGGACCCTGACGCTGTTCATGGGCATGCAGTCGCTGGGCTTCTATACCCTGCAGACCTGGGTCCCCGCCGTGGCCTCCGCCGCCGGCGTCCCCAGCGCCGCCGCGGGCGGGATGCTGTCGATCATCAACCTGACCAGCATTCCCGCCAGCTACGTGATCGCACGCCTCGCCGCGCGCCTGCATCACCATAGCCTGCTGGTGCTGGGGCTTTGCCTGTTGATCGCGCTGGGGCTGGCAGGCTTGTGGCTGGCACCCACGGCGTCCCCCACGCTGTGGGCGATCCTGCTCGGCGCCGGCCAGGGCGGCTGTTTCAGCTTCGCCCTGACCATGATCGTGATGCGCACTCGACGTGCCGACCACGCCGCGATGCTCTCCGGCATGGCCCAGAGCCTGGGCTACCTCATGGCCGCCGGCGGGCCGCTGGTGTTCGGCGCCCTGCACGGCATCACCGGCGACTGGCGGCTGTCGTTGTGGCTGCTGATGGGACTGCTCAGCGTGCAGACCGTCGCCGGGTTGATGATCGGACGGCCCAAACTGGTCACGGTGCGCGAGGGCTGAGCCGCCGGCTCATGACGGTCACAGACTCGCCGCGATAGGTCAGCGCCTCGCGGTCCTCCCATCCCAGCCGGCGATACAGCGCCTGCTGATCGGGCGTGTAGAGATGGAAGTGGTGGATGCCATGGGCCAGCGCTTCCGCCTCGACCCGCTGCACCAGGCGCGATGCGATACCGTGGCCGCGCCATTCGGGCAGCACGAAGACCGATGCCAGCCAGGGCGTCAGCTCGCGGCGAATGCTCATGTCGTCGGCGACCAGGCTTGCCGTGCCCACCGGCGACGCCCCGTGCATCGCCACGAACACCGAGGGCACGCCACCCTCGCCGCACTGCGCATAGAATGCCCGACGATACTCCGCCGCCGAGGTATCAGGGTGCAGATGCCCCCAGGCGTCATGGGTCCAGCCCGCCACGGTCCTGGCGTGGGGCGAGTCGGCCTGCAGCCTGACGATAGCGATATTCTCGATCACGCACATGCTCCTGCTCGCTGGCAGCGGGCTCGCCCCGTGTCGGCGTCGCCCGCCCAGCCTCAGTTCAACTGAAACGGATACACCGCGCCGATGCCCAGCAGCTGCGTCAACTCGTCGAGAGCGGTGAGCGATTCCCGGACAAGCAGCGGATCGGCGAGATCCTCAGGCGCCAGCCGATCGCGGTAATGCCGCTCGACCCACGCCGCCAGGTCGTCGTGCAACGCCTCGTCGAGCAGTACACGACCGGTCAGCGCCTGGCGCTCGCGTGCCGCCAGCGCCACCCGCAGGCGCAGGCACGCCGGCCCCCCGCCGTTACGCATGCTCTGCTTGACGTCCTTGACCAGCACCTCGCCGATCGGGTTGTTCCCCCCCAGCAACAGGTCCTGGATCGTGCGCCAGACAGTCTCGTTCTCCTGGCACTCGCCGGGCACGACCAGCGTCATGCTGCCGTCAGGGTTGGAGAGCAACTGCGAGTTGAAGAGATAGGTCGCTACCGCATCCTCCAGGCTGACCGCCTCGCTCGGCACCCGCACCGGAATCAACGGCGTCGACATGCGGGCGCGCAGCGCCTCCAGCGTGGCCGTCTCGTCGCGGAACGCCATCTCGTGATAGAGCAGCACCGGGCCGTTGCCGACGGCGATGACATCGTTGTGGAAAACGCCGGCGTCGATGGCATCGGGATGCTGCTGGGCGAAGACCGTGCGGGTGTCGTCCAGGCCATGCTGCCGGGCGATCGCCTGGCTGGCCTCCAGCGTCTGGCGGGCCGGATACCGCTTGGGCCCGTGCTCGCCACCGAAGGCCTGGCGTCCGTATACGTAGAGGTGCACGCCCGGTTCGTCGTGATCGCCGCACAAGCGGGTGTGGTTGGCGGCCCCCTCGTCGGAGAACGTCGGCGTGGCCGGCAGCACCGGATGATGCGCGAAATGCGCCGGATCGTGGAACATCGCCGCCAGCACTCGCGCCGTGGTACGCGGCTCGAGATAGCGGTGAAAGCTCGACTGCAGATTCGCGGCGGTGAAGTGGACGCGCCCGTCCGGCGCATCCAGGCTGGGCGTGACGGTGGCGGCATTCGCCGTCCACATCGACGAGGCCGAACATACCGCGCGCAGCAGTTGCGGCGCCTGGCGTGCCGCCTGGGCGAGCACACCGGCGTCGTCGCCGGTGAAGCCGAGGTCGCGCAACGCCCCCAGATCGGGGCGCTGCTGGGGCGGCAGCACGCCCTGCGCGAACCCTGCCTCCATCAGCGACTTCATCTTGGCCAGCCCTTGCAGGGCCGCCTCGCGCGGATTGGCGGTCAGCCCGCCATGGCGCATCGAGGCGACATTGCCGTGCGCCAGCCCGGCATAGTTGTGGGTGGGCCCCACCAGGCCATCGAAATTGACCTCGCGCACGTCCTGGCTCATAGCACCACCCCCGGCGGCAGCGTCTCGGGCAGCACGAGGGTCTCGGCTTCCATCGAGGCCACCGGATAGGCGCAGTAGTCGGCCGCATAGTAGGCGCTGGGACGATGGTTGCCGCTGTCGCCGATGCCGCCGAACGGGGCGTCGCTGGAGGCGCCGGTGGTCTGGCGATTCCAGTTGACGATGCCGGCGCGGATGCGCAACAGAAAGTCATCCCAATCGGCGCGCTCGCCGCCGATCAGGCCGGCCGACAGGCCGTAGCGGGTATCGTTGGCCAGGGCGATGGCCTCGTCCCAGTCCCGGTAGCGATGCACCTTGAGCAGAGGCCCGAAATGTTCCTCGTCGGGGACGTCGCAGCCGGTGACATCGATCAGGCCCGGCGACAACAGGCTGGTGCCCGCCTGCAGACGGCGCATGCGACTCAGCGGCCGACCGCCGCGTGCGACCAGGTCGTCCTGGGCGGCCAGCAGCCCATCCGCCGCCTCGACGCTCGTCAGCCCGGCATAAAACGGCGCGGGCTCGCTGAACGGCGCCGCCACGCGCAGCTCGGCGATGGCGCTCGTCAGCGCGTCGATCAAGTCATCGCCCACCGCGCCATGCGGCACGATCAGGCGGCGTGCACAGGTACAGCGCTGACCGCCCGAGGCAAAGGCCGACTGCAGGATCGACAGTACCGCCGCCTCCCGGTCCGGCACGTCCTTGACCACCAGCGGGTTGTTGCCACCCAGTTCCAGGGCCAGGATCTTGTCGACCTGCCCGCCGAACTGACGATGCAGAAGGCCGCCGACCTTGGCGCTGCCGGTGAACAGCAAGCCATCGATGTCGGCGCTGCCGGCCAGCGCCTGACCGACCTCGGCCGCGCCCTGCACCAGGTTGATCACGCCGGCGGGCAGCCCCGCCTCGAGCCAGCACTGCAGGGTCAAGTCAGCGGTCATGGGGGTCTGCTCGCTGGGCTTGAAGACCACCGCATTGCCGGCCAGCAAGGCCGGGACGATATGCCCGTTGGGCAGATGCCCGGGGAAGTTGTAGGGGCCGTACACCGCCAGCACACCGTGTGGCCGATGGCGCAGTACCGCGCGCGCATCGCCGATATCCCGCGCGCGTTCGCCGGTGCGCTCATGATAGGCGGTGATCGAGATCGCCACCTTGCCGATCATCGCGCCCACCTCGGTCCGCGCTTCCCACAAGGGCTTGCCGGTTTCCTGCGCGATGGCAGTGGCCAGGTGCTCGCGGTGGGTTTCCAGGCATTCGCGGAAACGCTCGACCACGGCCTGACGCTCGGCGAAGGAACGCCGGGCCCAGTCGGGAAACGCCTGCCGGGCGGCGGCCACCGCATGCTCGACTTGGGTGGCACTGGCGGCGGTCGCCGTCCACAGGGTCTCGCCCGAGACGGGGTCGGTCTTGGCGAAGCGTGCCGCGTCGCCGTCGACCCAGGCTCCGTCGATCAGCAATTGCTGCTTGGCTTGCATAATGATCTCCTTGGCACCATGCGCCGAAACGCCGGCGCGTAATGGATGAGTCCGCGTCAGGTCTCGAGCAGGCGCAGCGTATCGCCCTCGCCGACCCCGAGCCGCCGGGCCTCGTCCGAGGTCAACGTGAGCATGCCGTCCGCCCCCGGCCCGCGTCCGATCCAGGCGGCGCGGAAATCGCGCATGCCCGAGGTCGCTACCAGCCAGGTGGGACGCTCGCCCTGCGGGGCGGCATCGTCGAGCTTCACCGGATAGCAGGCCGAGTCGCGCACGGCGCGCACATCGTCGATGTAGGCCTCGACCGTGGGCCCGCCATCGAAGATGTCGATATAGCCTTCCCAGCGCAGCCCTTCCTTCTTGAGCATCTCCAGCGCCGGACGAGTGTGCTCGTGAACGGCGCCGATGCAGGCGCGCGCTTCCTCGGAAAGAAACGGCGTGTAGATCGGGAACTTGGGCATCAGCTCGCCGATGAAGCTCTTCTGGCCGAGACCGGTGAGACGATCGGCCTCGTTGAAGTCCATGGGAAAGAAATGGCTGCCCAGGCAATGCCAGAACGCGCTGGTGCCGTTTTCATCGAAGCGGCCGCGCATCTCGGCCAGCACCTTGTCGGGGAAGCGGTCGCGAAACTCGGCGATGAACAGCCAGCGCGCCTTGGACAGCAAGGCGCCATTGCGATCGCGACGATACTCGGGACGCAGGTATAACGAGCAGACCTCGGCGTCACCGGTATGGTCAGAGCTGAGAAACAGCGTATCGATGGTGCGGTGCAGATCGAGCTGGACCGAGGAATGCGCCAGCGTGCCCAGGCGATAGTTGTAGAACGGCACCTCGCGACCGACCTGCGCCTCGATCGCGCAGCAACCCGCCAGCTCGCCGGTGGCGTCGTCCTCGAGCACGAAGAAGTACAACCGGTCGTCGATGGCGCTGCGTTCCTCGAAGGCGCTCACCGCGTGTTCGATCTTGGCGGCCAGGAAGTCGCGATTGTCGGGCAGCGACGTGAACCCCACGCCGGTCTGCCAGGCCAGGCTCTGCAGGCCGTCGATGTCACGGCGCTCAATGGGACGAATGCGCATCAGGCGTCTCCTTCGTCGACTTCATCCATGACGGCGGGCAACGCCAACGGCGCGGCCAGGACCGCACGCCCCTCCTCGACGCCCAGCAGTGCGGCGTGCTCCGGCGAAAGCATCAACTGCCCCGTGGGCGACAGCGCGTAGCGCGCCACCAGACAGCGGAAGTCGCCCAGCTGTTGGTTGGCGATCAGCGCCGGCTCGGCATCCGGCAAGACATGCCCAGGCCGCAGCCGCACCGGATGCCAGCTCGCCTGACGCACGCTCTGCAGACGATCGCGCTCGCCCCGCACGACGGGGCCGGCATCGAAGATGTCCACGTGGCGCGAGCGCACGAACCCCTCGGCCAGCATCTCCTCGAGCGCCCCTTCGTGATCGGGGTGCTCGCGCCCGATGGCGGCCCGTGCCTGGGGCGTGAGCAGGGGCAGGTACAACGGAAACTGCGGCATGACCTCGGCGATGAAGCTCTTCGAGCGCACGCCCGCCAGCAGGTTGATCTCCTGAAATCCCCGAGCGAAGAAGTGCCGCCCGACGCTGTTCCAGAACGGCGACTCGCCCTGGGCGTCGAGATAGCCCGGGAAGGCCACCGCCAGAAGCGATGCGAAACGCTCCGGGTATTGGGCGATGAACATCAGGCGCGCACGCCGCAGCAGGCTCTCGGCGCTGGTGCCCTTGTAGCGGGCGTCCAGCGACAAGGCGCACAGCAGCGTGGTCTCGGACGTCTCGTGCGAAAGCGACAGCGTCTGCACCTCGCGGCGCACGTTGAGCTGCTGCGAGGCGTGGATCAGGGTTTCCTGGCGGTAGGTGTAATACGCATCCTGCGCACCGGCCTGGGCGCGAATGCTGGCGGTCCCCACCACCTCGTCGAGGTCGAGATCCTCGAGCACGAAGGTGTAGGCCTCATCGCCGGGAAAATCGACCTCGCGTGCCATGGCACGCGTCGAGCGCGCGATGCGCTCCTCGAGACGGTCGCGATGCGCCGGCAGATTGGTCAGACGCGGCGTGGCGCTCCCCGCCAGGCGCTCCAGCGCCGGCAGGTCGCGCGGTTGAACGGGACGGACGACAAGCATGTCAGTGCCTCTTGGTTGCGCGCTCATGCGCCCTGCACGAAGCGGCCGATGGCACGTTCGAGGCGCGCCATCCCCTCGTTGACCTCGGTGTCGGAAATCACCAGCGACGGCGCCATGCGCAGCACGTTGGGACCGGCGACCAGCGCCATCAGTCCTTCCTCCATGGCCAGCGGCAGGATTTCCTTGGCTCGTCCCTCGTAGGCCGGTGCCATCTCGGCCCCGAGCAGCAGCCCCAGACCGCGCACTTCCTTGAAGACGCCATGGCGACGATTGATCGCCTCGAGATGCTCCTTGAACAGAGCATGCCGGCGCATGACGCCCGACAGCACCTCGGGCGTGTCGATGGTCTCCACCGCCGCCAGCGCCACCGCGCAGGCCAGCGGATTGCCACCGTAGGTGGAGCCGTGAGTGCCCACCGCCAGCGACGGCGCGACGCGGTCGGTGGTCAGCATGGCGCCGACGGGGAACCCGCCGCCCAGGGCCTTGGCGGTGGTCAGAATGTCCGGCGTCACGCCGTAATGCATGTACGCGTAGAGATAGCCGCTACGGCCCACGCCGGATTGCACTTCGTCGAAGACCAGCAATGCCTGATGCTCGTCGCACAGGGCGCGCAGTCCATGCAGGAAATCCGCCTCGGCAGGCACCACGCCGCCCTCGCCCTGCATCGGCTCGACGACCACCGCGCAGGTGGCGTCGTCGATCAGCTCGCGCACGCTGTCCAGATCGTTGTAAACCGCATGCTCGATGCGGCCGGGGATCGGCCCGAAGCCTTCGGAATACTTGGGCTGACCGCCGACACTGACCGTGAACAACGTCCGTCCGTGGAACGACTGACGGAAGGAAATGATCTTGTCCTTGTGGGCGCCGTACGTATCGTGGGCCCAGCGCCGGGCCAGCTTGAAGGCCGCTTCGTTGGCTTCGCCGCCGGAGGAGCAGAAATAGGCCTTGTCGGCGAAGGTCCGCTCGACCAGCGACTTGGCCAGGGCCAGGGCCGGCTCGTTGGTATAGACGTTGGAAAGGTGCCAGAGCTTGTCGGCCTGCCCCTTGAGCGCCGAGACCAGCGCGGGATGACAATGCCCCAGCGCGTTGACCGCGATGCCCCCGGCGAAATCGATGTATTCGCGCCCATCCTGATCCCACAGACGGCTACCTTCGCCACGCACCGGAATCGTCCGCTGCGGAGCGTAATTGGGCACCATGTAGCGTTCGAAATCGTCGCGGGTCGGTGACTGGGACATCGTGGGATCCTCCTGAGTGGGTCAACGAATACGGTAGGTTGGCATTGAGTATACGAGCGGGGAGGCCGCCGGGTCTTTCAGCGATGTGACGACGATTTACGAAAAGCGGTTGAGTTTTGCCCTGCTCGCCCCGACCAACTGATTTGCGGACTCACGATCGCGCCGCAGCGGGCGCGACACTCGCGTTAGACGACGCTCACGCAAGACAAGGAGGCTCGACATGCAGATCGATCTCAGCGGCAAATCCGCCATCGTCACCGGCTCCACCGCCGGTATCGGTTTCGCCATCGCCCAGGGACTGGCCAATGCCGGCGCCGAGGTCACCCTGACCGGACGTACCCAGGCACGCGTCGACAAAGCGCTGAGCGACCTGAAAGCCGCGGTCTCCGGCGCCAGGGTTTCCGGTGTCGCCGCCGACCTAGGCACCACTGAAGGCTGTCAGGCGCTGATATCCGCTCGCCCGGACACCGACATCCTGATCAATAACGTGGGAATCTTCGGTCCGCAGGATTTCTTCGAGACCGATGACGCCACCTGGGAACAATTCTTCCAGGTCAACGTGATGAGCGGGGTACGCCTGTCGCGTCACTATGCGCAGGGCATGAAGGCACGCGGCTGGGGACGCATTCAGTTCCTGTCCAGCGAATCGGCCCTCAACATCCCCGCCGAAATGGTGCATTACGGCATGACCAAGTCCGCCGTGCAGTCGATCTCGCGCGGCCTGGCCAAGGTGATGGCGGGCACCGGCGTGACCGTCAACGCGGTGCTGCCGGGGCCGACACGCTCCGAAGGCGTGGTCGACATGATCGCCAAGATGGCCGAGCAGGAAGGCGTGTCCCAGGAGGCCATGGAGGAACGCTTCGTCAAGGAAAACCGCCCCAGCTCGATCATCGGACGGCTTGCCACGCCCGAGGAAGTCGCCAACATGTGCGTCTATGCCGCATCGCCGCAGGCCAGCGCCACCACCGGCGCGCCGCTGCGCGTGGAAGGCGGCATCGTCGACAGCATGGCGTGATCGTGCGCGCATGGCCCGATGTGCCGGGCCATGCCTGCCCCAGACTCCAGGTTGCGCACGGATTGTCTCGCAAGCCCATTCCCGCATGGACGCCCCGCCGGCAACGTGCTAAGACGGCGTTATCCCCTTGCCGGAGCGCCGCGTCATGTTCAACACGACCGCCTGGAATCGCCTGCGATATTCGCTTTACGCACCGGTCTACGATCTGGTGGTCGCACGGGCGTTCCGGCGCGCGCGTCGCCTGGCGCTGGATGCAGTGCACTGGCGCCAGGGCCAGCGCGTGCTGCTGATCGGCGCCGGCACGGGGCTCGATCTGCCTTGTCTGCCGCGCGATGTCGAAATACATGCCATCGACATCTCGCCGCTGATGCTCGCGCGCCTCGAGGCAAGGGCCGATCGTTACGGCCTGGACGTCATCGCCTCGACCATGGATGCCGCCCGGCTCGACTACCCCGACGCGCATTTCGATGTGGTGGTCATGCACCTGATCGTCGCGGTCATGCCCGACCCGCAGGCTGGACTGCGCGAAGCGCACCGGGTGCTGGTGGAGGACGGTCAGCTCTGCGTGATGGACAAGTTCCAGAGCGATGCTCGCCCGGCCGGGGTGGTGCGCCGTCTGGTGAACGTGGTGACCTCGTTTCTGGCCACCGACATCACGCGTCAGGCGCGGCCATTGCTGGAAGGCGCCGGTTTCGTCGTGGAGCACGACACGCCGGTGATGATGGGGACACTGTTCCGCGCCCTGCTGGCCCGCAAGGCATGACACGTCGACGTTGCCTATAGGGCCTGGAGCGCCTTGCTGAGCCGAACGCGGGGAATCCGCTCGCCGGCACGCTCGACCCAGTCCTCTCCATCGTGACGCCAGTCACGGCGTACCAGGGCATCCGCCAGCACCAGACTGGCCTCGATGCGCAGGCAGGTCACACCGCGCTGGCGCATCTCGCCCTCGGCATACTCGAGCAGACTTTTGCCCACGCCTCGACGCGCCAGCGAGGGCCACACATAGAGTGTCTCGATACGTCCGGCTTCGGGGTCGAGCTCGCAGAAGCCGACACAGCGCCCATCGCAGATCGCCACCAGCGTCGGGTACAGCACCTGGCGCGCCGCCCAGGCCTCGGCGTCACGTGGCAGGGCCATGGCCCAGGCATCGCGCTGCGCCAGGGTGTAATACCCGGCGGCGCCCTGCATCACCGCATGGTGGAACACTTCCGCCTGATCGGCGGCATCGCGGGGCTTGGCGGCACGGTAGACGATTCGTTCGATCACCGGAGTCTCTCGTCTTGTCGAAATCGCATGACGGCGGTTCGCGGTCACGACGCATGACGGTTCCCGTCACGAAAAGGGCCGTCACGCGCAGCCTACACAAGCCACGTCCGCCACGCCAGCGCCCCCGTCAACCTCTCCCGAACGCCCTCTCGAACGCCTCGCCGAACGCGCCGGTATTGGGCATAATGCCGCGATGACCGATCGCGACCTTCCCCCTGCCGAACCGGCGGCCGTCACGCTCACGCCCATCGGGCGCATCGCCAGCGACTATCCGGACAAGTTCGGTATCCCGCGCCAGCCAGGGCTGGCCAGCGCCGCCCGCGCCACGCTGCGCTTGTTGCCGCCGTTCGACGACCCACTCGCCGTGCGCGGCCTGGAGGCCTTCAGCCATCTCTGGCTGACCTTCATCTTTCATCACAGTCCCGCCCGCTGGACGCCCCTGGTACGCCCGCCGCGTCTCGGCGGCAATGCCAAGCAAGGCGTCTTCGCGACACGCAGCACGCACCGACCCAATCGCCTGGGCCTGTCGCTGGTCGAGCTGGTCGAGGTCGATACTCGCCGAGGCGTGACATTGCACCTGCGCGGCCACGACCTCGTCGACGGCACCCCGGTGCTCGACATCAAGCCCTATCTGGCCTGGGCCGAATCGCGTCCCGAGGCCCGCAGCGGCTTCGCACCGGCGCCGCCCGCGTCATTGCCGGTGACGTTTTCCGCCGCCGCCGAGGCGACCCTGCTCGCGCGCGAGGATGGCGACTCGCTGCGCGACCTGATCCGCCAGGTGCTGGCCCAGGACCCGCGTCCCGCCTACCACAGGAAAGCGGCCGAGGCCGACGCCCGCCGCTACGGCGTGCGCCTGCGCGATGTCGACGTCCGCTTCCATGCGAGCCTCGCCGACGACATCGAGGCCCTGCACGTGGTGGCCATCGTCCCCGCAGCGCCTGCCGCCTGAACGACAGCGGGGCGCCCGAAGGCGCCCCGCAAGCATGGGTCGACGATACACGACGTTCAGAAGGTGATGCCGATCCGCCGCCCGACTTCTTCATAGGCTTCGATGACGCCCCCGAGTCCCTGACGGAACCGGTCCTTGTCCATCTTCTCGCGCGTATTGGCGTCCCACAGACGACAGCCATCCGGCGAGAACTCATCGCCCAGCATCACCTCGCCGTCGAACAGACCGAATTCGAGCTTGTAGTCGACCAGCAGCATGCCGCCATCCAGGAACAGCTGCTTGAGGACGTCGTTGACCTTGAAGGTCAGCGCCTTCATGGTCGCCAGCTGCTCGGGCGTCGCCCAGCCGAAGGTCTCGGCCAGCGACTCGTTGATCATCGGGTCGCCATGGGCATCGTCCTTGAGGAACAGCTCGAACGTGGGCGGCGTCAGCGTCTGCCCTTCCTCGACGCCCAGGCGACGCACCAGGCCGCCGGCGGCCACGTTGCGCACCACGCATTCGACCGGAATCATCTCGAGATTCTTGACCACGCACTCGTCATCGGCGATCAGCTTCTCGAAATGCGTCGGAATGCCCGCCGCCTGAAGCTTCTCCATGATGAAGGCGTTGAACTTGTTGTTGACCATGCCCTTGCGTGCCAGCGACTCCTTCTTCTTGCCGTCGAAGGCACTGGTATCGTCGCGAAAGTGCAGGATCAGGCGCTGCGGGTCGTCGGTGCGGTAGACGGACTTGGCTTTGCCCGCGTACAGCTCGTCACGTTTTTCCATGAGGTCTCCCCATTGGCCCTCGACGGGCCGGCTGGCTTGTCTGCGCGCGGCTCGCACGAACCCGCGTCGTATTCGAAACATTGTCGCCGTCGACAGGCACTGGCGCCGTCGGCTCGGCCCCTTGTGCCCACGGCCTCACGCGATGGTCTGCCATGCGAACCCATGCGCCTGCGCCGAGACCAGCAGCCGCGACTCATCGCCGGACAGCAAGGGGGTCAAGGCCTCCAGCGCCAACTCGGGACGGTTGTTCTCCTCCGAGATGTGCGAGCAGACGATGCGTTGCAGGCGGTCCAGCCCCAGGCGCGCCAGCAGCTCGGCGGCCTGCACATTGGCCAGATGGCCCCAGTGACCGCCGACGCGCCGCTTGAGCCGGGGCGGATAGGGTCCGACGTCCAGCATCCGGCGATCATGGTTGCATTCCAGAATCAGGGCATCGCATCCCTGGAAGGCCTCGACCACATGCTCGCTCGGATGGCCGAGGTCGGTGAGCACTCCCAGATGGCGGTCGTGGGCGCGAAAGCGAAATTGGACCGGCTCCCGGGCATCGTGCGGCACGGTGACCGGGTCGATGTCCAGGCCCTTGATCGCGAAACGGGACTGGGGCACGACCCATTCGTGACGCGGCACCTCGCCCAAACGGCCCGAGAGCCAGGTGCCCGCGGTCAGGTAGACCGGCATCGCATAACGCCGCGCCAACGGCCCCACCCCGCGAATGTGATCGCCATGCTCGTGAGTCAGCAGGATGGCATCGAGCTGACGCGGATGCAGCCCGAACTGAGCGAGACGTCGCTCGGTCTCGCGCAGGCCGAAGCCGCAATCGACCAGGACGTGCGTCTCGCCGTCGCTGACCAGGGTGGCGTTGCCCTTGCTGCCACTGCCCAGCGAGGCGAAACGAAGCGCCGGTGTGGCCGCGTGTCCCTCTGCCATCCCCGGCGGCCTCTTAGCGCAAGGTCGCCGCGACGGCGTCGAGCAGCTCTCGAGCCTCGCTCGAAGGAACGTCGCCGCCATTCCCGCCGCTGACACGCACCTGCGTCGTGTTCTCCGCCGCGGCACTGACGTCGAGACGATAGCGCTTGGCCGCATCGTCGCCGCCGAACCAGTCGAACCAGCCGCCATCGTCGTCACGCGAGGCGTATTCGATCACGAACTGGCCGGCACTGCGGTTCTGGTCGATCAGAGTGCCACGTTCGGTCTCGAAGTCGTTTTCCAGCTGATAACGCAACTCCGACCAGGCCCGCTCGAGGTTCAGCGACAGGTCGAGCTGCCATTCGCCGTCATGGTTCGACAGACGCACGCGCTCGTCACTGGCGAGCGGCTGCGCCGCCAGCGACACCCCGGCCTGACTGCCGGCATTGGCGGACAGATAACGCTGCAACGCATCCAGGCACTGGACTTCGTTCGCGCTTCCCTCGCAACGCACTTCGCTGGCGCCAGCGCGCAGCCCCTGACGGACGCTCAACGTGCCCTGATCGGTTTCGAGACGCCCACGGTCGACATCGGCACTTTCGACCTGCAACCCCTGCGCGCTCGCGAACCCTTGCAGCAGCGGCCAGACGCCGCCGGGCGACGCGTTGACCACCAGCCAGCGCTCCTGGCCGGCCTCGCGCGACTCGACGAAGGAGGTCTCGCCGTCCCGGCTGGACGCCAGGGGGCGCGGACGCGGCGCCTCGAAGTCGCCATCCGCTGCCACGAAGTCGCTGCTGGCATCGGGCACCGGCATGGCATTCTGGTACTTGGCGGCATTGCGGGAATCGGGCAACGTCAACGGCTCGACCATCTCGGCATTGATGTATTCGTCGTTGCGATCGTAGTAATAACCGGAACGACTGCAGCCGCTGACGACCAGCGTGGCGCCGATGATCAGCGGCATCCATTTCAGGACGGGGTTCATGCATTCACCTTCTTGATGCGTTGGTCGACGCCGAGGCATGCCGCGGGCGCCGTCGGCGCCCACACTCCTCGACGCCTCTCGACGATTGGTCAGCCTTCGGTCACGCCGGCGAGCTGCAGGGCTTCGCTCACCGTGGAGTGATACTTGTCGGAAAGCCATGTCATCGGCAGACGAATGCCCTGCTCGGCCAGCCCCATGCGATGCAGCGCCCACTTCACGGGGATCGGGTTGGCCTCGACGCCAAGCGCGGTATGCAACGGCATCAGGCGGGTGTTGATCTGATGCGCGCGCTCGTCGTCCCCGGCCACGGCGGCCTCGCACAGCTCGTGCATGGCACGCGGCGCGACGTTGGCACATACCGAAATGTCACCATGCCCGCCCATCAGCATGAAATCGCACGCCGTGGGGTCGTCACCGGAATACAGGGCGAAGTCGGTGCCTTTCAGACGATCAACCAGTTCCTCGGCACGCTCCAGGTTGCCGGTGGCATCCTTGAGCCCCACGATGTTTTCGAGCTCGGCGAGCCGGAACACGGTCTCGTTGTAGATATCCGAGCACGTGCGACCCGGCACGTTGTACAGGATGACGGGCAATCCGCCGCCCTCGGCAACGGCCTTGAAATGCTGGTAGAGCCCTTCCTGCGTGGGCTTGTTGTAGTACGGGGCGACGGAAAGACACAGGTCCGCGCCCACCTCGCGTGCATAGCGCGCCAGCTCGACGGCCTCCGAGGTCGCGTTGGCGCCGGTGCCGGCAATCACCGGGATGCGCCCGGCGACTTCCTCGACGACGCAGCGGATGACGTCGAAGTGTTCGGCGAAGGACATGGTGGTCGGCTCGCCGGTGGTTCCCGCCGCGACGATGGCATCGGTGCCGTTGTCGAGATGGAAGCCCACCAGGCGGCGCAGCGCCTCCCAGTCGATCTCGCCACTGGCCTTCATCGGTGTCGCCAAGGCGACGATGCTGCCTGTGATCATCCTGCGGTGCTCTCCTGTGAATCGGGCCAGCGTGCCACCGGCATGCGCGGGCGATAAGAACGGGATATCGCCAACCGGCCTTGCCAAGCGCCGAACCGGCCTGTCCTGTCATGATGTCGATAGGAATTAAATGGTACTCAGCCAGCTTCATCCTGTACAGAAGACACGCGCTTTGACAGTCGCGTCCGGCTGCCATGTAATCTTGCGACCGACCCAGGGTGGCGACACCCTGTCATTTCATGCCCTTCATTTCATGACCCAGGAGACTCCCATGAGCGTCACTATCGGCCACCCCGTTCCCGAGTTCACGGCCGCGGCCACCGGCGATCAGCAGGTATCGCTTTCCGACTATCGCGGCCGACAGCTCGTGATCTATTTCTATCCCAAGGACAGTACGCCGGGCTGCACCACCGAAGGCGGCGACTTCCGCGATCGCAAGGCCGACTTCGACGACGCCAACACCGTCATCCTGGGCGTCTCGCGGGACGGCCTGCGCGCCCACGAGAACTTCAAGGCCAAGCAGGGCTTCAACTTCGAGCTGATTTCCGACAAGGACGAAGCCCTGTGCCAGCTGTTCGACGTCATCAAGCTCAAGAAGTTGTACGGCAAGGAGCATCTAGGCATCGAGCGCAGTACTTTCTTGATCGACCGTGACGGCAACCTGGCGCGTGAATGGCGCAAGGTGAAGGTCAAGGGCCATGTCGAGGAAGTGCTCGAGGCCGCCCGCGAACTCAACGCCGCCTCCTGAGGTCACGCCTCTCCCGTGGGAGGTCGCAGGCCTGGGTCGCGCACGCCGCGCGGCCAGGCCTGCACCAGCGCCTTGAGCAAGGTCGCCAGCGGAATCGCGAAGAACACGCCCCAGAAGCCCCATATCCCGCCGAAGAACAGCACCGCCAGAATGATCGACACCGGGTGCAGGTTGACCGCCTCGGAAAACAGGATCGGCACCAGCACGTTGCCATCGAGCGCCTGCAGCACCGCATACGCGATCAGGACATACGCGAACTGCTCGCTGATCCCGAAGTGAAAGCCGGCCACGGCCGCCACCGGCAGCGTCGCCACCGCCGCGCCGATATACGGCACCAGCACCGAAAGCCCCACGATCAAGGCCAGCAAGGCGGTATAGGGCAGGCCGAACGCCCAGAACGTCGCGAACGCGGCCACGCCGACGATGAGAATCTCGATCGCCTTGCCGCGAATGTAATTGGCGATCTGGTCGTCCATTTCGTGCCAGATGCGGGTCATCAGGACACGTTTTCTGGGCAGCAGCGACAGCAGGAATTGCGTCAGGCGTTCGCGGTCCTTGAGCAGGAAGAACACCAGGATCGGCACCAGCACCAGGTAGATGAGCAGGCCCAGCAGGTTGCCCAGCGACGCCAGCGACAGCGTCAAGGCCCGCTGGCCGAGCTGGGTCGCCTCGCGCCCCGCCGTGGCGATCCAGTCCTCGATCTGCGCCGGCGTGATCAGGGTCGGGTAGCGTGACTGCAGGCCATCCAGCCACGCCTGGCCGCTCGCGAACATGCGCGGCGCTTCCTGTACCAGTTCGACCAGTTGGTTCCAGACCAGCGGCATGATAACCAATGCCAGAGCCAGCAAGGCACTGATGAAAAACAAGAACACCAGCAGCACCGACGCCAGACGCGGCAGTCCCCGACGCTCGAACCAGGCGACGACGCCTTCCAGAAGGAAGGCCAGCACCAGCGCCGTGAAGAACGGCGCCAGCATCTGGCCGAGACAAATGACGGCCGCGAAGCCCAGCACCAGCACGATGAGCAGCACCACGGCTTCCTCATCGGAGAAATAGCGCTCCATCCACCCCTTGAAGAGGCTCTTCATCGTCATGCAGTGCTTCCCTGTTGACCCTTGCGCAGCCAATAATGATACACGCCGTCTTTTTCCTCGCGTGCCTCGAGCCGGTGCGTGCCCTGCGCGGCGAAGGTCTCGAAATCCTGCCACGAGCCCGCGTCGGTCGCCTGGACCTCGAGCAACGCCCCGTCGTCGAGCGTCGACAAGGCCTGCTTGGCCTTGAGCAACGGCAACGGACAATGCAGGCCACGTGCATCGAGCACGCGATCGGGTTGCAACGCCATCTGTGCCCCCAGCAGTTCGGTAGTTGAAAACGCAACGATTTAAAGGCACTTTGCCAGACAGTTCAATGTCGAAACCACGGTAGCACGGCGCGCGTCACGGCGTCGGCCTTCCCGCTTCGTCACGTCACCACGAGGATGCCCATGCCACGCCGCTGGAATCTGCTTCCCGTTCTTTGTCTCGCCCTGGCCGCGTGCGTGGCCACCCCCGTTGCCATGGCGCAGGACGATTACGGGCTGCCCGAGCTCGGCGGGGCCAGCGCGAGCGTTTCCAGCGGCGAGGAGTATCGCCTCGGTCGCGCCTGGCTGCGCCAGTTTCGTGCCCAGACCGACGAGTGGGAAGACCCCATCGCCCGTGACTACATTCATGGCCTGGTCGCCCGCCTGCTGCCCTACACCGACGTTCACGACCCTGTCATCGTCACCCTGGTCGACAGTCGTCTCCTCAACGCCTTCGCCGTGCCGGGCGGCGTGATGGGGGTCAACAGCGGCCTGTTCACCTTCGCCGACAGCGAAGACACTCTCGCTTCGGTCATCGCCCACGAACTCGGCCATCTCTCGCAGCACCACTATGCACGGCGCATGCAGCGCGTGGAAGAAACCCAGTTGCCCACCATGGCGGCGATGCTGGCCGGCATGGTGCTGGCCGCCGGCGGCGCGGGCGACGCCGGCCTGGCCACCATGGTCGGGTCCCAGGCGGCCTTCATCCAGGACCAGCTCGCCTACTCGCGCCGCTTCGAGCAGGAGGCCGACCGCATCGGCCTGGACGCCATGGCCGATGCCGGCTTCGACCCGCAGGCCATGCCGGAAATGTTCCGCGCCATGCAGCACCTGGCCAGCCTGCAGGGCGGCAACCCGCCGGAGTTCCTGCTCACCCACCCGGTGACCGAATCGCGCATCAGCGACACCCAGACGCGCGCCAACCAGCTGCCATCGCCCGCACCGCATACCAGCAAGGTGTTCGCGATGGTTCGCGGCCGCGCGCTGCTCTCGCTCCATCGCAGCGACCCCGAACAGGCCATGACCCGGCTGCGCCAGGACGACCCGCCCGAGGCGGCGGTCCGCTACCTGCAGGCCTTGATCGACGCCCAGCGCGGCAATACCGCCAAGGCCCTCGCCACCCTCGACGCCCTGAGCGAGGCCCAGCCGGACCTTTCCATGCTGCCCGCCAGCGCCGCCGAGGTCGCCCTCGACGCCGGACAGCGCGACGACGCCCTGCGTCGCGCCCGGCGCATTCTCCGCCTGCAGCCGGACTACTACCCGGCACAGCGCATCGAGGCCGAGGTCCTGCTGCAGCAGGCGCCGGACCAGGCCTTCAATGTCCTGCGCGACATGAGCGATCAGTACCCCGAGGACCCGCACGTCTTCGCCCTGCTCGCCGAAGCCGCCGGACGCAGCGGCCGCGACCTGTGGGGCATGCTCGCGCGTGCCGAGCATTTGCAGCTCACCGGCCATATCGACCGCGCCATCAAGCAGATCGACATCGCCGAGCAGACCGCCCGCGACCGCGGCGACTTCGCCATGGCCAGCCGGCTCGGCGAACGTCGACAGGCGTATCTGGGATATCGACAGACGCTGCGCAATTTCTAGCGCCGGCAAGAAGAGAACGGTGCCCCGCCACGCGGCGGCAAGGGAATCAGTGGCGGGGAATGCGTTCGTCGCGGGGGCTGATGCCGAAGTGGTTGCGATACGCCGTGGAGAAATGCGCGCCCGAGGAAAACCCTGTCGCCAGCGCGATATCGCCGACGGCCTGATCGCTGTCACGCAGCAATCGGCGCGCCTGCTGCAGGCGCAGCTCCAGGTAATAGCGGCTCGGCACCGCCTGCAGGTATTTCTTGAACAGGCGCTCCAGCTGACGCCGCGAGATGCCCAGGTGCTCGGCCAGCTCGTGCGTCGTCAAGGGCTCCTCGATGTTGGCCTCCATCAGCGCCACGCCGTCGATCAGGCTTTGCGGCGCGTGGGCAAGCCGCGCGCGCAACGGTACCTGCTGCGGCTCGTCGGCCATGCGGATGCGCTCGCACACGAAGTGCTCGGAGACGCGCTCGGCCAGCCGATTGCCGTGCTGCTGGGCGATCAGCGTCATCATCATGTCCATCGCCGCCGTGCCGCCACCGCAGGTCAGCCGGTCGCGGTCGATCTCGAACAGCTGATGCGAGACACGCACGCCGGGAAAGTCGCGGCTGAAGGCATCGGTGCTGGCAACGTGCAAGGTGACACGATACCCCTCCAGCACCCCCGCCTGCGCCAGGACCTGCGTGCCGCCGGCCACGCCGCCGAGCATGACACCACGGGCGGCGAGGCGCTGCAGCCAGGCATGAAGACCGGTCAGTTCGCTCGCGGGCCCCGGGCTCGTGCCGCATATCACCAGCATGTCGAGCGGCCTGACATCGCTGCCCGCCACGCTCTCCGGCGTCAGTGACAATTCCGCCGCACTCTTCACCGCACGGCCGTCGAGACCGAAGGTACGCGGCATGTACAGCCGCCGCCCGGCCAGCAGATTGGCCACGTGCAACGGCTCGATGGCACACGCCTGCGCCAGCAACGAAAACCCCGGCAGCAGGAGAAACCCGACCTGACGCGGGGCGTCTTGAACGCCGTCACTGGCGAACATCGTGCAGGGCCTCCACCAGGGCGTCCGTCTCCCGATCGATACGCTCGGCGCGGGTCGTCAGCGTGGCCATCTCGTCACCCATGAGCGACACGCGGTCGCCCAGTGCCGCCATGTCACGGGCGTTCTCCTCGTGCTTGAGCAGCAAGGCGGCATCGTCGAGCGTGGCCGTCAACGGCTGCATCTGGTCGCGCGAGGCCCCCAGTGCATCGCGAAGCTCGGCATAACGCGCTCGGGACCGGGCCAGTTGCTGCTCGCTGAGTTCGCGATAGCGGTCATCGCGGTATGCGTCGAGTTCCTCCCGCCACTGGGAGAACACCGCCTCGGCGGCCTCATCCGCCTCCTCGAGCCGCCACGCCAGTTCACGCTGCGCGTCGCGACTCGTCTCGAGCGCCTGGGTCAAGGCCTCCCGCTCGCGGGAGAACGTGCTCGGCGATGCCGACAACGCCAGCTCGAGGCGCGACAAGGCACTGGAGAGAGCCTTCTGCGAGCGGCGCTGGGCGTCGCGCGCCGCATCGACACGCTCGGCCAGCACCTCGCCACGCGAGACGCCGAGACGCTCCATGGACGCGTAATACGGCGATACCTGGCATCCCGCGAGCATCGTCAGCAGCACCAGCAACGCCGTCACGCGCCACCGGTGCCGACCGACGCCGACCACGCGGGTCACAGTTGCACGACGTCGAACTCCGCGACCGGGTCGACGTCCGCTTCGTAATCGACATCGTCACGCTCGAAGCCGAACAGCTTGAGGAACTCGCGCTTGTAGCCGGCGTAGTCGGTGAGCGTGAAGAGGTTCTCGGTGGTCACCTGCGGCCACAGGTCCTGGCAGGCCTGCTGGACGTCATCGCGCAGCTCCCAGTCGTCGAGGCGCAAGCGGCCGGCCTCATCGGTGGCAAGCTCGCCGTTCCGGCCTTGCGTCGAATAGAGGCGCTCGCGGTAGAGACGGTTGAGCTGATCGATGGTGCCCTCATGCAGGCCTTGTTCCTTCATGACCTTGTAGACCATCGAGATATAAAGCGGCATGACAGGAATCGCCGCGCTGGCCTGGGTGACCACCGACTTGAGCACCGCGACATTGGCGCCTCCGCCATGCTGTCCCAGGCGAGCGTCGAGTTCGCCGGCGGCGCGATCGAGATCTTCCTTGGCCTTGCCCAGCGCGCCATGCCAGTAGATCGGCCAGGTGATCTCGGTGCCGATGTAACTGAATGCCACGCTGCGTGCGCCCGGTGCCAGCACGCCCGCCTTGTCCAGCGCGTCGACCCACAGCTCCCAGTCCTCACCGCCCATGACGGTGACGGTATCGGCGATCTCTTCCTCGGTGGCAGGCTCCACCGAGGCCTCGACGATGGCGTCCTTGTTGGTGTCGATGGCCGTGGCGGTGTAGGTCTCGCCGATCGGCTTGAGGGCGGAGCGCTTGAGCTCGCCGCTATCCGGCAACTTGCGCACCGGCGATGCCAGCGAATACACCACCAGATCGATCTGCCCCATGTCCTGCTTGATCAGCTCGATGGCCTTTTCGCGGGCCTCGTGGGAAAAGGCATCGCCGTTGATCGCCTTGCTGTAGAGGCCTTCCGCCTTGGCGAACTTGTCGAACGCCGCCGCGTTGTACCATCCGGCCGTGCCGGGCTTCTTCTCGGTGCCCGGCTTTTCGAAGAACACGCCGAGCGTCGAGGCGCCGTAACCGAAGGCCGCCGTGACACGTGCCGCCAGTCCGTAACCGCTGGACGCGCCGATCACGAGCACGTTCTTGGGACCCTTGTCGCGCTCGCTTTCCGGGATGTTGGCACGCGT
Source organism: Chromohalobacter sp. (assembly GCF_039830575.1). Classification (NCBI taxonomy): domain Bacteria; kingdom Pseudomonadati; phylum Pseudomonadota; class Gammaproteobacteria; order Oceanospirillales; family Halomonadaceae; genus Chromohalobacter; species Chromohalobacter sp. Next base: position 239,456 of record NZ_JBDOOX010000007.1, on the reverse strand, counting down.
GGTGGCGATCTGCTCGGCGACGTTGCGCTCGCAGCCCAGTGGATGAGTGGTGGTGCAGATGAAACCACGAACCTTGGGTTTGATGATCACAGGGGACCTCTTTGCTGACGTCATGCGTTGATCGCGGCCGGTGCCGCCGCTCGGGAAACCGCCAGGCGAACCAACGGTTTCGATATTGGGGGGCATTCTAGCGGGAGATGGCGCCGATGTCCGCACCCGCCCCTTGCTCGCCATCCCTGAGTGATCGAAGATGCCCTCTCACAGCGAAGGTCCGAGACATGCAAGATCCCAACGATCTAGAACGCTTGCTGGAACGCCGCGGCGCCCTGTGGCTGGCGCTGTCGCCGATCTGGCTGGAGCGGGAACCACGCGAGCATGAATACGCACGCATGCTCCAGGTGGTCGAGGCACAAGGCTACACGTCCCAGGAACTGGAAATGATCTACCGCCTGGAAATGGCGCCGGTCATGGCGCGTCGCCAGATGTCGGTCGCCGGCGAGTGGCGCCACTTCGACGAGGACCGCCTGCTGCTCGACCTGGCGCGCCACACGCGACGCCTGCATGGCTGGCGAAAGGGGTTCTGGCTGCTGTTTTCGGGACTGACCACGATGATGAGCCGGCATCGCTTCAATGTTCTGATCGAGCGGCTCCACGCTGCCTCGTCGTGAGGCCTCAGGCCGAGAAGGGAATATCCAGCGCGCGTTCGATGTCGGCCGTCAGGCGACGTGGCGAAACGCGCGGCGAGAAACGCCGGATCACGTGGCCGTCGCGTCCCACCAGGAACTTGGTGAAGTTCCATTTGATCGGCGTGCTGCCCAGCACGCCCGGCGCCTGGCGACGCAGCAGGGTGAACAAGGGGTGCGCCTCGCGGCCGTTGACGCGCACCTTCTCCATGATCGGAAAACTGACCCGATACTCTCGCGCACAGAAGGCACCGAAGCCTTCCGCCGACTCCGGAGTCTGACGCCCGAACTGGTTGCAGGGAAACGCCAGCACCGTGAATCCCTGGTCGCGGTAGCGGCGATACAGCCATTCGAGTTCCTCGAGCTGGGGCGTATAGCCGCAACGGCTGGCGACATTGACGATCAGCAGTACCTGGCCGCGCAGCGCACGCAGATTGAAGGGCTCCATCCGATTGGTGTAACAATCCTGGCTATACAGCGTCATGGCGGTCGCGCATCGCGTTCATGGTGGGTACCTCGTCATTGTCGTCCGCTCGGCGCGGGGCTTCAATCCTCGTGCGTGGCCAGCCAGCCTTGTGCCAGCATGCGCTCGAGCGCGACCCGGCTATCCGGCGTGGCATCTTGCAGGGCCAGCGCCGCCGAGACCGTGAGCCAGCTGGCATCGGCCACTTCGTCGGGCTGCAGCACCAGGGGCCCATCGTAATCGGCCACGAAGACACTGCCATGGATGAAGTTGCCGCCGTCGGCATAGCGAAAGGTGAAACACGGCGTCAGTCGCACGCCTTCGATGCCCAGCTCTTCGGCCAGCTCGCGGCGCGCGGCGACGTGCTCGGCCTCCCCCGCCCCCACCACGCCGCCCGTGGCCAGGTCGTGATAGCCGGGAAAGACCTCCTTGGTCAGCGTGCGGCGCTGCACGCACAATTCTCCCCGGCCGTTGCGCACGAAAACGTAGGTGGCACGGTGCCAGAAATGAAAACGCCGCATGAGCTTGCGCGAGGCACTGCCACAAGGCCGGTTGTGCGCATCGACGAGCTGGATGCGCTCGTCCTTGATCGACGGTTCCGGCAACGCCGGCGAGGCTGCGGAGGTCGGCGACGGGGCCATGGCGTGTCCTGTGGCATTCGGGTGGTGTCGGGGTGCGGTCACGCTTCAGCATGCCAGAGCCCGAGCATGCCGTCATGCCGAATTCGCTAATGGAAATGTCGGGCCGATACCGCGGGCCTGAGGTCACGCGCTGCGTCACGTCACGCCGGAAGGGGCGTATTGACCGTTCGGCACCGGGTGACCATGCTCCAGACATAGGGGTTTGCGCCCACTGGCCACTGGAGTCGCCCTCATGCCGGATCACGCACCTTGTACGCACCTCGCCACCCACGACGTCAGCAATCAACCGCCCGTCAGCGGCGATCGCGATCTGTTGCGCGAGGATCTCCCGCTCGCCGAGGGCCTGGCGCGCGAGGCACCGGCCTGGGTCGCCGAGCGTCTCGCCCCGCTCGCCCGCGACGCCGGCAGGGAGAGCTGGCAAGCGCTCGCCGACGAGGCCAACCGCCACCCACCGGAACTGCGCACGTTCGATCGTCATGGCCGCCGTCTCGACGAAGTGCACTACACACCGGCCTACCATCACCTGATGCACCTGGCATGCGATGGCGGCTGGCACGGCGTGGCCTGGGAACATGAAGGCGCCGGCGGCCATCAGGCACACATCGCCGCGCTCTATCTGCTGACCCAGGTCGAACCCGGCTTCTGCTGCCCGATCACCATGACCCACGCCGCCTACCCGGTGCTGCGCCAGGATTCGGCCGTGCTCGCGACATGGGGGCCGCGCCTGCTGGCGCACGACTACGACCCGCGCGCCCTGCCCGCCAGCGACAAGCGTGCCGCGACCTTCGGCATGGCGATGACCGAAAAGCAAGGCGGCAGCGACGTCCGCAGCAACACGACGCGCGCTACCCCGAACGCCGACGGCAGCGTTCAGTTGACCGGCCACAAGTGGTTCTGCAGCGCCCCGATGTCCGACGCCTTTCTCACGCTGGCCCGGGACGAGGCCGGCATCGGCTGCTTTCTGGTGCCGCGCTTTCGCCCCGACGGCGAGCGCAACGGCATCCTCCTGCAACGTCTCAAGGACAAGTGCGGCAATCGTGCCAACGCCTCGGCGGAAATCGAGTATGCCGATGCCTGGGCCCAGCCCATCGGTGCGCCGGGGCGCGGCATCGCCACGATCCTCGACATGGTGCAGCAGACCCGGCTCGATGCCGCGACCGCACCCGCCGGCATGATGCGTCAGGCCCTGCGCGAGGCCTGGCACCATGCCCAAGGTCGCGAGGCCTTCGGCAAGCGCCTCGCCGACCAGCCGCTGATGCAGCGCGTGATCGCCGACCTGGCGCTTGAAACCGAAGCGAGCCTGGCCTTGTGCCTGCGCACCGCCCGCGCCTTCGACGGCGCCGCCCACGACGACCACGAACGCGCCCTGGCGCGGCTGCTTCCGGCACTCGCCAAGTTCTGGCACAACAAGCGCGGGCCCGCGTTCATGGCCGAGGCCATGGAGTGTCTCGGGGGCATCGGTTACGTCGAGGAGGCGCCGCTCGCACGGCTGTACCGTGAAGCGCCGGTGAATTCCATCTGGGAAGGGTCGGGCAATGTCATGTGCCTCGATGTCATGCGCGTTCTGGGACGACATCCGGAATGCATCGTCGCCCTGCGCCAGGAGCTGGCGCTGGCGCGCGGCGCTCACCATGACTTCGACCGCGCGCTGGGCATGCTCGAGCGACGTCTCGACGCCACGCCGGAAACGCTCGAGGCACAGGCACGCTGGCTGACCCAGCGTCTGGCGCAGTGCCTGCAAGCGGCCTTGCTGTTGCGTCACGCCCCCAACGCCGTCGGCGAGACATTCTGTACGGCGCGTCTCGGCGACGAGGCCACGCCCTTGTTCGGCGTCCTGCCGGCGCAAGCACCGCTGGCGGCCATTCTCGCCCGCATCAACCCATGACGATGCGCAGCGCCAGGCCCAGCAGCAAGACGCCCGTGATGCGATTGATCCAGTGGGCGCGTGCTTGCAGCCAGGGCAACACCGCAGAATGCGAGAGCGCCAGCGCCACCAGCACGTACCAGCCGCCGTCGATCAGCGTCGCGGTCGCCACGATGGCGACCTTGGCGCTTGCCGCCATGTCGGCGCTCACGAACTGGCTCAACAACGCCACGAAAAAGAGAATCAGCTTGGGGTTGGCCAGTGCCACCAGGACACCGTCTCGCGCGGCATGCAGCGGAGGGCTGGCCACGGCACCCGCGTTCAGTGCGCCACCGCGCCCGGCGCGCAGCGCCTTCACACCCAGCCAGGCGAGGTACGCCGCGCCGCCCCAGGTAATCGCCGTGAACACCAGCGGCTGGTGTGCAATGACCGCGCCCAGCCCCCAGACGGTCAACGCCGCGTAGAATCCCACGCCCAGCGCATGCGAGAGCGCCGCGACGACGCCCGGCACACGCCCGCCACCCAGCGTGTGCCGCAGCACCATCGCCAGGCTCGGCCCGGGCGACATCGCGCCCATGGCGCACACGGCCGCCAGCGATAGCCATAGCGTCAGCGGCATGGCGCCCCCGTTAGCGCCCGACGGGCGGCCATCCCGCCCGGGAACCATCGTGACGACAGCCGCAGGTCGTGCTGGGTCGGCATCACGAGATCAACGGTCCGCGTTCTGCGCACGCCCCTGACAGGCTTGTTCGACGACGCGACGTTCACCGTCATCGTCGCGGTACAATGTGCCCGTATCGTCATCGAGCTGCCAGGTATAGGCCAGTCGTTCGTCATCGCTGGCATACTGCGATGCGCCGATGCGGTGCATGGGGATAGAATCGTTGGCGTAACTGAGCATGGCGCGGTCGGTGTCGCCGGCATACTGAAAATAGGTCACCGATAGTGACGTATCGCCTTCGCACTGGTAAATCTGAGTGTGTTGCTCGGCGCGGTCGGCATCGCCGCCTTGCATGGCGCACCCTGTCATCAAGGTGGCAAGCGCAAGCAGGGTAAGACTGGCAGATTTCATCGGAACTCCTTGTCCAGGAAGATCGTGCTCTTGGGTACAACGCCGTGCGCTCGACGACGCATCGCAGGCGCCTCAACATCATACAATACGGATAGAAGACACCCTATCTTAAACGACGCCCGACACGCCCGACACCCATGGCGCGCCAGGCATCGTGCAGGGGTCGAAACACGAGAACATGGAGGTAGGCATGACCCATTGCGCGCGCACCGACCATCACTGCAAGCGTTGCGACCACCCCTTGCCCTTCGCTTTCAGCATGGCCTTTCAGCCCATCGTCGATGTCGCCAGGCAACAGGTCATCACCCACGAGGCCCTGGTCCGTGGCCCCGGTGACGAATCTGCCTACCGGGTGCTCTCCCAGGTATCCGACAGCCTGCTCTACCGCTTCGATCAGGCCTGTCGCGTCAAGGCCATCGAGCTGGCCAGCGGGCTGGACATGAAAAGCGATTTGTCGATCAACTTCCTGCCCAATGCCGTCTACGCCCCCGAAGCCTGCATCCAGGCCACGCTGGACGTCTCCCGACGCGTGGGGTGGCCCACCGAACGCCTGGTCTTCGAAATTACCGAAGTCGAGAACGTGAGCGATCGCGGGCACCTGCGCAGCATCATCGACACCTACCGGCAGATGGGATTCACCACCGCTCTGGACGATTTCGGCAAGGGACACGCCAACCTCGACCTGCTCGCCGACCTGCGCCCCGACAAGCTCAAGATCGACCGCGCACTGGTCATGGGCTGTCATCAGGACACACGCCGCCAGATATTGCTCAAGGCGGTCGCCGATATTGCCACGCAACTGGAGATTGACCTCGTGGCCGAAGGCATCGAATGCCGTGAGGAAGCCAAGTGGCTGCATGAAGAAGCCGGCATCGTGCAGCATCAAGGTTTCTATTACGCGCGTCCGGCGTTCGAGGCCATGCCCGCCGTCGCGGGGTTCACCACGCCGTAAGACAAAACGCCCCGGCCATGGGGCCGGGGCGTTCATCTCGAGTTGCCGAAAACGCGATCAGGCGTCGTCGGGCAAGGCGTAGGCGATCACGTAGTCGCCACTGGGCGTCTGCATGAAGTGGTGCCCGGTGGCGACGATCACCAGATACTGGCGTCCATTCGCCTCGTAGACCATCGGATTGGCCTGACCGCCGGCGGGCAGCGGCGCCTGCCACACGGTTTCGCCACTCTCGATGTCGATCGCACGGATCAGGTCGTCTGTCGCCGCGGCGATGAAGATCAGGCCACCCGCCGTGACCACGGAGCCGCCGTTGTTGGGCGTGCCGATGTCGATGGGCAGCCCCGAGCGGATTCCCCAGGGGCCATTGGCGCGCGCGGTGCCCAGCGGGCGATCCCACAACGTATCGCCACTGGCCAGTTCGATGGCACGAATGTGGCCATAGGGAGGCTGCTTGCACAGCAAGCCCGTATAGGGCACCCGCCAGCCGGCGTTGACGTTGATCGCATAGGGCGTATTGGCCTGCGGATCGCCGGCACCTTCGGCACCGCCACTATCGCTTTCCAGTTCCTCGCGGGGCTTCCAGCCCTTGGCATCGGCCACCGCGCGGGGCACGAGTTCGTTGTAGTTGGGCATGTCGTTGTAGTTGGCGATCATCACGCCGCGGCGCGGATCGATGGCGACACTGCCCCAGTCGGAGCCCCCGTTATAACCGGTGTACTGAATCCACGGCTGGTCGGCGGTGGGCGGCGTGTACATGCCCTTCCAGCTGGCCTGCTGGTACTGAATGCGGCAGAAGAGTTGATCGAACGGCGACATGCCCCACATGTCCTTCTCGTCGATGTCGGGCTGACGCAGCGTGGCATAGTTCGAGAAGGGCTGGGTCTTGCTGCGTTCCTCCGGCTCGGCACCACCCTGGGGCACCGGACGCTCTTCGGCGCCACCGCCCAGCAGTTCGCCAGTCTCGCGATTGAAGACGTAGATCTCGCCCTGTTTGGTGGGCATGACCAGCGCCGGTACCTCACCCTCGTCGGTGGGAAAGTCGATCAGCGTCGGCTGCGAACCGGGGTCGTAATCCCAGACGTCCTTGTGGGCGGTCTGGAAGTGCCACTCGGGCAGCCCTGTCTCGACATTGAGCGCCACCATCGAACTGGCCCACTCATTTTCTTCCGGCGTACGCGAGCTGCTCCAGTAATCGGCAGCGCTGTTGGCCATCGGCAGATAGACCAGACCGAGCTTGCTGTCACCGGCGGCGGTGGTCCACATGTTGGGCGAGCCACGCGTGTAGGTCTCGTCACCGCTGAGCGGTTCACTCCGATCGGGACGTGCCGCGTCCCAGGCCCATTCGAGTTCCCCGGTCACCGCATCGAACCCTTTGATCACGCCGGAGGGCGGGTAACGCCGCTGCCCATCGAGCACCTGGTGACCAGTGACGACGACATCGCGCACCACCACCGGCGCGGAGTTGATGGAGACGTAGCCGTCCGGCGTCTCGCCCATGTTCTCTTTGATGTCGACCTGTCCATCGTCGCCGAAGCCGGTGCACGGCTTGCCGGTGGCGGCATCGACTTCCAGCATGCGGCCGTCGAGCGTCCCGGAAATGATGCGGGCACGGCAATGCTGCGTGTCGCCGTTCGTATCCGCCAGCTCGTCGAGGCGCTCGTCCGGTACTTCGTAGTAGGTGACGCCACGGCAGGCCGCCGTGTAGGGAATGGCATCCTCGGAGACTTGCGGATCGTAGCGCCAGTTTTCCTCGCCGCTGGCAGCATCGAGCGAGATCAGGATATTGCGTGAGGTGCACAGGAACACGTCGTCACCGACCTTGAGCGGCGTGGTCTCGGCCCCCCAGCGATGATCGAGCAAGTCACCGGTGCGATACTGCCATGCTACCTCGAGATCGCCGACGTTCTCCGGCGTGACCTGGTCGAGAGGCGAATAGCGCGTCGCCGCGCTGTCGCGCCCGTAGGCCACCCAGTCCCCGGCATCCGGCGTATCCGCCGGCTGGGCATCGCCGACATCGGTCGCCAACGAGCCATCGGCGACCGCGGGTACCTCCGCGAACTGCTGATAGCCACGCGGCACGAACGCCAAGGCGCCCGCGACGATCAACCCCAGACACAATACCCCCGCCACGGACAGGCCCGTCTTGCGCGACGGCCCGCCCTTGAGCGTCGGCATGATCAAGGCCACCAGAATCGCCAGGATCAACGCCACGTCGAGACGCGGAATCCAGCGCCAGTAATTGAGCCCGGACTCCCAGGCCGCCCAGATGAACGTCCCCACGAACGCGAGGCCATAGAGCCAGGCGCCGGACATACGGCCACGCAGCAATTGAATGCCGGAGACGAGCATCAGCGCCCCCGCGATCAGGTAGTACCAGGAGCCCCCCAGTACCGCCAGATAAAGCCCGCCGCCGCCCAGCGCGAGGCCGACGAGCGCAACGATGATACCCACGAGCTTGGCGAACAGGCCGCCAGCACCGCGGGAAGATGTCGAAGTAGCCAAGTCGTTTCTCCTTGAATGATCGTGATCCCTCACCTCACTCATGAAGGCGGGATACCACGCGGCCACGCCCCAGCGATGTGGTGGCCGCCCTCCACGTGACTCACTCTCAGGATAGAGGATCATTGTCGTCTCTACATTATTGCTTAATAAAAGATATTCTGATATTTGAGCGCACAGCAACGCCATCGCCGACCATGGAGAACGGTGCTCCAACGCGCAGCGGGTGCGGGTATCAAGGACAAAGAGGCAAGAAATATGGCCCGACCATCATCGATGCGGACAAAATGTGGACACTTGAGGAAAAGCAGGTGAAACCAAGCGAAGGAGGGAAATGCTAAGTGCTTGATTTCCTTGGTGCCCGGGGTCGGACTCGAACCGACACGGTGTCCCCACCGGGGGATTTTGAATCCCCTGCGTCTACCAATTTCGCCACCCGGGCAGCGGGGACGTATTATACGGAGCAGGCGGGCGACGTCAATCACCGGGCCTGACTTCGTGGCGCGTCTCGACTATCATAGGCCGCCTTCGTCGAGCGCACGCCGAGCGTGGCTCATTTCCGATGTCCGTTTTCCGATGCCAGGTCGTTCCCTTCAGCTCCCATGCAGCGCGCCGATTTCCATTTCGATCTCCCCGATGAGTTGATCGCCCGTTATCCGTCCGAGACCCGCAGCGATTGCCGGCTGCTGTGCCTGGACGATGCTACCGGCGATATCGCCCACCGCCGCTTCACCGATCTGCTGACGCATCTCGCGCCCGGCGATCTTCTCGTGTTCAACGACACCCGTGTCATCCCCGCCCGGATGTTCGGCCACAAGGCCAGCGGCGGGCGCGTCGAGATGCTGCTGGAGCGGCCGCTGGACGCGCATCGCGGCCTCGCGCACCTGCGTGCCAGCAAGGCCCCCAGGCCCGGGACCGAGCTGATCTTCGAGGGTGACGTGCACGCGGTCGTCGAAGCGCGCCACGACGCCTTGTTCGAGCTGCGTTTCCTGGGCGAGACGCCGATGATCGAGTTGCTAGAGAACCACGGCCACATGCCGCTGCCGCCTTATATCGACCGCGAGGACGAACTCGACGATCGCGAGCGCTACCAGACGGTCTACGCACGGCGCGAAGGCGCGGTCGCCGCGCCCACCGCCGGCTTGCATTTCGATACGCCGCTGCTGGAGGCGTTGCGCGAGCGCGGCGTGGACATGGGCTATGTGACCCTGCACGTCGGCGCCGGCACCTTCCAGCCGGTCCGCGTGGACGACATTCGCGAGCACCACATGCACAGCGAATGGCTGGAAGTCGACGAGACGCTATGTCGGCAGGTCGAGGTCACCCGGGCGCGCGGCGGACGCGTGATCGCCGTGGGCACGACCAGCGTGCGCTGCCTGGAAACCGCCAGCCAGGGGCAGGAAGATGGCCGCATCGCGCCCTTTCGGGGCGACACCGACATCTTCATCTATCCCGGCTATCAATGGCGGTGCGTCGATGCCCTGATCACCAATTTCCACCTTCCCGAGTCGACGCTATTGATGCTGGTCTCGGCATTCGCGGGCTACTCTCAGGTGATGCGCGCCTATCGCGCCGCCGTCGCCGAGCGGTATGCCTTCTTCAGTTACGGCGATGCCATGTTCCTGAATCGGTCGGCGTCCTCACATCCCTTTCCCGAGAACTCTCATGCGTAACGAATGTTTCATGCGTTTCGAGCGCCTGGCCCAGGATGGACAGGCGCGGCGCGGTCGTCTCTCCTTTCCGCGCGGCACGGTGGAAACGCCCGCCTTCATGCCGGTGGGCACCTACGGCACGGTCAAGGGCATGACGCCCCAGTCGGTGAAGGACATCGGTGCCGAGATCATTCTCGGCAATACCTTTCATCTATGGCTGCGCCCCGGCACCGAGGTCATCGAGACGCACGGCGATCTGCATGACTTCGCCCAGTGGGACAAGCCGATCCTCACCGACTCGGGCGGCTTCCAGGTCTTTTCGCTGGGCGACATGCGCAAGATCACCGAGGAAGGCGTGCACTTCCGCTCCCCCGTGGATGGCGCCAAGGTCTTCATGGGCCCCGAGGAATCGATGGCCGTACAGCGTTCGCTGGGCTCGGACATCGTGATGATCTTCGACGAATGCACGCCCTACCCGGCCACCGAGGCAGAGGCCAAGCGCTCCATGGAGATGTCGCTGCGCTGGGCCGAGCGCTCGCGCATCGCGCACGGCGACTCGCCCTCGGCGCTGTTCGGCATCATCCAGGGCGGCATGTACCCCGAGCTTCGCGAGCGCTCCCTGAAGGGGCTTTTGGACATCGGCTTCGACGGGCTCGCCATCGGCGGTTTGTCCGTGGGCGAACCCAAGGAAGAGATGCTCAAGGTACTCGACTATTTGCCGGGCTGGATGCCCGACGACAAGCCCCGTTACCTGATGGGCGTCGGCAAGCCCGAGGACCTGGTCGAGGGCGTACGGCGCGGGGTGGACATGTTCGACTGCGTGATGCCCACGCGCAACGCGCGCAACGGGCATCTGTTCACCGCCGAGGGCACCGTCAAGATCCGCAATGCCCAGCACCGTCACTCGACACAGGCACTCGAGGCGGATTGCGATTGTCATACCTGCCAACACTTCTCGCGCGGCTATCTTCACCACCTGGACCGCTGCGGGGAAATGCTCGGCGCGATGCTCAATACCATCCACAATCTGCGCTATTACCAGCGCGTGATGGCTGGTTTGCGCACTGCCATTGAAGCGGGTACATTGACTGCCTTTGTCGAGGACTTCTACGCACGGCGAGGCATGCCGGTGCCGCCGCTGGCAGCGTGAATGGACACCGTCGAGGCCTTGTCTCGCGCACTCACTTTTCACCCCACCACTATCCGGAGATAACAATCCATGCTGGAGTTTTTCATTCCCGCAGCTCATGCGCAGGACGCCTCCCCGGCGGGCGGCGGCATTGCCCAGATCGTCATGCTGGTCGGCTTCGTGCTGATCTTCTACTTCCTGCTCTGGCGTCCGCAGGCCAAGCGTGCCAAGCAGCACAAACAGCTGATCGGCAACCTTGCCAAGGGTGACGAGATCGTCATCGGGGGCGGCCTGATGGGACGCATCACCAATGTCGGCGATGACTTCATCAGCATGGAAATCGCCGAGGGTACCGAGGTGAACGTTCAGAAGAGCTCCGTTGCCGCGGTGCTGCCCAAGGGCACCCTGAAGTCCATCTGATCCCCTATCAGGAGGGGCGTGAGCGCTCCTCCTCATCGCCACCGGCCCCGGGTCGGTGGTTGTCTTCTGCGTCAGCAACAAGGACAGGGCTTCCATGCTCAACCGTTATCCCCTGTGGAAGTATCTGCTGATACTCGTCGTACTCCTCGTCGGCCTCATCTACGCGTTACCCAATCTTTACCCCGCCGACCCCGCCGTTCAGATCAGCAGCACCGCCAGCGGCGCCGCGCTCGACCAAGAGCGTCTCGACCGCCTGACTCAAGCACTCGAGGACAAGGACATCGCCATCAAGCAAAGCGAGCTGGATGGCAACAGCGCCCTGATTCGTCTCGAACGGGCCGGCCAGCAGGTCGCCGCCCGCGAGATCATCGACGAACGCCTGGGCGACGCCTACACCGTGGCACTCAACCTGGCCGACGCCACCCCCGGCTGGCTCCAGGCGCTTTCCGCCACGCCCATGAAACTGGGGCTCGACCTGCAGGGCGGGGTGCACTTCCTGCTCGAGGTGGACATGGATGCGGCCGTCGAGCAGCGCCTCGAAGCCAATGCCAGCGCCGTGCGCGACCTGCTTCGCGACGAGCGCATCCGGTATCGCGATACCAGCATCGACGGACGCGCGATCACCTTCCAGTTCGCCAACGCCGACGACCGCGACGCGGCGCGTGGCTTGATCACCGACCAGTTCCCGGATTTCGAATACAGCACGCCCGATACCGAACGTGGCGCCAGCCTGACGATGACGTTCACCGATCAGGCCGTGCAGGACCTGCAGGATTATGCCGTCAACCAGAACCTGACCACGATCCGCAACCGTGTCAACGAACTCGGCGTCTCGGAGCCTCTGGTGCAGCGCCAGGGCCCCAGCCGCATCGTCGTCGAGCTGCCCGGCGTGCAGGACACCGCCGCCGCCAAGCGCATCGTCGGCGCCACCGCCAATCTGGAATTCCGCCTGGAGGCACGGCCGGACACGCCGGAGCGCGAGATCGAAACGCTCCCCTTCCGCAATGATGAGGGCCGCAGCGCGGACCTGATGCGTGACATCATCGTGACGGGCGACCATGTGTCCAGCGCCAGCCGGAGCTTCGACGAAAACAACCGTCCGCAGGTCAACATCAACCTCGACGGTACCGGCGGCTCGATGATGAGTCGTGCCACGCGCGCCAATATCGGGCGCAACATGGCGGTCGTCTTCATCGAGCACAAGACCCGCACCCGCACGGTCATGGAAGACGGCGAGGAAGTCGAAAAGCGCGAGGCCTATACCGAGCGCGGCATCATCAGCCTGGCCACCATCCAGAGCACGCTGGGCAATCGTTTCCGCATCACCGGACTCGAATCCGCCAGCGAGGCCGGTGACCTGGCCCTGCTGCTGCGCTCCGGGTCTCTCGCGGCACCGATCTACTTCGCCCAAGAGCGCACCATCGGCCCGAGCCTGGGGGCGCAGAACATCGCCCAGGGCATCATGTCGGTGGAAGTCGGCCTGCTGCTCGTGGTGCTGTTCATGCTGGCGCGCTACAAGGCCTTCGGCGTGGTCGCCAACGTCTCGCTGGGCCTGAACCTGGTACTGCTGGTCGCCGCCATGTCGATGCTCGGCGCCACGCTGACCCTGCCCGGCATCGCCGGCATCGTCCTGACCCTGGGCATGGCGGTGGATGCCAACGTCCTGATATTCGAGCGAATACGCGAGGAGCTACGCGCCAAGATGCCGGTGCAACAGGCCATTCATACCGGCTTCGAGCGTGCCTTCACCTCGATCGTCGACGCGAACATCACCACCTTGCTGGTCGCGGTCATCCTGTTCTCGATCGGCACCGGCCCGGTCAAGGGCTTCGCCGTAACGCTGTCGCTGGGCATCCTGACGTCGATGTTCACCGCCATCATGGTGTCGCGCGCCATGATCAACCTCACCATCGGCGGGCGCCCGCTGAAGAAAATCTGGATCTGAGGAGAGCGAGCGATGCGACAGTTAGATTTCATGGGCAAACGCCGCATAGCCTTCATTGCCTCCGTGCTGATCACGGTGATTGCCGTCGGCGCGCTGGCGTTCAAGGGGCTCAACCTGGGCCTGGATTTCACCGGGGGCACCCTGGTGGAAGTCCGCTATCAGCAGGCACCGGAGCTGGACGAATTGCGTGGCCAGTTGGAAAGCGCCGGGTTCGAGGATGTTCAGGTCCAGACCTTCGGCGCCACCAACGACATTCTGGTGCGTCTCCAGCAGACCTTCGACAACGAGGTCGGCCAGCAGGTCGTCGACATCCTGAACACCGACACCAACTCGGTGCAGCTGGTCCGCGCCGAGTTCGTCGGCGCCCAGGTCGGCGATCAGCTCCGCGATCAGAGCGGGCTGGGCATGCTGCTGGCGCTCGCGGTGGTGATGGTATACGTCGCCTTCCGCTTCCAGTACAAGTTCGCCTTCGGCGCTCTGATCGCGCTGGGCCATGATGTGGTGATCGTGCTGGGGATCTTCGCGCTGCTGGGGCTCGACTTCGACCTCACGGTACTTGCCGCGGTGCTGGCGGTGATCGGTTACTCGCTCAACGACACCATCATCGTCTACGACCGTATCCGCGAGAATATCCGGCGGTCGCAGACCGATGACATGCCCCAGATCTTCAACGATGCGATCAACCAGACGCTGGCGCGCACCATGTCCACTTCGGGGACGACCTTGCTGGTCTTGCTGGCCCTGTTCTTCCTCGGCGGTGACATGATTCACAATTTCTCGATCGCCTTGATCCTGGGCATCGTGGCGGGGACCTTCTCGTCGGTCTATGTCTCCGCCGCCTTGCTGCTTGTGGTCAATCTGGAACGCAAGGACCTGATTCCGACCCAGAAGGAAGATGGCGAGGAAGAGGAACTGCCCTAGAACCGCGGTGGCGATAGCGCGTCGCCGCATCGAGGCAGAGGACGCCTCCCCCCGGGGAGGCGTCTTGCGTTGATCAGGCCGCGCGACGCGACCTTCTGACCATGCCGGTGCCCCGTACGGCTCTGTTATTCTCAGGTTTTTCCATCTTCATCAGGCGGCATGCTCTCATGACTGGCAGCTCCCACAAACGACGCCCCTACCAGGTGGCAGAAACCATCAAACGCTGGATCGTCGAAAGGCAGCTCAAACCTGGTGATCGGCTGCCCGGCGAGGCGGAACTGATGGAGCGGCTGGAGGTGTCGAAAGGTACCGTACGGGAGAGCACCCGAGTGCTGGAGGCCCAAGGGCTGGTGGAGACGCGTACCGGCCCCGGCGGCGGCGCCTTCGTACGTGCCATGAGCGAATCCAGGGCGATCTCGTTGCTGAGTCATTACCTGTTCTTTCAGGACATCTCGATACGCGATATCTACCAGATTCGCCAGGCACTGGAGCCGGAACTGGCGGCGTCACTGGCCGGCCAGGTCGATCCCGCGGACATGGCAAGGCTTCGCGCCAGTCTGGAAAGTTATGCCAATACCGCCCGCGATGCTGAGGAGGAGCGTCAACAGCATCTCGATTCGCTGAACTTCCACCTGATGCTTGCCGAGCTGTCAGGCGACAACCCTCTACTCTGCTTCATCATCCGCTTTACCATTCAAGTACTGTCGGATCTGACTATCTACCGGCGGCTCTATGAGCCCGCCACGCATGATCTCGGCCAGACCGGATGCCGCTTCCATGCCGAATTGCTCGATGCCATCGAGGCCGGAGACGCCGAGCGGGCCAGACGGATCATGCACGAGCACATGCTGTCGGCCCAGGCGGTGATGGACACTCAGGAGGCTCAGGTTCGCCGCGACTTCCTGCCCGAGACGTGAGGCGCATCAAATCCGCGCCGGAAGCCCGCACAGGAAAGCCATCATTACCCGCGTGGCCGCCTCGGCATCCTCGGTAGTGATGGCTTCGTCAGGATGGTGGCTCAAGCCACCGCGACAACGCACGAACAGCATGCCGATGTCGGTCACGTCGTGCATCGCAAGCCCATCGTGGCCGGCACCGCTGAACAATCGCTCAGCGGGCTGTCCACATTCTTCACAGGCTCCCTCGAGCGCCTCCACCATCCAGTCGGCGCAGTTCACTGCCTCGGCACTGTAGGTCGGCTGCATGTCGAGCGAAAGTCCGCGTACCTCGGCGATATCGGCAAAGGTGCCAAGCAGTTGCTCGCGCCCGACTCGCCGCACCCGAGGATCGGGCGAGCGAAGCTCCAGGGTGAAGGTCGCTTCGGCAGGAATCACATTCACGGCATTGGGTCGCACGTCCAGCTTGCCGATCACGCCGACCAGTTCCTGGGTGGCATTGAGCACTCGGTCGGCTTCCACCACCATTTCCGCGGCACCGACCAGGGCATCGTGACGCCCCGGCATCGGAGTGGTACCGGCATGCCCTGCCTTGCCTGTGAGCGTGATCCGATGGCGCTCGATACCAGTCAGCGCCGTTACCACGCCCACGGCGTGGTCCCGCTGCTCGAGCACGGGCCCCTGCTCGATATGTACCTCGCAGAAGCCCAGCACCTGCTCGGGCGCGCGTGCCAGGGCGGGAATGGCGCCGGGGTCACCGCCGAAGTCGCGTAATGCCTCGCCAAGGCTCACGCCATCGACATCCTTGGCATCCAGGGTTTCCACTTGAAAAGTACCGGCCAGGGCGCGACTGCCGATCAGGGTCGACTGGAAGCGGGTGCCTTCCTCGTCGCCGAAGGCCACTACCTCGATTCCGTAGGGAAGTTCGATGCCCTCCTCCTTCAGCGCCTGCAGGGCCTGCAGCGGCAGCGCCACGCCCAACATGCCGTCATATTTGCCACCTTCGATCACGGTGTCCTGGTGGGAGCCGAGAATCAGCGTTCTTTCGCCGGCCAGCGCCCGGGCGTTGCGGCCCACCAGGTTGCCCGAGGCATCGAGCTCCGGAGTCAGGCCGGCCTCGCGCATCCAGTCGCCGATCAACGTCAGTACCCGGCGATGCTCCTCGGAGCAGAACAGTCGCGTGACACCTGCGCCGGGCTGTGAATATCGCGCGGCTTCATCCAGACGCGCCATCAGTTGCTGACCCAGGCTTACCGGGTGCTTGGAATCGTTCATGGTGCCTCCTGGCATCATTGGCGGGGCAGCGAGGCGAGGAATTCGGCGAAGTCCGGTGCGCGCACGCGTCCCGCGAGTGAGCGAAGCGCCTCGACGGGACGTTCGTCCCAGTCCACGCGCAGGTCGATGGGCGCGACGTTGAAGGACTCGATCCGCAGGGCGGCCGAGCGCGTCCCGCGCCGGTCGCCGCCGGCGTCGAGCGCGGCGTCCAGGGCCTCGATCAGGGTCTCGAGAAGCCGCGATTCGTAATCGTCGCGGTAGCGCGGCGCAGCGCGGGACGCCCAGGCTTCGTGGGGGTTGTCGCAGGTCAGGGTCAGAAAGCGTTGCAGCAGCGTCGCGACGACCTGGCCATTGGCCAGCATATTGCCGGCCGCGGCCACCGTCGGGCGCAGTTCGGCGGCAACCACCGGCAGGTTGGCCTCGCCGCTATGCACCGCGGCCCGGCCGCTGGCGTCCATCACCAGACATTGGCGACGCGACGCGCCGTCATCCTGGCCCGTTGCCTGTTGCAGGGCTCGCTGTGCCGTATATCCCTGGGTCAGCGCGCGACGAACACCCTCCGGATACCAGGGATTGGTGGCCAACCCCTGGGTGGCGCAGGCGCCCAGGCCGCGCCAGGCATGATGGACGTAACCGCCCACCGCCACGCCAGCGGTGGCGGTCAGCGCAGCAACCGTGCCGGAAACCGGCTGCACGTGGATCAGTGACAGGGTCATGGCGGAGCTCAGTAACCGACGTAGTGGCCAATCGTCAGGCCGACCCAGGCGAGCATGTAGACCAGAACCATGAAGGGCAGGATGGCCTTCAGCCACTTCTCGTAGGAGACCCGCCCCAACGCCAGCATGGCCAGGGTACCGCCCGAGGTAGGCACGATCAGGTTGGTCAGGCCATCACCGACCTGGAAAGCGGTGATCATCAACTGACGGCTCATGCCAATCAGGTCGGCCACCGGAATCAGGATCGGCATGGTAACCAGCGCCTGGCCCGAGCCCGAGGGCACGAAGAGGTTGATCGCGCCCTGCACCACGCTCGCCATGATCGCCGCCAGCGCACTCGGGATCCCCTCGATGAGGCCGCTGAGCGCATGCACGATGGTGTCGATGATCTGGGCCTGATCGAGCAGCACCTGGATGGACGCGGCCAGCCCGATCACCAGTGCCCCGGGCGTGACCCTGGAGGCACCCTCCATCATCTGCCGGACGATCTCGTTGGCCGAGAGCCGGTTGACGATGCCGATCACGATGGCGATCAGCAGGAACATCCCGGCGATCTCGTTGATGTACCAGCCCAGCGTGAACACGCCCACCAGCATCGCCGCCAGGCCCAGCACGAACACCGCCAGGGTCATCTTGTCGCACCGGGAAAGCCGATACTCATGCAGCGCCTTGCTCATCATCCTGGTGTCGTCGGGCTCCTCGAAGTCCATCCTGACCACCCACTTGCAGATATAGAGCGACAGCAGTGCCAGCGACGAAACCACCATCAGAGTCCGCAGCCAGGCACCGGAGAATGTTGGCAGGTCGGCAATGCCCTGAGCCACGCCGACGGTGTAAGGGTTGATCGGCGAGAGCGCGAAGCCGATCCCGATACCGCCCACGGCCATGGTGGTACCGACCAGGCTGGAACAGCCGATCGCGCCGGCAATCAGCACCGCGATCGGCACCAGCGCGATGTTGTTCTCGAAGCCCACGGCGACGCCGAAGAAGCCGTAGATGAAGGTGCCCACGGTGATGATGAGATTGCGCCGCTCGACCCCGACCCGGTTGACCGCCACCCCGATGGCGTTCTCGAGTGCTCCGGTGCGCTGCAGGATGTGGAACAGTCCGCCGGCGATGAACACGATGAACAGATAAAGCGACGCCTCGTTGAGGCCGCGTGGCACGGCGACGAAGATATCGAAGGGCGAGATGGGGCTCACGTCGCTGAGGTATTCGAAGGAGCCAGGAACGACCCGGGTGCGGCCATCCGCCTCGACCCGCTGATACTCGCCGGCGGGCACCACGAAGGTGAGCGCATAGGTGGCCAGCAGGATCATGAAGATCAGCACCATGGGGTCGGGAACCGTGCGGTACCACTTCTTGTTGCGCTGTACCGGCGCCTGTTGATGAGTACTCATGGCATTGTCCTTGTTATGGTCATGGATCAAGCATCATCGTCAATTTATCATTATAAATTGGCAGGTCAAGGCACGCTCTCTTGCGAAGCCCCTTTCGGGAGAAGGACAGGAATTGCCGATCAGGCGAGCGTCCCAAAACACAAGACGCCGAGGTAATAGGGGGAGGGGCATGCGCTCTACTGCATGCCGGTTTTGCGTCCACAGGCGGTGCCATAGAGCATTTTAGGGTGATGGCTTGATGGTCAGACCATGCCGGCGCAGCTTGCGCACCACGCTGGGCTGGCTGATGCCCAGGCGCTCCGCGATCGAGTAGGTGCTCGGCAGGCGTGCGGCCAGGTCGGCGAGGATCTCGGCCTCGACGGCCGCCAGCGCCTCGCGCAGGGTGCGCCCTTCCACCAGCGGACTCCCCGCACCATGAGCCGTCGCCGTGCTCGCGGGGGCCGACAGGCCGGTATCGCCTTCATGGCTCTCGTCGACCGGGGCGCCAATCACGCCTCCCTCGGCCGAGAGCCAGGCGCGCTCGAGCCAATTCTCCAGCTCGCGCACGTTGCCCTGCCAATCGCCGCCCATCAGTTCCGGCCAGACCCGCGGGTGCAGGACCTTGTCCATGCCGTAGCGCTGATTGAGCCGGGCCAGCTGGCGCTCCGCCAGGCCGGGAATGTCCTCGCGGCGCTCGCGCAGCGGCGGCAGGGTCACGGGGATCACGTTCAGGCGATAGTAGAGATCGAGACGGAAACGCCCCTCCTCCACGCAGCGTGCGAGATCCTGATTGGTGGCGACCACCAGGCGAAAGTCGACGCGCCGCGAACGGGTATCGCCCAGTCGCGTCAGATAGCCGTCCTGGATGACGTTCAGCAGCTTGCTCTGCATGGCCAGGGGCAGCTCGCCGATCTCGTCGAGAAACAGCGTGCCCTTGTGGGCCTGTTCGAGCAGCCCCGCCTTGCCCATGCGTGCGGCGCCGCTGAAGGCCCCGGGCTGATACCCGAACATCTCGGATTCGAACAGCGATTCGGGAATGGCCGCGCAGTTGACGTCCACGAAGGCGCCCTCGCAACGGCGACTCCAGCGGTGCAACTGACGCGCGAAGGCCGTCTTGCCGACTCCCGACTCGCCCAGCATCAAGACCGTGGCGTCGGTCGGCGCCACGCGCTTGAGCAGCTGGGCCACCTCGTGCATGACCTGACTGCGCACCTCGAGGGACTCCAGCTCCAGCGCCTCTCCCGCCGTGGGACTGCCGCCGCGCTTGAGGTGCTCGTTGAAGCGCCGCTGGAGCAGCGCATACTCGTCCTGCAGCAACCGCAGATCGGTCATGTCCATCGAGCGGCTGATGACCCGCACCAGCCGGCCCCCCGCATAGACCGGGTGCGCCTCGGCGATCACCTGGCGTCCCGTCCCGGTACGTTGCATGACCTGAGCCGGCTGCCCCGTGCGTATCACTTCCAGCGATACCGACGGCGACAGCACGCCACGCGCTTCCAGCTCGTACACCGTGGTCTCGCACAGCGCCTCGCGGCTCATGCCGTATACCGCGGCGCTGCCGGGGCTGACATCCAGCACCTGGCCGCCGGCATCGACGATGAACACATGGTCGTGTCCGGTATGCACCAGCGCCTTCAGGGTCTGGGCCTCGATATCGTGGTCGGGCATGTCGTCTCTCGATTCACTATTGCATCGCAATTCAATAGTGAATCACCCAGGGCACGATAACAATACATTTTTGCATCGCCTTTTGTGCTAACCCATTGATTTTCCGTTGGCGAGACTTGGCATGTTTCGTGCAACTTCGTGATGGAGTACAGGCAAGTGCCACACAAAAACCGCGCTGACTGCCAGGAGAAATGCATGAGCGAGCACGACACCCCGCGCTTCAACCAACCGCTAGGTGGCAACGACATGCCACGCTTCGGCGGTCCCGCCAGCATGATGCGCCTGCCGACGCAGGAAAGCGCCCAGGGACTCGACGCCGCCTTCGTGGGCATCCCCATGGACATCGGCACCTCGAACCGGCCCGGCACCCGCCTCGGACCGCGCCAGATTCGCGATGAATCACGCATGCTGCGCCCCTACAACATGGCCACCCGGGCAGCCCCATTCGACAGCCTGCAGGTCGCCGATATCGGCGATGTGCCGATCAATACCTTCGACCTCAAGAAAAGCATCGGCATCATCGAGAACTTCTACCATGAGCTGCTCTCGCATGACGCCGTGCCCCTGACCCTTGGCGGCGACCACACCCTGACCTGGCCGATCCTGCGCGCCATGGCCCGCAAGCACGGCCCCGTCGGCCTGATCCACATCGACGCCCATGCCGACGTCAACGAGCACATGTTCGGCGAGGAAGTCGCCCACGGCTGCCCGTTCCGTCGCGCCCAGGAAGAAGGCCTGCTGGACAGCCAGCGCGTGGTGCAGATCGGCCTGCGGGGCACCGGCTACGCCGCCGACGACTTCGACTGGTGCCGCGAGCAGGGCTTCCGCGTCGTGACCGCCGAGCAATGCTGGCACAAGTCGCTGGAGCCTCTGATGGCCGAAGTCCGCGAGCAGATGGGCGATGGCCCGGTATACGTGTCCTTCGACATCGACGGGCTCGACCCTTCGGTGGCGCCCGGCACCGGCACCGTCGAGGCCGCCGGCCTGACCATGCCGCAGGGGCTCGAGATCGTGCGCGGCGTCCAGGGCCTCAACATGGTCGGCGGCGACCTGGTCGAGGTCGCGCCGCCCTACGACCCCAGCGGCAATACCGCGCTGATGGGCGCCACCCTGCTCTACGAAATGCTCTGCGTGCTGCCCGGCGTCAAGCGCCGCTGAGCCCATGCCCCCAATACCGGGGGCCATACAACAACAAGTGGTGACACCTATGTCTGCATCCCTCGATTCCACCGCCACTGGCGGCGGCGACCCCGATAACACACGGCTGACCCCGCGCGGGCTGCTGAAATTCCTGATTCCCTCGCTGATCGGCGTCGGCATGTTCCTGGTGCCTTTCTCGACGGGCGATACCATCAATATCGGCATGGGCATGCTCGCCGACGGGCTCCAGGCCTGGCTCGGCGATGCCCTGCCCGCCATCGCCACGCTGGTGCTCTGTCTCTCTGTCCTGCTGACGCTCTACGTCAAGGCCGCCAAGCCGGGCTGGTCCCGCGAGGGCGCCCTCAACGAACTGTTCGACGTGGCGCCGTTATGGACCGTGATGCGCGCGCTGGGGGCACTGTTCGCGCTGATGACCTACTTTCAGGTCGGCCCCGAGTTCGTGACCGCCTCCTTCACTGGCGGCGTCATGCTCAACGATCTGGCCCCGGTGCTGCTGACGTTCTTCTTCTTCGCCGCCATCCTGCTGCCGTTTCTGGTCGACTTCGGCTTCATGGAGTTCATCGGCAGCCTGGTACGGGTGCCGTTTCGCAAGATCTTCGGGCTCCCCGGCCGCAGCGCCATCGACGCCACCGCCTCGTGGATGGGCTCCGGCACGGTGGGGGTACTGATCACCACCCAGCAGTACGAACGCGGCTTCTACAACCGCCGCGAAGCCTCGGTCATCGCGACGAACTTCTCCATCGTCTCGATTGCCTTCGCGCTGCTGGTGACCAGCTTCATCGGCATCAACCACCTCTTCATCCCGTTCTACCTCACCGTCGTGGTCGCGGGCCTGGTGGCTGCCGTGATCGTGCCGCGCCTGCCGCCGCTGTCGCGCAAGCCGAACACCTACTACGAGCCGGTGGGCTGCCGCCTCGTCGAGGAACACAGCGGCTCGCAGGGCCTGTTCCGCTACAGCCTGGGCATGGCCGTCTCACGGGCCGACCAGGCCCCCGGCCCGCGCCAGCTGGTGCGGCACGCCCTGCTGAACGTGGCCGACATTTTCTTCGGCCTGCTGCCCCTGGTCATCGCCATCGGGACCGTGGCCCTGATCCTGGCCGAGTTCACGCCGCTGTTCACCTGGCTGTCCTATCCCATGGTGCCGGTGCTCGAATGGATGCGAATCCCCGAGGCCGCCGCGGCCGCCCCGGCGACCCTGGTGGGCTTCGCCGACATGTTCCTGCCCGCCGTGCTGGCCAGCGACATCGAGAGTGAACTGACCCGCTTCGTGATCGCCTGCCTGTCGCTGACGCAGTTGATCTACATGTCGGAAATCGGCGCCTTGCTGCTCAAGTCCAAGATCCCGCTCAAGCTCTGGGAGCTGGTGGTCATCTTCTTGCTGCGCACCGCCATCACCCTGCCGATCATCGTCGTGATGGGCCACTGGCTGGTCGCGTAAGGAGCGCTCCATGACACACGAGACATCCGCCTCGTCTTCGCCCCAGGTCAGCTGCGCCGAGGCCCTGGTCCGGCTGCTGCGTGACCGCTACGCCGTGGACACCGTCTTCGGGATCCCCGGCGTGCATACCGTGCCGCTCTATCGCGGCCTGGAGACAGGCGGCCTGCGTCATGTCACCCCGCGCCACGAGCAGGGCGCGGGCTTCATGGCGGACGGCTACGCCCGCGCCAGCGGCAAGCCCGGGGTGTGTTTCATCATCACCGGCCCGGGCATGACCAACATCGCCACCGCCATGGGCCAGGCACTCGCCGACTCGGTGCCCATGCTGGTGATTTCCAGCGTCAATCGTCGCGACACCCTGGGACGCGGCCAGGGTCGCCTGCACGAGCTGCCCAGCCAGCAGAGCGTGCTGGCGGGCGTCAGCCGTTTCAGCCACACCCTGCTCGACCCGAGCGCCTTGCCGGAGGTGCTCGCCCGCGCCTTCGCGGTGTTCCAGTCGGCACGACCCGGGCCGGTGCACATCGAGATCCCCATCGATCTCTTCGAGGCCCCCATCGACCTCCCCGACACCGCCGCGCCGACACGACTGTACCGTGCCGGCACGCATCCCGAAGGCATCGCCCTGGCGGCCGAATGGCTGCGCCAGGCGCAGGCGCCGCTGGTGCTGCTGGGCGGGGGCTGCGCGGAGGCATCAAAAGCGGCACGCACCCTGGTCGAGCATCTCGACGCGCCGACCGTGACCACGATCAATGCCAAGGGCGTGCTCGGGCGCGGGCATCCCCTCGACCTCGGCGCCAACGCCACCTGGCCCGAGGTACGCGCCCTGGCACGCGATGCCGACGTCATCCTCGCCGTGGGCACGGAGCTCGGCGAAACCGATTACGACGTGGTATTCGACGACGGCTTCACCTTGACCGGTCGCCTCATCCGCATCGACCTGGAGGCCGAGCAACTGGTGCGCAACCAGGCGACGGCCCTGGGGCTGGTCAGCGACGCCCAGGCCGCGCTGGAGGCACTGGCGGCGCATTTCCCCGCGCCGCTCGCGCGCCAGGGAGCGGCCCGCGTGCGCGCCGTGCACGAGGCGCTGGCCCTGCCGCAACGCCCGGACATGGCGCCTTTCGTGCCGCTTTACACGGCCCTCGACAAGGCACTGCCGGAGGCCATTCTCGTCGGCGACTCCACGGCGCCGGTCTATGCCGGCAATCACCTCGTCGAGCGCGCGGCGCCGCGGCGTTACTTCAACGCCTCGACCGGTTACGGAACCCTGGGATACGGCTTGCCGGCGGCGCTGGGCGCCCAGCTCGCCGCTCCCGGCACGCCGGTCGTGGCTCTGGTCGGCGACGGCGGCGCGATGTTCACCCTGAGCGAGCTGGCCACGGCCGTCGACGAAGGCCTGCCGGTCGTCGTGGTGCTCTGGAACAACAGCGGCTACGAGGAAATCCGCCGCTACATGGATGCGCATGGCGTCGCCCGCGTCGGCGTCGACCCCACGCCGCCCGACTTCCAGTGTCTGGCCGACGGGTTCGGCCTCGTCTCGCACCGGGTCGAATCCCCCGCCGCGCTCGACCTCGCGCTCAGCAAGGTCTCGCGCACCTCGCCGACGTTGATCGAGATCGACGCCGAACGCTGGCAGGCGGCACTCGACTGAGACGCCAACCGCGTCCCGAGAGCCGTCTCGGAAACAACGGTTTTCCAAAACACTACAAGGACAACACCATGGCTTTCTTCCATCGTCTGCTCGGTCAGGACACCCTCGACGACCACCAGCACAAGAGCCTCGGGGCGTTCGGCACTGTCGCCCTGTGGCTCGGCGCCAACGTCGTGGTCACCACCATCCTCACCGGCATGCTCCTGGTGCCCGATCTGCCCTTCACGACCGCCATGGGCAGCGTGCTGATCGGCTCGTTGATCGGCGCCATCCCGCTCCTGCTGGTCGGGCTGATGGGCCAGCGCACCGGCCTGCCTTCCATGGCGTTGACCCGGCGCGCGTATGGCCCGCTCGGCAGCCGGCTGATCTCGCTGGTCAACATGGGGGTACTGATCGCCTGGAGCTGGATCCAGGCCCTGCTCGCCGGCATGAGTCTCGACTACGCCATCCAGGCGACCACCGGCTACGCCAACCTGCCCTTGATGACCATCCTCTGCGAGACCGTGGTGGTCCTCATCGTGCTGCGTGGCCACCTGGGCATCGAGCGGGTCGAACGCTGGGCGGCGATGGCCATGGTGGCGCTGGCCGCCGTGGTGCTCTACCAGTTGAACCTCCACTACGATGTCTCGACCCTGCTGGACATGCCGGTCGAGGCGCGTAACGGCATCACCTTGGGCATCGCCTTCGACATCGTCATCGCCACCGCCTTCTCCTGGATCTCGTCCTCGGCGGATTACAATCGCAACTGCAAGAGCGGCGCCATCGCCGTCTGGGGCACCTACCTTGGCTACGTGATGGCCGCCATGATCGCCATGGGCCTGGGTGCCGCCGTTTCCGGGCTGTCGGTCATGAACGGCATGGAGCAGACCTACGACCCGACCCGGCTGCTCTCCGGTTTCGGCTTCGGCCTGCCCGCGGCCCTGGTCATCTTCTTCTCCGTGATGACCACCAATGTCATGGCCGTCTACAGCGCCACCCTGTCCTGCATGAACGTGTCGCCCGGCATGGCCTTCTGGAAGCCGGCGCTGATCATCGGGATCGTGACCGTCTTCGGCGCCCTGATTCCCGGCATCCTGGACCAGTTCCAGAACTTTCTGCTATTGATAGGCGCGCTGTTCATCCCGGCCTTCTCGGTGATCATCGTCGATTACTACCTGGTCGGTCGCGAGGGTTACAGCCCCGAACTGCTCAAGGCGCGTCACCAGCTGGGACGCCCCACCGCGCCGGTGGCCATCGGTGCCTACGTGATCGGCGCCGGGCTGGCCGCCTACTGGTCGCTGGTCGCGCCGCTGGCCTTCGGCGCCTCGCTACCGGTCTTCGTCATCACCGGCGGCCTCTACTGGCTCGGCGCCATGCTGTTGACCAAGTCCCGCGCCAACGCTTCACAGACCGCAGGAGAGTGACACCGATGAAACTGATGCTGGCGCAGACCGACCCCGTGTGCGGCGACGTGGCCGCCAACCTGGCGTCTCTTGCGCGCCAGTGCCAGCAGGCGGTGGCGGCCGGTGCGGACCTGCTGGTCCTCCCCGAGCTCGCCCTGAGCGGCTACAACATCTTCGAGCGACTGGAGGAACTCGCCGAGCCGGTGGGCGGCCCGATCGCCCAGCGGGCCGCCGAACTCGCCGCCGAGCACGAACTGTTCCTGCTCTTCGGCCTGGCCGAGCGGCAAGCCGACGGGCGCCTGACCAATTCCGCCGTGCTGATCGACGACCGGGGCGAGCGTATCGCCACCTACCACAAGCGCCAGCTGTGGGATCGCGAACATGCCTTCTTCGCCGCCGGCGAGGACTGCTGCGTGGTGGATACGCGCCTCGGCCGTCTCGGCCTGATGATCTGCTATGACAACGAGTTTCCCGAGGTGGCCAGGGCGCTCGCCACTCAAGGGGCTCAGGTCATCCTCTCGCCCACCGCCAACATGGTGCCCAATGCCGAGCGCCAGGCGCTGCAGATCCGGGCCCGGGCCCTCGACAACCAGTGCTTCGTCGCCTGCATCAACCGGGCCGGCGAGGAAGCCGAACTGCATTATTGCGGCAACAGCCTGATAGCGGGACCGGATGGCGAGGTTCTGGGGCGCCTCGGTGACGCGGCGGGCAGCCTGGTGGTCGACATCGACCTGAGCCGCATCGACGCAAGCCGAGCCCATCAGGACTACCTCCAGGACCTCAGGCCGATGCCGGAGACAATCGCATGAGCCGTTTCTCGCTTCCTCGAGGCGATGCCGCGAGCTGGTATCGCACCACCTCGCTCGATGACGGGATCACGCGGATCGACGAGCCCGCCATCAAGCCGTTCTACCGCTGCAATATCTGGCACGTGCGGGGCCGCGAGAGAGACTTGCTGGTGGACTTCGGGCTGGGTGCCGTGCCGCTGCGCCGGCAGGTCCCGCTGCTCAGCGAACGCGACCTGATCGCGGTGGCGAGCCACACCCACTTCGATCATATCGGTAGCGCGCACGAGTTCGACTGCTGCCATGTGCACGCCGCCGAGGCCGATATCCTGGCCGATCCGGACAACGCGCGCACCCTGGCCGACGCCTTTCTCGACGACGCCATGTTCGATGCCCTGCCGCCGGCCCCCTTCGAGCATCACCGCTACCGTATCGCCCCGCCGACGCGTATCGCCACGCTCGAGGACGGCGAGATCATCGACCTCGGTGACCGCCGTTTCGAGGTCATCCATACACCGGGGCACTCCCCCGGCGGCATCGCGCTCTGGGAGGCCGCCAGCGGCATCCTGATCTCGGGCGATCTCATCTACGACGGGCCACTGATCGAGGATGTCTATCACAGTAACGCCCGCGATTACGCCGCCAGCATGCGACGTCTGCGCGAGTTGCCCGCGCGCGTCGTCCACGGCGGTCATTTTCCCAGTTTTTCCGGGGCACGCCTGCACGCCATGATCGATGACTGGCTGCGCGACCACGCCCTCTGAAGGAGCCAACATGCAAGCACTCGACCACCAATTCATCGATAACCGCTGGGTCGCGAGTCACGGAACTCGACGCCTGGCGGTGATGGACCCGTATCATGAGCGCCAGATCGCCGAGGTCACGGCCGGCGATGCCCGCGACGTCGAGGCGGCCGTCGAGGCGGCACGCCGTGCGCTGCCCGGATGGCATGCCCTGGGCGGCGAACGTCGCGGCGCCTATCTGAATGCGCTGGCCGACGCCCTGACGGCCCGCCGCGAAGCCCTGATGGAGCTGTCCGCGACCAACAACGGCAAGGCGCTCGCCGAGGCCGGCATCGATCTCGACGACGCCATCGCCTGCTATCGCTACTACGCACGCCAGGCCGGCGACCTGGAAGCACGCCAGGGACGCCGCATCACCCACGACATCGAGGGCGTCGACGCCCACTGCTACGAAGATCCCGCCGGGGTGATCGGCCTGATCACGCCGTGGAACTTCCCGCTGGTGACCAGCGCCTGGAAGATCGCGCCGGCCCTGGCGGCGGGCTGCACGGTGGTCTTCAAGCCCTCCGAGGTCACGCCGCTGCCGGAACAGGCCCTCGCCGAGATCGCCCTGGAGATCGCCTTGCCGCCGGGCGTGCTCAACCTGCTGCATGGCGATGGCGACGGCATCGGCATACCGCTGACGCATCATCGCGGCATCGACAAGCTGTCGTTCACCGGCAGCAACGCCGTGGGCGAGCGTGTCATGCAGGCCGCCGCCGAGGGGAGCCGCGGCGTGTCGCTGGAACTCGGCGGCAAGTCGCCGATCCTGGTACTCGAGGATGCCGAGGTCGAACAGGCCGCCGACTGGGTCATGGCCGGCATCTATTTCAACAGCGGGCAGATTTGCTCGGCGACCTCGCGGCTGATCGTGCACGAGACTCTGGCCGAGGCGCTGTACGAGGCACTGGCCACGCGCATCGACGCCATACGCCTGGGCGATCCACTGGGCGAGAACACCGACATGGGACCGATGACCAGTCAGCGTCAGCGCGATCGAGTCCGCGACTACCTGGCCGTCGCCGAGCGCGAGGGTCTGGATGCGGTGCGCGACGCCCGCCATCGCCAGTTGCCGTCGCAGGGCTATTTCATCGCCCCGACGCTGTATCGCGACGTGCCCACCGACAGCCGCCTGTGGTGCGAGGAGATCTTCGGTCCGGTGCTGTGTGCACGCAGCGTCGCCTCCGATGACGATGCCATCGCCCTGGCCAACGACAACGAGTTCGGCCTGGCCGCCACGGTCATCAGCGGCGATCCGCAACGCGCCCAGCGGATCGGCCGCGCATTGCGCGCCGGCAACATCTGGTACAACAGCGAGCAGATCGTCATGCCCGAGGCCAGCTGGGGCGGCTTCGGGCGCAGCGGCATCGGCCGCGAGCTCGGTCCCTGGGGGCTGTCCACCTACCTGGAAGTCAAGCACCTGATCGGGCCGGCATAACCGGCGCCGCGCTCGACACGCACGACGGCCGGTCCCCTTGGGACCGGCCGAAACGCAAGACGCCCCCGCCGGCATTAGCCGACGGGGGCGTCGTTGTGTGGCGAGTCGAGCGTCGCCGGGGCGGTGTTACACCCGTGTCTTGAGCTGTTGCACCAGATTCTTGTAGAGGCGCGGGGTGGCAGCCATGAGGTTCTGCTCGGGGCCGACCGTGGGGCTGCCGTCCAGACCACCCATCAGGGCGCCGGCCTCCTTGAGCAGGAGACTGCCGACGAGCTGATCCTGCTCTTCGAGACCCAGCACGAAGGCGGTATCGACACGGCCGGCGGCCAGCTGTGCGAGATCCAGGAGGCCGCTCCCCGTGCTGAGGAAGCTCTCGACCTGAGGCCCCAGCGCCTGGGTCAAGGTCAAGTAGACGGGCAGATGGCGTGTGCGCAGCCAGGTCTCCGGCAAGCCGACGGCGACGCGCGCGCCTTCGACGTTGATGTGGCTCGGCACGCGGATGCGGCGGCCGTTGAGCTGCGCGCCGCGTCCGCGACTGGCGAGATACTCGTCGTCGGTGAAGGGACACACGATCACCGCATGCTCGGGCCGCCCCTTGACGAGGCAGACCAGCGAGATGGCAAAGCTGGGCGATGCCACCGCCAGATTGGAATAGCCGTGGAACGGCTCGATGCGCCAGTGGAAGTCGGCGCCCTCGCCTTCGCCGTCGCGGTGCGGCGTGTAACGGCCGGAAATGCCGTGCTGCGGGTAGCTGCGACGGAACTGCGTCGCGATCAGGGTTTCGGCGTTACGCGCGGTATCCTCGAGCAGCTGATCGAGCTGCCGGTCGCCACGCGCGACTTCGATACGATCACGAGCGCGCACGAACTGCTCGGCGGCACTACGCGCGGCGCGCAGTGCGAATTGAACCATGGGATGCATGATACGGGCCTGAATCTCGGAAACTGTTAAAGAACGTGGCGCATCCTAGCAGACGGGGCCCTGCACGGAAAGCGCCGCAGCCCGCAGCCCGCAGCCCGCAGCCCGCAGCCCGCAGCCCGCAGCCCGCAGCCCGCAGCCCGCAGCCATGATAGACTCGCCGTTCGTTCCTCAGTCCCGCGCCTTATTCATCATGCTCGACAAACTTCGTATCGTCCTCATCGGCACCAGCCACCCCGGCAACATCGGCGGCACCGCCCGTGCCATGCACAACATGGGGCTCGCCGACCTGGCCCTCGTCGCGCCGCGCTGCGAGGTGTACGGCTCGGAATCCCACGCGCGTGCCTCCGGCGCCGATGCGCTGGTCAGCAACGCCCGCGTGCATGCCACCCTCGAGGAAGCCGTCAGCGACTGCACCTTCGTGGTCGGCGCCAGCGCCCGTGTGCGCCACCTGCCCTGGCCCATGCTCACGCCCCGCGCGCTCGGCGAGCGTCTGCCCCGGGAGTGCGCGCCGGAGAACGCACGGGCCGCGCTGGTCTTCGGCCGCGAGGACAGCGGCATGACCAACGGCGAGCTGCAACGCTGTCATGCGCATGTGCACATCCCCACCAACCCCGACTTCAGCTCGCTCAACCTCGCCGCGGCGGTCCAGGTGCTCGCCTACGAGTGCCGTCTGGCGTTTCTGGGCAGCGACGCGGAAGATATCGAGACGCCCTTCGGCGTTGAATGGGACAACCCCCCGGCCACGCACGACGACCTGGAGCGTTTTTTCGAGCATCTGGAGCGCACCCTGATCGAAATCGACTTCCATGACCCGGACAATCCGCGCCAGCTGATGGCACGCCTGCGGCGGCTCTTCCTGCGCACGCATATCGACAGCATGGAAATGAACATCCTGCGCGGCATCCTCGGTGCCGTGAACAAGCAGAGCCGCGCTCTGACGGCACGCAAAGACGGCGACGGGAATGGTTGACCGCGTTACTGGGTTTTCCCATAATGCGATCACGCTTCAGGCGATGGGTCCCCCACGGATCGCATGTGCCGCCTGGTCAACCGCTCTTTCACCGCTGCCCGACCGACTCGACTTATGCGCTTGACGACCAAGGGACGCTACGCCGTCACCGCGATGCTGGACCTGGCGTTGCATGCCGATGCCGGCCCCATCAGCCTCGCCGACATCTCGAAACGCCAGGCGATTTCGCTGTCCTATCTGGAACAGCTGTTCGCCAGGCTCAAGCGCGCCGCGCTGGTCAAGAGCGTGCGCGGCCCCGGTGGAGGCTATCTGCTGGCCCACGGCGCGAACGCCATTTCGGTGGCCTCGGTGATCGGCGCGGTGGACGAGTCGGTGGACGCCACGCGTTGCCAGGGGCTGTCGGATTGCCAGCAGGGCGATACCTGCCTGACACACCACTTGTGGTGCGACCTGTCAGACAAGATTCACGGCTTTCTCGACGCCATCACGCTCGCCGAGCTGGTCGAGCGTCAGGAAGTCCGCGATATCGCCGCGCGCCAGCATCAGCGCGTGGCAACGGACACGATCAGTACCGATACCATCAGCATCGCCCCGCAGTGACCCTGCGTGGCGACAGGCGCCAGCGCCATCAGCGATACGAGCCGTCATGACCTCACCCGTGTACCTCGATTATGCCGCCACCACGCCCGTCGACCCGCGGGTCGCCGAGCTGATGGCACGTCACCTGACACTCGATGGCGTCTACGCCAACCCCGCCTCGCGCAGCCACATGCCCGGCTGGCTGGCCGAACAGGCGGTGGAAAGCGCCCGGCGTCAGGTCGCCGACCTGATCGCGGCCGACCCGCGTGAAATCGTCTGGACCAGCGGCGCCACCGAAGCGGACAACCTCGCGCTGATCGGCTTCATGCGGGCCAACCGCGCACGCGGCCGGCACCTGGTGACCTCGCGCATCGAGCACAAGGCGGTCGTCGACACCGCCACGGCCCTCGAGGCCGAGGGCTTCGAGGTGACCTGGCTGACGCCCGGCGCGGATGGCCGCGTGACGCCCACGCAGCTCAACGATGCCATGCGCGAGGATACCGTGCTGGTCTCGCTGATGGCCGTCAACAACGAGCTGGGCAGCATTCACGACCTGGCCGCGCTCGCCGAGGTGACCCATGCCGGTGGCGCGGTCCTGCATGTCGATGCCGCCCAGGCCACCGGCAAGATCGCGCTCGACGTCGGCGCCCTAGGCATCGACCTGATGTCGATGTCGGCGCACAAGACCTACGGCCCCAAGGGCGTGGGCGCGCTTTACGTCCGGCGCAGCCCCGACATCCGCCTCGAGGCCTTGATCCACGGCGGCGGCCACGAGCGCGGCATGCGTTCGGGCACCCTGCCCACGCACCAGATCGCCGGCATGGGGGAGGCCTTCTCCCTGGCGGCCGACGAGCTCGAGCGCGATCGCGACAGGAGCCTGGCGCTGCGGCAACGCTTTCTCGACGGGCTCGACGACTGCGCGGGCATCCATTGCAACACGGCACTCGACGTCTCGGTGCCCAACATCGTCAACCTGGCATTCGAAGGCGTCGATGGCGAATCGCTGCTGATGGCACTGCGCGCGCTGGCGGTCTCGACCGGCTCGGCGTGCAACTCGGCGAGTGTCGAGCCATCCTATGTATTGAAAGCCATCGGGGTGGATCGCATCCTCGCGCTGTCGTCCATACGCTTCAGCTTCGGACGCTTCACCACCGAGGCCGACATCGACACCGCGACCGCCGAACTTCGTCACGCACTCGGCGCCCTGCGCCAATGAATCGATGTCGCCGCGCCCACCGCGTGGCGACGCTCGCAAGGAGGTCATCATGGCTAACATTCGCATCAGCCCCGCCGCCGCCGACCAGATCCAGCACGTGCTCGCCGAGCGCGGCAATGGCCTGGGGCTACGCGTGGCCGTCAAGCCCAGCGGCTGCTCCGGGTACAGCTACGTACTCGACATCGCCGACGAGATCGGCGACAACGACGTGCCGTTCGAAGACCATGGCGTCAAGGTGCTCGTCGACAAGGAAGCCCTGACCATCCTCGACGGCACGGAAGTGGATTACGTCAGCGAAGGGCTCAACCGCTACTTCCGTTTCAACAATCCCAACGCCACCGACCAGTGCGGCTGCGGGGAAAGCTTCAACGTCTAGCACGTCGCAGGGACGTGCGCCACGTCCCACGACACGCTACAATGGCGCGATTTTTCGACATCCGTCGAGCGTCATGCAACGCGTCGCCCCGAGCGGCGCGTTGCCGTCTCGACCCAGACCATCGCTTTCCGTCACGGAGAATTTGACCTCATGGCCAACGAACGCACCCTGTCCATCATCAAGCCCGACGCCGTCGCCAAGAACGTCATCGGCGAAATCGAAAGCCGCTTCGAAAAGGCCGGCCTGAAAATCGTCGCCGCCAAGATGCTGCAGCTTTCCCAGGCGCAGGCCGAAGGGTTCTACGCCGAGCACAAGGAACGCCCCTTCTTCGGCGACCTGGTCGGCTTCATGACGTCCGGGCCGGTGATCGTGCAGGTGCTGGAAGGCGAGAATGCCATCGCCGCCAACCGTGACCTGATGGGCGCCACCAATCCCAAGGAAGCCGCCGCCGGCACCATCCGCGCCGACTTCGCGCAGTCCATCGACGCCAATGCCGTGCACGGCTCCGACTCGCCGGAATCCGCCGAGCGCGAGATTGCTTACTTCTTCGGCAACGAAGAGATCTGCGCACGCTGATCGCTTCGCGCGGGGGCCGCGAGGCCCCCGCACCGCCATCCACCGAGCGTACGACCCACCATGACCCTCGATACCGTCACGCCCCGTACCAACCTTCTCGGCCTTACCCGCGAGGAGATGGAGTCCTTCTTCGTTTCGCTGGGCGAGAAGAAATTCCGCGCCGCGCAGGTGATGAAGTGGATCCATCACGAAGGCTGCGCCGACTTCGCGTCGATGACCAACCTTTCGAAGGCGCTGCGCACGCGTCTCGAGGAGCTCGCCGAAATACGCGGGCCACGTGTGGTCTACGAGGGCACCTCGCAGGACGGTACCCGCAAGTGGGTGCTCGAGGTCGAGGACGGCAGCTACGTGGAAACCGTGCTGATCCCGGCCGAGGGCGGCAAGCGTCGGACGCTGTGCGTTTCCTCCCAGGTCGGCTGCTCGCTGGACTGCAGCTTCTGCTCCACCGGCAAGCAGGGGTTTCAGCGCAACCTCACCAGCGCCGAGATCATCGGCCAGGTGTGGGTGGCCAGCAACAGCTTCGGGGCACGCCGGGACACCACCAATCGTCCGGTCACCAACGTGGTGATGATGGGCATGGGCGAGCCGCTGCTCAATTACGACAACGTCGTGCCGGCCATGAAGCTGATGCTCGACGATAACGGTTACGGACTTTCCAAGCGCCGCGTCACGCTGTCGACCTCCGGCGTGGTGCCGAAACTCGACCAGCTCGGCGACGAGCTCGACGTGAGCCTGGCAGTGTCGCTGCATGCCGCCAACGACGAGCTGCGCAACGAACTGGTGCCGTTGAACCGCAAGTACAACATCGCCACCTTGCTCGACGCCTGCCGTCGCTATCTCGCCAAGTGCGACGACACGCGCATGCTGACGATCGAGTACACCCTCATCAAGGACGTCAACGATCAGCAGCATCATGCCGAGGAGCTCGCGGCCCTGCTTGCCGACCTCCCCAGCAAGATCAACCTGATCCCTTTCAATCCGTTTCCCCACTCGGGCTACGAAAAGCCTTCGCGCAATCAGGTCATGCGCTTCCAGCAATGGCTGTACGATCTCGGCTACACGGCCCTCGTACGCACCACGCGCGGCGACGACATCGACGCCGCCTGCGGCCAGCTGGTGGGACGCGTGAAGGATCGCACCAAGCGGCACGAGCGTTACATCCAGTCCATCCAGCTCGACGCTGATTGAGCCTTGCCTTGACTTCGCCAGGGTGCGGCGCTTTGATGGGACACTTCCAGACGACGAAATCCATCGCCTCGCACCGTTTGACGCCATTGTTTCGAGAGGGCCCCATGACGCGTCGCCATCGTCCACCTTCGATCCGCTCGTTGAGTGCCGCGATGTCGCTCGTCTGGCTATTGGGCGGCTGCGCCGTGCAGGTCGAAAGCGCATCGCCCTACGCACCGCCGGATACCGGCGAAGCGGTCGCCGCCTATACCGACCTGGGGCTGGCCTATCTCCGGCGCGACAACCTCTCTCGCGCGCGACGCGCGCTCGAACACGCCCTCGAACTCGGGCCTCATGACCCGCAGGCCCTGGAAGGCATGGCCCTCCTCCATCAGCGTCAGAAAGAACCCGCCCTCGCCGAGGAGTTCTTCGAACGTGCGCTGGAAGCCGACACTGATTATACTCGCGCGCGCAATAACTACGCCGCATTGCTGTACGATGAGGGCAAGCTCGACGCCGCCTGCCGGCAGTTGCGGATAGCGGCGCAAGACATGACATACGACAATCGCGCCCAGTTGCTCGCCAACCTGGGGCGCTGCCGATTCGAGCAGGGCGATATCGAGGCCGCACGGCGTCCGCTGGAACAAGCGCTGGCCTACGACTCGCGAGACACGCAAAGCCTGCTCCTGTTGGCGAGACTCGACCATACGCAGGGTCACGATGAACGTGCCTGGGAACGCCTGCAGCGTTTCTTTACCCTGGCCGATGCGACTCCGGACAGTCTCGAACTGGCGAGCGAAATCGCTCGCGCAAGAGGCGACCAGGAAGCCGCGGCCTTTTATCATCGGCAGCTCGACGGTTCCTGAGGCATGATCCGACCACCCGAATTCGAGAAGGATGCTCTGGCATGAGCGACACTCACGAACAACACGATCCCCACGCTCCCACGACCGGACACGAACCGCCGGGCACCCAACTCCGACGCGAGCGTGAGCGACAGGGATTGTCCCTCGAGGAAGTCGCCGAGCAGCTCAACCTGCGGCCCGCCGTGGTCAAGGGCCTGGAGGAAGACCAGTACGATCAGGTCCCGATCGCCACCTATCGGCGCGGCTACCTGCGCGCCTACGCCAAGTTGCTGGGCGTCGACGACAAGCGCGTGGCGCAGGCCTACGACGCGCTCCACGGCCGCGACGATCTCGATCGTACGGTGACCCCGGCCTATCGATCGCAGCCCCCGTCACGACTCGGTGCCTGGATCTTCAAGCTGGTCACGCTGCTGATCGTGCTCGGCCTCATCGGCCTGACGCTGCTGTGGTGGCAAAGCCGTGAAGGCAATGAGTTCTTCGGGCTGGGAGATAGCGCTTCCGTGTCGATGGAAACCACCCAGGATGGTGACGTCACCCAGGAAGGTGGCGACGATGCTGCGGTCACCGAAAGCGCCACCGGCGACGCCGGCGCCTCGCCGTCGGCCACCGCCTCCGGGGACGAGCAGGGGAGTCTGCCGCCATTGCCCGAGAATGACAGCGAACTGGGGCTGGTCGACGACGACACGACGGATGTCGAGGCAGAGGCACCAGCGGCCGACGCCTTGCCGGAGGCAGACACGGCCGGCACGGATGTCGCATCACCGGAGGCGGCCGAGCTGGCTACCACGGCGAATGCCGGCGTCCCGGAAGACACCGACACCGCGACGGACGATAGCGCCGCGGAAACCGCCGACCCCAACCGCTTGACGCTGACCTTCAACGAGCAGTCATGGACCGAGATCTATGATGCCGACAACCAACGCCTGCTGGCGGGATTGCAGGATGCCGGCACCCAGGCCCAGGTCGAGGGTACGCCACCGTTTCGCCTCACCGTGGGCAATGCCACCGGCGTCGAAATCAGCTATCGAGACGACAACGTCGACTTGAGCGAGCATACCGGCAGCAACAACGTCGCCCGCTTCACCTTGGGAGAGTGATACGCCCATGCATATGCAATCTCCGATCCAACGGCGCAAGTCGCGCCAGATTCATGTCGGGCACGTCCCCGTCGGTGGGGACGCCCCCATCGCCGTGCAAAGCATGACCAATACCGACACGCTGGATGTCGACGCCACCGTCGCGCAGATTCGTCAGCTCGAGGCAGCAGGCGCGGACATCGTGCGCGTCTCGGTGCCCACCATGGATGCCGCCGAGGCCTTCGGCCAGATCAAGCGCCAGGTCTCGGTGCCCCTGGTGGCCGACATCCACTTCGATTACAAGATCGCCCTGCGCGTGGCCGAGCTGGGCGTCGACTGTCTGCGCATCAACCCCGGCAACATCGGCCGCGAGGACCGCGTGCGTGCAGTGGTCGATGCTGCACGGCATCACGGCATTCCCATTCGCATCGGCGTCAACGCCGGGTCGCTGGAAAAGGACCTGCAGAAGAAATACGGCGAACCCACGCCGGAGGCGCTGGTCGAATCCGCCATGCGCCATATCGAGCACCTCGATCGCCTCGACTTCCAGGACTTCAAGGTCAGCGTCAAGGCATCGGACGTGTTCATGGCGGTGGCCGCCTATCGCCAGCTCGCCCAGCGCATCGACCAGCCGCTGCACCTCGGCATCACCGAGGCCGGTGGCCTGCGGTCGGGCACGGTCAAGTCCTCGATCGGCCTGGGGCTGCTGCTGATGGAAGGCATCGGCGACACCATCCGCGTCTCGCTGGCCGCCGACCCGGTCGAGGAGATCAAGGTCGGCTATGACATGCTCAAGAGCCTGCGCCTGCGCAGCAAGGGCATCAACTTCATCGCCTGCCCGAGTTGCTCGCGGCAGAATTTCGACGTCATCGGCACCATGAACGCCCTCGAGGAACGCCTCGACGACATCATGACGCCCCTCGACGTCTCGGTCATCGGCTGCGTGGTCAACGGGCCCGGCGAAGCCAAGGAGAGCGACATCGGTCTGACCGGCGGCGATCCGGCCAACCTCGTCTACATCGACGGCAAGCCGGCCAGCAAGCTGCGCAACGACCACCTGGTCGACGACCTGGAAGCACTGATCCGCGACAAGGTCCGCGAAAAAGAAGCCCGCGAACGCGATACCATCGCGCGCGAGGCATGACGCGCGCCGCTCGCGCCCCGTAACCGGTTCAGGAGTCAGCATTGAGCAACAAGATCCAGGCCATCCGTGGCATGAACGATCTGCTACCGGAGCAGTCGCCTGTCTGGCAGTATTTCGAGCGCCAGATCCAGCATCTCATGCAGCGCTATGGGTACAACGAGATTCGCACGCCGATTCTCGAGCAGACCGCCCTGTTCAAGCGCTCGATCGGCGAAGTCACCGATATCGTCGAAAAAGAGATGTACACCTTCGAGGACCGCAACGGCGACAGCCTGACGCTGCGGCCCGAGGGCACCGCCAGCTGCGTGCGCGCCGCACTGGAGAATGGCCTGCTGTACAACCAGACCCAGCGGCTGTGGTACCAGGGTCCCATGTTCCGCCATGAGCGTCCCCAGAAAGGCCGCTATCGGCAATTCCACCAGGTCGGCGTGGAAGCCTACGGCATGCTGGGGCCGGACATCGATTTCGAGATGATCCTGCTCAGTGCGCGGCTGTGGGATGCCCTGGGCCTGATGCCGCACGTCCGCCTGGAACTCAATTCCCTGGGGTCCAGCGAGGCGCGGGCCGCCTATCGCGACGCCCTGGTCGCGTATTTCGAGGCCCATGCCGAGGTGCTCGACGAGGACTCGCGGCGCCGCCTGACCAGCAATCCGCTGCGCATCCTCGACTCCAAGAATCCCGACATGGCCGAGATGCTCGAGGCCGCGCCGCGCCTCATGGATCATCTCGACGACGAGTCGCGGGCGCACTTCGAGCAATTGACCGCCATGCTCGACGCGGCCGGCATCGATTACGTCATCAACCCGCGCCTCGTGCGTGGGCTGGACTATTACAGCCGAACCGTGTTCGAGTGGACCACCCAGGCGCTGGGCAGTCAGGGCACGGTATGCGCCGGCGGACGTTACGATGGCCTGGTCGAGCAGCTCGGTGGCAAGCCCACGCCCGGCGTCGGCTTCGCCATGGGAGTCGAGCGCTTGATCCTGCTGCTCGAGACGCTGGACCTCGTGCCCGAGGCCGCGCGCTCGCGCCCCGACGTCTATCTCACGGCCATGGGCGACACCGCCAGCCGTGAGGCGATGCTGTTGGGCGAGCATCTGCGTGACGCCCTGCCCGAGATGCACTTGCAGGTCCATTGCGGGGGTGGCAGTTTCAAGAGCCAGATCAAGAAGGCCGACAAGAGCGGTGCCCGCATCGCCTTGATGCTCGGTGACGACGAGATCGCCAGCGGCAGCGTCGGCATCAAGTTCTTGCGCGAGGATCGCGAGCAGGAAAGCGTGGCTCGGGAGACGCTGGCGGCCCGTCTCCAAGCGCTTCTCGCCGAAGACTGAGGACGCCCCGGGGCGTATCGCACGAACAGCCATTGAAGGAGACCGCCCGTGGCGGAGCTTAGCACCGAAGACGAACAGCTTGAGACGCTCAAGCGCTGGTGGAAGGAATACGGCAAGTCGATCATCGCCGGGGTGGTACTCGCCGGAGCGGGCGTCTTCGCCTGGAATGCCTGGCAGGACTATCAGACCTCCCAGGCGGAAGCCGCCTCGCAGCGCTATCAGCAGCTCACGCTGCTGATGCAGCAGGACACCCTGAGCGACGCGCAGCGCGAACAGGCCACCGACATGATCGATGCCCTGGTCAACGAGCACGGCGGCACGCTCTATGCCGATTTCGCCGAGTTGATGCGCGCGCGCCTGGCCATCCAGGCCAACGAGCTGGAGAGCGCCCGCGACACGCTGCAGGCCTTTGCCGCCAACAGCGACGACGGCTATCTCACCGGGCTGGCGCGTCTCAACCTGGCCCGCGTGCAGATCGCCATGGACGACGCGCAGGGCGCACTGTCGACCCTCGAGAACGACGTGCCCGCCACGCTCAAGGCACAGGCCGCCGATATTCGCGGCGATGCCTACGTGGCACTCGAGCAGCCCGATCAGGCACGCCAGGCCTACCAGGACGCTCTCGCCCGCGCCGAGGATCAGGACCAGCCCCTGTTCGGCGTACGGCTCAAGCTCGACAATCTCGGTGTAGAGGACGCCAGTTGATGAAACCGACCCACTTTCTGTT
This sequence comes from Chromohalobacter sp., assembly GCF_039830575.1. Taxonomy (NCBI): domain Bacteria; kingdom Pseudomonadati; phylum Pseudomonadota; class Gammaproteobacteria; order Oceanospirillales; family Halomonadaceae; genus Chromohalobacter; species Chromohalobacter sp. The sequence continues at coordinate 199,701 of NZ_JBDOOX010000007.1, read as the reverse complement.
ACCGGCCGCGCTCACCTTGTCCGCCTTGCTGGCGGGGTGTTCAGGCAATGTCGAGCCGCAATATCCGCCCAAGGCCCTGCAGGACTTCTCGCCCTCGGCGACGCTCGACGAGCGCTGGTCGGCCTCGGTCGGCGACGGTCTGGGGCGTGCACGCTATCCCCTGATGCCGCTGCTGGCCGACGGCACGCTCTATGCCGCGGATGCCGACGGCCTGCTGCGCGCCTTCGACGCGGACAGCGGCGACACGCGCTGGGAAGTGCGCTTCGATACTCCGTTATCCAGCGGCATGACCAACGACAGTGCACGCCTCTACGCCGGCACCCGCAACGGCGAGGTCATCGCCATCGACCGCGACGACGGCAGCGAAGCCTGGCGCGCGAGCGTCTCCAGCGAGGTGCTGGCGGCACCGCAGGTCAACAGCGAACTGGTCGTGGTGCAGAGCGCCGACGGCACCGTGACCGCACTGGACCGTCTCTCCGGCGAGGAAGAGTGGACCTACAGCAGCAGCCAGCCGTCCCTGACCCTGCGCGGTACGGGCACGCCACGCGTCATCGAACCGGTCTCGTTCGTCGGCTTCGCCAATGGCCGCCTGGTCACCCTGGACAACCGCAGCGGCCAGCCGTTGTGGGACATGCGCGTCGCCGTGCCGCAAGGGCGCACCGAAGTGGATCGCCTCGTCGACCTCGACGGCCAGCCGGTTCTCTCGCAGGACGGCCGCCTGTTCGTCACCAGCTACAACGGGCGGGTCATGGCGCTCGAAGCCACCAGCGGCGAAGTGATCTGGTCACGCGACGAGTCCAGTTATCTGACGCCCCTGCGCGTCGGCAACTACCTCTTCACCGTCAACGAAGCCAGCCACGTCCTGGCGCTCGACGTCGACAGCGGCCGCGTGCTGTGGGAATCCGACGCCCTGGAAGGCCGTGACCTGACCGCCCCGGCGTTCGTCGACGGCAAGCTGGCACTGGGCGATTACCAGGGCTACGTGCACCTGCTGGACGCCACCGACGGGTCGGTCGTGGGACGCACCGAACTCGGCGGCGACGGTATCAGCGTACCTCTGCTGGCCGATTCACAGCGTCTCTACACGCTCGCCAACGATGGGGAACTCGCCGCCTACGACGTCGAGACCGTCGACGACTGAGCCGAGTCCGCTCCCTCTGCGTACCGGGCACCTCGACGCGAGGTGCCCGTGTCATTTGTGGGCCCCGCCGGCCAGCAATGCTAGAATCACCCCCAGCGACAGCGTGGCGCTCGCGTCACGCACTTGGCGCGCGGTATCGCGCGACAGCCTCACTCACCGCTTCCGTTCGCCGGTTTACGAGACAACATGAATCCCGTCATCGCCCTGGTAGGCCGACCCAATGTCGGCAAGTCGACCCTCTTCAATCGTCTGACCCGCACGCGCGACGCGCTGGTCGCCGACTTCCCCGGCCTGACGCGTGACCGCAAGTACGGCAACGGCGTTCTCGGCGACAAGACCTACACCGTCATCGATACCGGCGGCATCAGCGGCAACGAGGAAGGCCTCGACGCCGCCATGGCCGAGCAGTCGCTGCTGGCCATCGACGAAGCCGACATCGTGCTGTTCATGGTCGACGGACGCACCGGGCTCAATGTCGCCGACGAGGCCATCGCCAACCACCTGCGCGTCAATCAGAAGAAGACCTGGCTGGTGGTCAACAAGACGGACGGGCTGGAAGAGCACTCGGCAATGGCCGAGTTCTGGCGGCTCGGCCTGGGCGACCCGCGTCCCATCGCCGCCGCGCACGGGCGCAACGTCACCAGCTTGATCGACGAGGTCCTGGCGCCCTTCCCGCCGCGTGAAGCCAACGCCGCACCGCCGGATCTCAGCAATGGCATCCGCATCGGCGTCATCGGACGGCCCAACGTGGGCAAGTCGACGCTGGTCAATCGCCTGCTGGGCGAAGACCGGGTGGTGGTATACGACGAAGCCGGTACCACCCGCGACGCCATCGAGATTCCCTTCGAGCGCCGGGGCAAGCCCTACGTGCTGGTCGATACCGCCGGCGTGCGGCGACGCAAGAACGTCAGCGAGGCGGCCGAGAAATTCTCGATCATCAAGACGCTCGAGGCCATCAAGGCCTGCCACGTGGCCATCATGGTGCTCGACGCCCGTAGCGGCCTGGTCGAACAGGACCTGCACCTGCTCGATTACGTGCTGAGCAGCGGCCGCGCTCTGGTGCTGGCGGTCAACAAGTGGGATGGACTCGAGCAGGAAGCCAAGGACAAGATGCGCGCCGCGATCAAGCGACGCCTGGGCTTCGCCGATTATGCCGAGATGCATTTCATCTCGGCGCTGCACGGCACCGCGGTGGGCGATCTCTACCCGTCCATCACCCGTGCCTTCGATTCGGCCAACAGCCACTGGTCGACCAACCGCCTGACCACCATCCTGCAGGACGCGGTGAGCGAGCATCAGCCGCCCTTGATCCACGGCCGCCGCATCAAGCTGCGCATGGCCCACCAGGGCGGCAGCAACCCGCCGATCATCGTGGTCCATGGCAATCAGACCGGTTCGCTCCCCGAGGCCTACAAGCGCTACCTGACCAACACCTTCCGCAAGGTTCTCAAGGTGCGTGGCACGCCGCTGCGCTTCGAGTTTCGCTCGGGCAAGAACCCCTACGACAGCAACCCCGACGCGAGCGATCGCGAGAAGGCCAAGCAACGCGAACTGGGGCGCACGCGCGAGGCACGCAAGAACCGTCGCTGACGCCGATCAGCCCTCGGCGAGGACGCAATTGCGTCCCGCCAGCTTGGCGCGATACAGCCGACGCCCCACCACATCGAGCCCCGATTCGACGCTTTCCGCCTCATGCAGGCTCGCCACCCCGGCGGAAAACGTCACGTCGATGTCGGCATGCTCGCCGAGCGGCTGCGCCTGGAACTGCAGACGGATACGCTCGATGGCGCGCTGCGCGTCCTCGGGATCGCAATGCGGCAGGACCACGCAGAACGCTCCCCCGGTGTAACGCCCCACGTGATCGATGAACCGCAACTGCTGGGTCAGCCGCTCCGCCAGCTGACGAATCGCGTAGTCGCCACTGGTGTGACCGTGCCGGGCATTCAGCGCCCCCAGCCTGTCGAGATCGATCAATGCCAGGCTGGTCGGGGCCCCGCTGCGCCGGGCGCGAGCGAATTCGACCTCCAGCAGTTCCTGCAGGGCCTCGTAGGTCAGCACGCCGGTCATGCCGTCGCGCCCCATGGCCTGACGCGAGCGACGTGCGCGCTGGGCGTGGGACACCACCGTCGCGACCAGGGCGTCGTCATCCACCGGCTTGCCCAGGAAGTCATCGCCGCTGCGCGTCAGTGCCAGTTTGCTCACGTCGCTGCCCGCCGCGAGGTAGACGACGGGCAGATGCCGCCAGGCCTCCTCGAGCCGCATCACCTGGACCAGATCGCGACCGCTGCAGCCCGGCAGGCGCGTATCCACCAGCGCCAGGTCGGGCCGTTCCTCGCGCAGCACGGTCAAGGCGTCGGCGGGCGCATTCACGACCCACGACTCGATCCCCACCCCCGCCAGCACCAGGCGATAGTGCTCGGCCAGCTCGATATCGTCGTCGACGATCAGCACGCGCAGGGGCGACGCCACCGGCCCGGGCAGCAACTGTTGCACGCGTCGGTCGATCAACGACACGTCCAGCGGGGGCATGAAATACCCCTCGGCACCAAGACGCACCGCCTCCAGACGCGCGGTGAATGCATCGTCCCCGCCCATCACCAGCAAATGCGGTCGCGGTGCAGGCCAGGCGGTCCACTCGTCGCACCACCGCTGACGCGACATGCCTTGTTCGTCGATCACCAGCACGTCAGGCGCCCAGGCGATCGAGGCGGCGACCTCGTGCATGGCGAAGGTACGGCAGGTGTATCCCAGCGCGTCCAGCGACGCCGCCAGGGCTTCTCCCCGGCCTCTGTCCTCGCCCAGCAACGCCAGACGCGTGGGCAGCGTCTCGCCGGGCGCCGCCGAGACCGAGGCATCGCCCCGCTCGGGAAGCGTAGCGGCTCCCTGCTGCAAGCGCGGCAGCAATGCCGCCAGCGTATAGGGCGCCGGCAGCAGGTCGCCATCGAGCCAGTCACGGATCTGGCGTGCCACATTGCCACAGGTCTCGCTCAAGCTCTCATGCCCGAAGGTGCCGGCGGAGTCCGCGATACGCTGCAAGGCGTCGCAGAGCGCTTCCAGTTCCGCCATGGCGGCGGCGCCGGCGCGCGCGCTCATCTCGTCGACCTGCGCCAGCACCGTCTGCACGTCATCCTGCAGCCGCTCGGCATACCGAACCTGCAGTGCCTCGAGGCGCTGCTTGCGCTCGCTGTCGTGCATCGTGCTTCCTCCCTGACCATGGCGACGTCACGTCGGCGACGTCATGAACGCGCGTCTTCCTGTGCCGCTCCGACCCACTGGCAAGCGAACTGCCAGGCGGCGCGTCCACTACGTACTCCCCGCAAGGTAGCAAAGCGTACCGCTTCGACACGCGCCTGCTCGCTCCAGTCGGCCTCGCTTCCCAGATGATGCACCCAGTGTCGGCACGCATCGAGATAGGTGTCCTGATTGAACGGGTGAAAAGCTAACCACAAGCCGAAGCGATCGGAAAGCGAGATGCGTTCCTCGACCGCGTCGCCATGATGGAGTTCGCCGTCGACCAGCCGGGTATCCTGGTTGTCGGCGAGCGACTCGGGCAGCAGATGCCGCCGATTGGAGGTGGCGTAGAGCAGCACGTTTTCCGGCGGTCCCGTCAGGGTCCCGTCGAGCACGCTCTTGAGGGCCTTGTAGGCGTCATCGTGTCCTTCGAAGGAGAGATCGTCGCAGTAGACGATGAAGCGCTGCGGGGCGTCGCGCAGCCGCTGCACCAGGCCAGGCAGCCCCACGAGGTCGTGCCGGTCGACCTGGATCAAGCGCAGGCCTTCGGGCGCCAGGGTGTTGAGCAGTGCCCTCACCAGCGACGACTTGCCGCTGCCGCGGGCGCCCCAGAGCAGCGCATGGTTCGCCGGGCGGCCGTGCAAAAAGGCGCGCGTATTGGCCAGCAACGCCGTCTTTTGGCGCTCCACCCCCACCAGGTCGTCCATCGTGACGCCATCACGCGCGGCCACCGGCATCAACTGCCCGCCCAGGGCGTTGCGCTGCCAGAGCGCCGCCACATCGCGCGACCAATCGACGCTGGCAGGCTCCGGCGGCAGCCAGGCCTCGACACGATCCAACACCTTGAGCAGGCGCTGCGCTAGCTCGGCATCCATCCTCTCACTCCTGTCGCTGTTCGGTCCGGGGACATGCACCGCGAGGGAGGTTGACCCAACGCGGCATCGGGGTATCTTGGAGCCGTTTGGTCATCGGGTCCAGAACCCATCAGGAGACTCTCATGCAAAGGACGTTGCCTTCCCGTCTACGTACGCCGCTTGCCATCGGCCTCATCGGTGCCACGCTGGCCGCGTGCAGCACCTCGCCGCTGGGGCGCAACCAGTTGGCGTTCTTCTCCGACGAAGAACTCCAGCAGATGGGCCAGCAAAGCTTCGCGCAATATCAGCAGGAACTGCCGGAAGTCGGCGGCGCCACCTACGACTACGTGCAATGCGTCGCCGACGCCATCACCAACGAAGTCCCCGCCGATGCGGGCATCGCGACCTGGGAAGTCAAGGTCTTCAAGGACGATTCGGCCAACGCCTTCGCCCTGCCGGGAGGCTATATCGGGGTCAACAGCGGGCTGCTCGACGTCACCGAGAACCAGGATCAACTGGCCGCCGTCATCGGCCACGAAGTGGCCCACGTATTATCCGACCACGCCAACGAGCGCGTATCGACGCAGGCTGCCACGCAAACCGGATTATCGATCCTGCAATCCGCCGCCGGCCTGCAGGGTGCCACCGGCGAACAGCTCATGGGGCTGCTCGGCGCGGGCGCCCAGTACGGCGTGATTCTCCCCTTCTCGCGCAAGCAGGAATCGGAAGCCGACAAGCTCGGCCTCGACCTGATGGCCGAGGCCGGCTTCAATCCCAATGCCAGTATCGAACTGTGGCAGAACATGGCCGCGCAGAGTCAGGGCCAGCCGCCGGAATGGTTGTCCACCCACCCCAGCAACGAAGCCCGCATGCAAGGGTTGCGCGAGCGCATGAACGAGGCCATGCCGCTCTACGAACAGGCCCGGGCCAACGGCCAGCGGCCCGACTGCCGACGCTGAAAAGCGGCCCGGCATCGCGCTGCCGGGCCCGGTCGCATCATAGTTCGCGGCGCAGCGTTTCGCGTACCGGCGCGGTATCCGGACGCACCTGGCGCCACAGAAAGAACGATTCGGCGGCCTGCTCGATCAGCATGCCCAGGCCATCGATGCCGCGCCCGCCATGTGCCGCCGCCCACTGCAGAAAGACCGTCGGCTCGGCGGCATACATCATGTCATAGGCCACGCCGTCGGCGGCCAGCAAGGTATCGGGCAAGGGTGGCAACTCACCGCCCAGCGAGGCGCTGGTGCCGTTGATGATCACGTCAAAGGCGCCGTCGAGTTCCGCGTAGCCGCCGCCCGTCACACGCCCCTCCGGCGAGGCCTCCTCGGCGAGGCGCACGGCTTTCGATGCCGTGCGATTGGCGATGTGCAGGCAACGCGGGGCCTTGGCCAGCAACGGGTCGAGCACGCCGCGCACCGCGCCGCCGGCGCCGAGTATGAGAATCCTCGCCCCCTCGAGTGCCACCCCGTGCGCCTCCAGGTCGCGCACCAGTCCCACTCCGTCGGTGGTGTCGGCATAGGTGCGACCGTCCCGCCCCCGCACCAGCGTGTTGACGGCGCCCGCGCGGCGGGCGCGCTGGCTGAGCACGTCTGCCAGCCGGAAGGCGTCCTCCTTGAACGGCACGGTGACATTGGCCCCGCATCCGCCGGCCGCCACGAAGGCGTGCCAGGCCCCGGCGAAATCCTCGCGGGGCGCCTCGATGGCCTCGTAGGTCATGGCCTGCCCGCACTGCTCGGCGAACAGCGCGTGAATGCGCGGCGAGCGGGAATGCGCGACGGGGTTTCCGAAGACGCAGTAGCGATCATCGCTCATGCCTCTGCCTCCTCGAGCCACTCGCGCGGCGTCAGGAACTCGTCGGTCAGACGCGCCTCGGGGCTGCCCGGCTCGGGGGTCCAGCAATACTGCCACTGGGCCAGCGGCGGCATCGACATCAGAATCGACTCGGTACGGCCACCGCTTTGCAGGCCGAACAGGGTGCCCCGGTCCCAGACCAGATTGAACTCGACGTAGCGACCCCGCCGGAAGGCCTGGAAATCGCGCTCGCGCTCGCCATACTCGGTCGCTTGCCGCCGCCGCACGATGGGCACGTAAGCCTCGAGAAAGGCATCGCCGACCGCGCGCTGGAAGGCAAAGCAGCGCTCGAACTCCCACTCGTTGAGATCGTCGAAGAACAAGCCGCCGACGCCGCGGGTCTCGTCCCGGTGATGCAGGGTGAAATACTCATCGCACCAGCGCTTGAAGCGTGGGTAGACGTCGTCGCCGAACGGCGCGCAGGTTTCCTGTGCCACGCGATGCCAATGCACGACATCCTCGAACACCGGATAGAACGGCGTGAGATCGAAACCGCCGCCGAACCACCATACCGGCTCGGCTCCTTCCTTTTCGGCGATGAAGAAGCGCACGTTGCCATGCGCGGTGGGCACGTGCGGGTTGCGCGGATGCAGCACCCAGGACACGCCCACGGCGTGGAAGCTGCGCCCCGCCAGTTCCGGTCGCGCCGCCGAGGCCGAGGCCGGCAGGCGCTCGCCGAAGACGTGCGAGAAGTTGACGCCGCCTTTCTCGAAGACCTCGCCGTTCTCGATGACCCGCGAGCGACCGCCGCCGCCCGCCTCACGCGTCCAGCTATCCTCGCGGAACGCGGTGTCCCCCTCCTCGGCGGCCAAGCCGTCGCAGAGGCGGTCCTGCAAGTCGAGCAGATATTCCTTCACCTTGTCGAGATGGGGGTGCGCCACGTCGCTCTCCTCACATTGCTGGTTGATGGTGCAGGCACTTTTTCGGACAGGGCTAACGGCGCAGGGTCTCGCCGCTCTGTAGATCGCGGATCGTGCTCGGCCGCGCGTAGCCCCCCAGCGCCCCGTCGAGAAGCGTCACCGCCTCCCCGAAGGCGGCGCGCACGTCGGCGGCGCTCATCGCCGGCGGCTCGCCGGCGCGGTTGGCGGAACTCGACACCAGCGGCCCGCCAAAGGCGGCGCACAGTTGCCGTACCAGAGGGTGATCGCTGACGCGCACCGCCAGGCTGGTGTGCTCGCCGCGCAGCAGCGGCCGCGCCCGCCCGTTGTCGGGCACCAGCCAGGTATTGGGCCCGGGCCAGCTCTCGGCCAGGCGCGCGCGTTGCGGCGCATCGAGACCCGCCAGCCAGGGCTCGAGCTGGTCCATGTCACCTGCGATCAGGATCAATCCCTTGGCGGGGTCGCGTTGCTTGAGGGCAATCAGACGTGCCAGGGCGGCATCGTCATCGGGGTCGCAGCCCAGGCCCCACACCGCTTCGGTGGGGTAGGCCAGGAGCGCGCCGCGCCGGAGGGCGGCCACGGCGTCGGCGATACGATCGGCTGTTTCTTGCATGGCGAAACGCTTCGCTTCACGGCTACACAAAGTGCCTTCATCTTACCATGCTCATGCCGACGCACGCCGTGCCACGCTGTCGCAGGTGCTCAGTGAGTGGCGCGACGCACCCAGCCCCCGCTGACCTGCGCGGCCTGGCCGGCGAGTTCCAGCTCCAGCAACCGCATCTGACAGCCGCCGACATCCAGCTCGCTGCGCTCGACCAGCACGTCCAGCGGCGTGGGGGCAGTGTCCAGCAATGCCAGCAATGGGTCGGCCGGCGCGCTTGCCGCCTCTGCCGTGTCGTCGGTCGACGTCACGACGGCCTGCGGCGCCTGCCACTGACCCAGCTGTTCGAGAATGTCGTCGCGTCCACGCACCAGCCAGGCACCGTCACGAATCAGCCCCAGGTTGCCGCGTGCCTGAACGTTATGCAGCGACCCGGGGACCGCGAAGACCTCGCGATTCTGTTCGAGCGCCAGCCGCGCGCTGACCAGCGAGCCGCTTTTCTCGGCGGCCTCGACGACCAGCACGCCCAGTGACAGCCCGGTGATGATGCGGTTGCGACGGGGAAAGTGTCGCGCATGCGCCCGCGTATCGGCGGGATGCTCCGACAGCAGCAGGCCGCCCTCGTCGAGCAGGCGACGATACAGGCCGGCATGTCGCGGCGGATAGATCACCTCCACGCCGCAGCCGAGCACCGCCACGCTGCGACCGCCCGCATCCAGCGCCGTGCGCTGGGCCACGCCGTCGATGCCAAGCGCCAGCCCGCTGACGATGGAGAAGCCCGCCTCGACGAGCCCACGCGCGAACCAGGCGGCGTTGTCGGTGCCTTCGCGAGTCGGGCGCCGCGTCCCCACCATCGCCAGCCCCGGCGGTTCCAGTGCTGCCAGGTCGCCCTTGGCCCACAGCAGCGCGGGCGGATCGGCGATTTCATCGAGCAGCGCGGGCCAGGCGGGATGGCCGGGATACAGCAGGTGGTGCGATGGCGCGCTGCCCTCCCAGGCCAGTGCCTGGCTCACCGATGTCTCGAGGGGACTCTTGGCGGGGTGCTCGAGCCAGTACCTGAGCGTCTCGCGCGGGCCGGCGGGCATCGCCGCGAGCCAGGCCTGGGGCCAGGCGTCGTCAAGCCCTTGCGCGGCCAGCTCGCGGCGCAGGACCGCCAGACGCCGTGCCCCGAGTTTGGGCAGGTGCGCCAGGGCACACCACTCTCTCGCTGTCATCATGTGCGTATTCCTTGCCAACCGCCCGGCCTCAACGTCGCTGCCACGACGTCAACGCCTCCCGCCCGGGCGTACTCACCACATCGCCGACCTCCAGCGGCCGCGAGGCTTCCGTGACCAGCGCATAGCTGACCCGCGCAAAACTCTCGACGACCATCGCCAGTCCGGCCGGCGCGCTCGTCAGGCGCCGCGTGGCATCGTCGAGCGGGTCGCTCACTCGCGCCGGGGCTGCTTGCAGGGCCAGCAGCGTGCCCGGTGTCACGTCATCCGAGCGCCCCAGGTCGAGCGCCACGAGGGTATGGCGCCCAATGGCCTGCACGCCCTCGGGAACGCCCAGAATGTGCCCCGCGACCGAGCTCGACGGCAAGCGCGGCGTGAAATGCAGCGCCACCGGACCCGCCCGGTACGGCAGCAAGCGGTCGCCGGGGCGGATTTCCTGCCGCGCCTCGCGTATCGCGAAGACATCCAGCTCGCCTTCGCGTCTCACCCAGCGGGCGTCGCCCACGCGGCGCAGCTCGATGCCCAGCGGCTCGCCGCTGTCAGGAGATCGGTAGGTCTCGCCCGGTCGGTAGATGGCCAGCCGGGCACCCGAGCGCGCCGTGGCGCCCTCGGGCGTACGCACATAGGCGGTGTCGCCGGCCGCCATCAGTTGCTGCCCTTCTTCGCCGGCGACCACGTAGCGGGCGCGTTCCAGCACGGCCGGATCATCGACGATGCGATACAGGTTCAGAAACGGGGCAACCTCGCGGCGCGGCACGGGCGACACCCGATCCGCCGGGAGCTCGCGCACCGCCGGCGACAGGTGCACGACCTCCTTGGCGGCGACGTCACGCACCGCGAGAGACGCGACGACGAGCGCCCCGATCATCATCAGGCCGCCGGCCAGCCTGCCGCCATGCCGTCCCATCCCGCGCTTGCCATTCCCTGCCTGCATGATCGTCTCTTCTCGTTGATGCCCCACTCGTCGCCGCGCGACGCCAGGGCCGTCCTGCAAGACACCCGCCGGTTTTGCTATAATCGTACTACTATTGCAATGCGCCGATCCCTGCTCGGGCCTGAGGGCTCATTCTCATGGCCCTGGTTCCGTTACCATCGACCGCGCATTACACTAGAGGACAAACTTCACGTGACAGCATAACGGTTTTCTCAACGCCATGGCCAAGCTGACCATTCTCGAATTTCCCGACGAGCGCCTGCGCACCAAGGCGGCGCCCGTCGAGGCCGTCGACGACGAGACACGCAAGCTCGTCGACGACATGCTAGAGACCATGTACGACGCCCAGGGCATCGGATTGGCCGCCACGCAGGTCGACGTGCATCGTCGCGTCATCGTGATGGATGTCAGCGATGATCGCTCGCAGCCGCGCGTGCTGATCAATCCCGAATACACGCCACTGGGCGACGAACGCGAGCCGATGCAGGAAGGCTGCCTGTCGATCCCCGAGTATTATGCCGAAGTGCCGCGCGCCCTGCGCGTGTCGCTGAAGGCGCTGGATCGCGATGGCAATCCCTACGAGCTGGAGGCCGATGGCCTGCTCGCGCACTGCATCCAGCACGAATACGATCATCTCGAAGGCGTGCTGTTCGTCGACTACCTCTCGCCGCTCAAGCGCGACCGGGTACTGAAAAAGATGCAGAAACGCCACCGGGCCATGCAAGACGCCTGAGCCGGCACCGCGGTCGTTCGCCCGGATGCCATGCGGGCCGGCAATCGCCGGCCCGCCGCGTTTGCCGTCCCGGCGCCGCGCCCGCCTTCGCCACGCACCATTACCGCCGTCACGGAAGCCTTCTCGATGTCCCACTCCCTGCGCGTCGTCTTCGCCGGCACGCCCGATTTTGCCGCCGCGAGTCTCTTGGCGCTGCTCGACAGCCGTCACCAGGTGGTCGCCGCGTACACCCAGCCGGACCGACCGGCCGGTCGCGGGCGCAAACTCACGCCCAGCCCGGTCAAGGCGCTGGCGCAGGAGCACGGTCTGCCCGTCCATCAGCCCACCAGCCTCAAGGACACCGACGCCCAGCAGACGCTCGCCGCGCTCGAGGCCGATATCATGGTGGTCGTCGCCTATGGCTTGATACTGCCGCAGGCCGTTCTCGATATCCCGCGCCTGGGATGCCTCAACGTCCATGCGTCACTGCTGCCACGCTGGCGCGGTGCGGCGCCGATCCAGCGTGCCATCGAGGCCGGTGACACACGCAGCGGCGTGACCATCATGCAGATGGACGCCGGGCTCGACACCGGCGCCATGCTGCTGGTGCGCGAGACGCCGATCACGGCGACCACCACCGGTGGCGAGCTGCACGACCGCCTCGCCCCGCTCGGTGGCGAGGCCATCGTCGAGGCACTCGACGCCCTGGCGACGGACGGCCTGACGGCGACGCCCCAGCCGAGCGAAGGCGTCACCTATGCCGCCAAGCTCAGCAAGGCCGAGGCCGAGCTCGACTTCACGCGGCCGGCCCACGAGCTGGCCGCCCGCGTGCGTGCCTTCAACCCCTGGCCGGTGGCCTGGACGCGCTTGGCTGGCGAGCCGCTGCGGCTATGGCTGGCGGAGGCCGAAGCGGAGGCCGAGCGCCCCGGCGTCGCGCCCGGCACCCTGCTGCAGAGCGCCCCGGATGCCCTGCGCATCGCCTGCGGTCACGACGGCACCCAGGTGGTGCGCATTACCCGTGCCCAGCTGCCCGGCGGCAAGCCGCTGGCCGTGCGCGACCTGCTCAACGCACGTGGTGAGCGCTTTCCCGAGGGGCTTCGCCTGGGACAGGAGGATCGCGCGTGAGCACTCCGGACATGCGTGCCGTATGCGCCAGCGCACTGGCGCCACTTCTCGACGGCAAGGGCTCGCTGAGCGCCCTGGATGCACATCTCGACACCGCCGGTCTCGACGGCCGCGATCGTGCCTTCGCCAAGGCCTTGTGCTATGGCGTCTGCCGCACCCTGCCGCGCCTGCAAGCGTTGGCCAAGCTCCTGCTGCGCCAGCCCTTCAAGCGCCGTGACCTGGACGTGCAGGCACTGTTGTTGATCGGCCTCTACCAGTTGCTCTACATGCGTGTGCCGGCCCATGCCGCCGTGGGAGAAACCGCCGGTGCCGCCCGCGGGCTCGGCAAGGGCTGGGCCACGCGCGTGCTCAACGGCTGTCTGCGCCGCTTTCAACGCGACACCCAGACACTCCAGGCACAGGTCGACCGCGACCCGAGCGTTGCCCTGCTGCATCCCGAGTGGATGCTGACCGAGTGGCGCCAGGCCTGGCCCGACGACTGGCGAGCCCTGGCCGAGGCCAACAACTGCCCCGGCCCCATGACGCTGCGCGTCAATGTCCGCCAGGGCGACCGCGACGCCTACCTGGCCCGTCTGGAAGACGCCGGCACGTCGGCCTCGCCCACACCCTTCGCACCGCAGGGCCTGACCCTGGCCGAGCCCTGCGATGTGCGCGCCTTGCCCGGCTTCGCCGAGGGCGCCGTGAGCGTGCAGGACGAAGCCGCCCAACTGGCCGCCACCCTGCTCGCCCCGTGTCTCGCCGAACGCCCCGGCGCACGCGTGCTGGATGCCTGCAGCGCACCCGGCGGCAAGACCGCCCACCTTCTCGAAGCGTTCGATATCGCCCTGACCGCGCTGGACAGCGACGCCGAGCGGTTGGGCCGGGTCAACGCCACGCTGGAGCGTCTGGGACTCGACGCCACGACCACGGCCGCCGATGCCAGCCACCACGACTGGTGGGACGGCCATGCCTTCGATGCCGTCCTGCTGGATGCCCCCTGCTCGGGAACCGGCGTCATCCGCCGGCACCCGGACATCAAGCGCCTGCGGCGTCCGCGCGACATCCGCGAACTCGCCGCGTTGCAGGCGCGTCTGCTCGACGCCGCGTGGCACACCCTGGCCCCCGGCGGCACCCTGCTGTACGCCACCTGCTCGGTGATGCCCGAGGAAAACGCCGACCAGGTCGCGGCCTTCCTCGCTCGCACCCCGGACGCCCGCGCCGAGACCATCGAGGCCGCATGGGGGCGCCCGGCGGGCGACGGGCGTCAGCTGCTGCCCCGCATCGACGGCCACGACGGCTTCTTCTACGCCCGCTTGCGCAAGCAGTCCGAGTAACGCCGCCATCCCCCGCCGGTCGTCGACGCCCCTTGTCAGGGGCGCCGGCGGCTTCGATACTGAAGGCATCGCCTCAGGCCAGCGGGAGAGACCGTGTTGCAGGATGCCCTCGATATCGTCGACCGCCACTGCGCATTGATCGTCATCGACGTACAGCCCGACTTCATGCCCGGCGGCCCCCTGGCCTGCGCCGACGGCGACGCCATTCTCCCGGGGCTGACCCAGTTGCTCGGCGAGCGGCGCTTCGCGCATGTGGTGGCGACCCAGGACTGGCATCCGCCAAGGCACGTCTCCTTCGCCAGCCAGCATGCCGGACACGCCCCCTTCGACACCCTCGATCTCTACGGCGAGCCGCAGACCCTGTGGCCCGACCATTGCGTCCAGAACACCGCCGGCGCCCAGTTGCATCCCGAGATCGACTGGGCCCCGGTGGACCTCATCGTGCGCAAGGGCAGCGACCCGCGCGTCGATTCCTACAGCGCCTTTCGCAACAACCTGGGCCCGGAGGGCACGCGCCCCACCACCGGCCTGGCCGGCTGGTTGCGCGAACGTGAGGTGGAGACGGTCCATGTCTGCGGCCTGGCACGCGATGTCTGCGTGCTCTGGAGCGCCGAGGACGCCGTCGCCGCCGGCTTTCGTACGCGCTTCCTCTGGCCCCTGACGCGCCCCGTCACTCACGACACGGATGCCGCCACGCGGCAGCGTCTGACCCGGCTCGGGGTCGAGATCATCGGCGCCTGAGTCATTCCCATCGCACGACAAGCGCAAGGAGAACGCCATGAGCGATCATGTCTACAAGCACATCGAGCTGACCGGTTCCTCGCCCCACGGTGTCGAGGATGCCGTGAACAATGCCCTGGAAAAGGCCCGCGAGACGCTGCACGGCATGCGCTGGTTCGAAGTCACCGACATGCGCGGTCACCTCGAGGACGGCCGCGTGGGGCACTGGCAGGTCACCCTCAAGGTGGGCCTCTCCCTCGACTGACCGGGCGCATGCCCGAGCACCGCCGCGCCCCTGTCATTGGGGGCGCTGCCTGGTTTATGCTACGCGCCAGTCACTGAGCGCGGATTCCCCTCGCATGAAGATCATCATCCTCGGTGCCGGCCAGGTCGGCGGCACGCTGGCCGAACACCTGGCCAGCGAAGAAAACGACATCACCGTGGTGGATGTCGACACCAAGCGCCTGCGCGAACTCCACAACCGTCTGGACATCCGTACGGTGGTGGGTACGGCCTCCTATCCCATGGTCCTGCGCCAGGCGGGTGGCGAGGATGCCGACATGCTGATCGCGGTGACCAACTCCGACGAAGTCAACATGGTCGCCTGCCAGGTCGCGCACACGCTGTTTCGCACGCCGACCAAGATCGCGCGTGTCCGCGCCACCGCCTACCTGACGCGCAAGGGGCTGTTTTCCCACGACGCGATTCCCGTGGACGTGCTGATCAGCCCCGAGCAGGTGGTCACCGACCACATCCGCCGCCTGATCGAATATCCCGGCGCCCTGCAGGTGCTCGACTTCGCCGGCAGCCTGGCGCAGCTGGTGGCCGTCAAGGCCTATTATGGCGGCCCGCTGGTCGGCCAGGAGCTCGGCTTCCTGCGACGCCACATGCCCAACGTCGACACCCGCGTGGCGGCGATCTATCGCCGCAATCGCGCGCTCATCCCGCGTGGCGACACGGTCATCGAGGCCGACGACGAGGTATTCTTCATCGCCGCGCGCAAGGACATCCGCGCCGTGATGAGCGAGTTGCGCAAGGTCGATCGCGACTTCCGCCGGGTGATCATCGCCGGCGGCGGCAACATCGGCGAACGCCTCGCCGAGACGCTCGAACACAGCCACCAGGTCAAGATCATCGAGCATGAACTCGAGCGCTGCACGGTCCTGTCCGAGCGCCTCGACCGCACCGTGGTCCTGCACGGCAGCGCGACCAGCAAGCGCCTGCTGCTGGAAGAGAACATCGAGGATTGCGATATCTTCTGCGCGCTGACCAACGACGACGAGGTCAACATCATGTCGTCGATGCTGGCCAAGCGCCTGGGGGCCAAGAAGGTGCTGACCCTGATCAACAACGCCGCCTACGTGGACCTGGTCCAGGGCGGCGAGATCGATATCGCCATCTCGCCGCAACAGGCCACCATCGGCGGCCTGCTCACCCATGTGCGGCGCGGCGACATCGTCAACGTGCACTCGCTGCGGCGCGGCGCGGCGGAGGCCATCGAGGCCATCGCTCACGGCGACTCGCGCTCTTCCAAGGTCGTCGGGCGCACCATCGACGAGATCGATCTGCCGAGCGGTACCACCATCGGTGCCATCGTGCGCGGCAAGGAAGTCATCATCGCCCACGACGACGTCGTGGTGGAAAGCGGCGACCATGTCATCCTCTTCGTCATCGACAAGCGACGCATTCGCGATGTCGAGCGGCTCTTCCAGGTAGGGCTGACTTTCTTCTGATGAGTACGACGTCCCCCGCGCACCCGGCACCGACACGACGGACGCCATGAGTCTTCTGGTGATCCTGCGGATCGTCGGGCTGCTGTTGATGCTGTTCAGCCTGACCATGGTACCGCCGGTGGCGATTTCGCTGATCTTCGACGATGCCACCTGGGACGCCTTCGTCATCGGCCTGGGGATCTCTTTCGCCACGGGAATGGCGCTGTACTGGCCCACCCGCCACGCGCGACGCGAGCTGCGTACCCGTGACGGCTTCTTGATCACCGTGATGTTCTGGAGCGTGCTGGGGCTGTTCGGCTCGCTGCCCCTGATGCTCGCCGAGGACCCCTCGCTGTCGCTCACCGACGCGGTGTTCGAGTCCTTCTCGGGCCTCACCACCACCGGGGCGACGGTTCTCACCGGCATCGATCTGCTGCCCGAATCGATTCGCTTCTACCGTCAGCAGCTGCAGTGGCTGGGCGGCATGGGGATCGTGGTCCTGGCGGTGGCGATCCTGCCGACGCTGGGCATCGGTGGCATGCAGCTCTACCGCACCGAGATTCCGGGACCGCTCAAGGACTCCAAGCTGACGCCGCGCATCACCGAGACTGCCAAGGCACTGTGGTATATCTACGCCGCCCTGACGCTGGCGTGTTTTCTGGCTTACTGGCTCGCGGGCATGAGCTGGTTCGACGCCATCGGGCATAGCTTTTCCACCGTCGCCATCGGCGGCTTCTCGACCCACGATGCCAGCATCGGCTATTTCGACAGCGCCGCCATCGAACTCATCTGCGTGTTCTTCATGGTGATCTCGTCGCTGAGCTTCGGGCTGCACTTCGCGGTGTGGCGCGAGAAACGCCTGCGCCATTATCTGGTCGACCCGGAATTCCGCTTCTTCATCATCTTTCTGACGTTGCTGGTCACCATCACCATCGCCACGCTCATGCTCAGCGGCACCTACACCGACACCCTGGGGCTGCGCCACGGCCTGTTCGAAGTGGTCTCGGTGGCCACCACCACCGGGTTCGGGGTCGCCGACTTCACCGTCTGGCCGGGCGTGCTGCCGTTCATGCTGTTCATCGCCGCCTTCGTCGGGGCCTGCTCGGGTTCCGCCGGCGGGGGCATGAAGGTGATCCGCATCCTGCTGATCCTCAAGCAGGGGCTGCGCGAGATTCATCGCCTGATCCACCCCAACGCGGTGTTCTCGGTCAAGGTGGGCAAGATGCGCATTTCCAGCGGCGTGGCCGAGGCGGTATGGGGCTTCTTCTCCGCCTATCTGCTGCTCTTCGTGCTGATGCTGATGGTTCTGCTGGCCACCGGGCTGGACCAGGTCACGGCCTGGTCGGCGGTGGGCTCGGCGCTCAACAACCTGGGGCCGGGGCTGGGCAGCGTGGCCGCGCACTACGGCGACATGCCGGCGCTCGCCAAGTGGACCCTGGTGATGGCCATGATGTTCGGCCGTCTGGAAATCTTCACCATCCTGGTGCTGTTCACACCGGCCTTCTGGCGCCGCTGATCGAGCGCTGCCGCGCGACAACATCCACTGCCGAACCGCACGCCATCTGACGATTTCTCCCGCAACTCTGCCGAAACGGCACACTTCTTACCAAAGGATGAGCGCCAGAGGGGCGAATGCCCGGGTATCGCGTGGGCACCAATGCTACCATGCGCGCTTTCCGGCCCGCCGAGACGGGCCACGTTCGTCATTCTGCCGCGAGAGATCGTCATGTCCGCCACCCTTGCCAGTCCCCTGCGTGCGTTGCTGCGCCTCGGGCTCATTCCTCAGATCGTCATCGGTATCGCCCTCGGCGTGGGCGTCGCCATCGTCTGGCCCGATGCCGCCGCGTCGGTCGCCCTGCTCGGCCAGGTCTTCATTTCCGCCCTGAAAGCAGTCGCCCCGATTCTGGTCTTCTTGCTGGTGATGACGGCCATCGCCAATCACCGGCGCGGCCAGCCCACGCACATTCGCGGCGTGTTGCTGCTGTACGTGGTCGGCACGCTGTGCGCCGCGCTGGTGGCGGTGCTCGCCAGCTTCATCTTTCCCACGTCGCTGGTGATCGACGCGCCGCAGGCCAGCGGCGAGCCGCCGGGCGGTATCGCCGAGATCCTGCGCAACCTGCTGCTCAATGTCGTCGACAACCCCGTCAACGCGCTGCTGAATGCCAACTTCGTGGGCATCCTGGCCTGGGCGATCGGGCTGGGAATGATGCTGCGCGGCGCTTCCGAGACCACGCTCGGCGTGCTCAATGCCTTCTCCGATGCCGTCTCGAACATCGTCCAGCTGGTGATTCGCTGCGCCCCACTCGGCATCTTCGGTCTGGTCGCGGGCACCCTCGCCGACACCGGCCTGAACGCCCTGCTCGATTATGCCCACCTGCTGGCCGTCATCGTCGGCTGCATGCTGTTCGTGGCCTTGGTCACCAACCCCTTGATCGTGTTCCTGGCCACGCGCCGCAACCCCTACCCGCTGGTGTTCGCATGCCTGCGCGGCAGCGCCATCACGGCATTCTTCACCCGCAGCAGCGCCGCCAACATTCCGGTCAACATGGAGCTCTGCAAGCGTCTCGACCTGCACCCCGACACCTATTCGATCTCGATTCCCCTGGGCGCGACCATCAACATGGCCGGCGCCGCCGTCACCATCTCGGTGATCACCCTGGCCGCCACGCATACCCTGGGCATCGGCGTGGACTTCGCCACGGCGTTGCTGCTGTGCGTCGTCGCCTCGCTCGCCGCCTGCGGCGTCTCCGGCGTGGCCGGCGGCTCGCTGCTGCTGATCCCCATGGCCGCCAGCCTGTTCGGCATTTCTCCCGACGTGGCCATGCAGGTCGTCGCCATCGGCTTCGTCATCAGCGTCGTGCAGGACGCCACCGAAACCGCGCTGAACTCCTCCACCGACGTGCTGTTCACCGCCGCGGCGTGCCGCGCCAGGCGCTAGGCGTGTTGGCGGGCGAACCTGGCCCCGCTTGCAGACTGCCCCGCTCGCGCGATGCGCGAGCGGGACGGGTTTGGCCCACCCCTCGCCTTCGTGGATAATCGAGCTTTTCCGCCACCGAAGCGAAACCCCGCATGCCCGATACACCCGCCGGCCCGCGTCAGGTCATCGATCAGGGCGAGACCCGTTACACCCTGCTGGGCACTGCCCACGTCTCGCGCGCCAGCGCCGACGAAGTCCGCGAATTGATCCGTTCCGGCGAGTTCGATGCCGTCGCCATCGAGCTGTGCCCCACCCGCTACCAGAGCGCGACCCAGCCCGACGCCATGGCCAAGATGGATCTCTTCCAGGTCCTGCGCCAGGGCAAGGCCGGCATGGTCGCCGCCAGCCTGGCCCTGGGCGCCTTCCAGCAACGCGTCGCCGAGCAGTCCGGTGTGACGCCCGGCGCCGAGATGCAGATGGCGATCAAGGAGGCCCGCCGCGCGGACCTGCCGCTGTACCTGGTCGACCGCGACATCGGCGTGACGCTGAAGCGCATCTATCACAGCGTGCCCTGGTGGCAGCGCATGAGTCTGGTCTCGGGCTTGCTGGGCAGCGTGGTATCGCGCAAGAAGGTCTCCAGCGAGGAAATCGAGCGGCTCAAGGAAGGCGATGTCCTCGAGTCGACCTTCGCCGAGTTCGCCGAGCAGTCGGAATCGCTCTACACGCCGCTGATTCGCGAGCGCGATCGCTACATGGCCCTGCGCCTGCGCGAGGAGGTCAAAGGCGAGACGCCGCGCCACATCCTGGTGGTGGTCGGTGCCGGGCACCTGAAAGGCCTCGGGGAGCACATCGAGACGCTGGGCCAGCAACCGCCGAGCGCCGAAGCGCTCGACCAGGAGCGCCACGCCCTGGAAGTCACGCCGCCCCGCTCCAGGCTCTGGAAGATGCTGCCCTGGGTCATCGTCGCGCTGGTGCTGACCGGCTTCGCCATCGGCTTCTCGCGGGATACCGAGCTCGGCTGGTCGCTGGTCGGCGAGTGGTTCTTGATCAACGGCGTCCTCTCGGCGCTGGGCACCGCCATCGCGCTGGCCCATCCACTGACCATCGTCGCGACCTTCTTCGCCGCGCCCTTGACGTCGCTCAACCCGACCATCGGCGCCGGTTTCGTCGCCGCCGGCATCGAACTGGCCCTGCGCCGCCCCACCGTGGGTGACTTCTCGCGCCTGCGCCGCGACGTCAGCTCACCGCGAGGCTGGTGGAAGAACCGCGTCGCCCGCACGCTGCTGGTCTTTTTGCTCGCCACGCTGGGCTCCGCCGCCGGCACCTGGATCGCCGGGCTGCGCATCGCCGGGCAGCTTTTCGGGTAAGGTCGTTCCTCGCTCGACAAGCGTCGCCGTCTGGCCAGCGCGAGTTTTTGCACGATGCGGGGCTCTCTGCTAACCAGAAGGAGCAGCACCCGTTCAAAACGCTTTCTCGTACACAGGAGGTGACAGATGGCGACCTACGTGGAAAAAGGCGATATCTATTTCTTCTACCGGCCCAAGGTCGACACGGAGAAGGTCCAGGGGCTGGATGACGTGCAGCGCCTGCACCTGGTGCTGGTGCCGGACGACGAAGATACCGCTCGGCTGTTCGTGGTGGGCAAGAAGCGCATGCCGAAAATCATCCGGGGCAAACCGCAATCCACCACGCGCGAGTGGATGATGAACGACATGACGGGCAAGCCGAAGGAGATCGGCAAGGCCCTGGCGCCGCTCGAGTACGACACCAAGACCCGGGGCGAGCAGGAACAGGGCGAGGCCATCCCCGTCGGCGAGGGCCGCTACGCGATTTTCGAGCGCCACGACAGCACCCGCCTCGCCTATCGCCTTTCCAGCCCGGAGAGCCCCGGCAAGGCCCAGCGGGAACTGGGGATACTCGCCGAGGCGAGCTACATCATCTCGGTACGCAACCCCGACCTCGACGTGCCGGGTTTTCCCGATGCCAGACCGAACTACCCCAAGCGGTTGCAGGACAAGTTCGCCGAGAAGCGCTGGATCGATATCGACGACGGCAAACTCCTCGATTACGAGAGCGCCCAGTTCCTGCTGATCGGCGCGCATGACGCGTTGAGCGAGGAAGACATCACGCTCGGCGGCAAGCCGAACCTGTTCAAGACCCTGGGGCTCAAGAAGCGCGACTGGCCGACGGAAGCGCTCGAGGCAGGCAAGCTCGCGGCGCCGCAAATGGAACCCGAGGCCCATGAACCGGCGGGGGATCGCAGCAAGGGCGGCGAACGCGGCGGCAAGGCGGCGCGTCGCACTTCGTCGGCGGCCGGTGTCGCCCATGCGCTCAAGGGCACGGATTTCCCGTGCAGCAAGGCCGACCTGATCAAACAGGCCAAGGCCAACCATGCCAATGACGACGTCATCGAGCTGCTCGACGAACTCTCCCGGCGGCGATACGAGACCATGGCCGACGTCCAGAAAGCGGTCGGGGAGGTGCGCTGATGGCACAGTTTCGGTGTGAAATCTGTGGCGAAGAGTTCGAGCAGAAATCCCGCTACGAGCGGCACATGCAGACCTCCCACCCCCGGCAGGCGGTATCTGCCGCCGATATCGAAAAAACGCTGAAGGGCGTCGATTTTCCCTGTGCGCGTGACGAGTTGGTCGACGCTGTGAGCGACGAGGCACCGCAGGTGCGCGAGATCCTCGAGAACCTGCCCGATCGCGAATATCGGGATGCCGCCGAGGTGGCACGTGCCTTCGGCGAACTGCGCACGCACGAAAAAGCGCCCAGCAACCAGCCGAGCAAGACCGGTGGCCAACGGGCCATGCAGACCTCTTCGTCGGAGCCGTCGGCCGCACGCTTCGCCAGTCTGTTTTCCGGCATCGATTTCCCGGTCGATGGCGACGAGCTCAAACGCTATGCCCGTCCGAACGCCAGCGAGCAGGAAAAACGGATACTGGAGAAGTTCGGCGGGCACACCTACCACAGCATGGCCGACGTCACCCGGGAGCTGGAAAGGGTGAGCTGAGCCAGCCTTCCCCTCAGTCGCCCTGTTCCAGCACCTCGTCGATCAGCGCGACGAAATCGTCGAAGGCGGGGTGCGTCAGGCTCGGGGAACGGTGTACTTCGATCACGGCGGGGGGCAGCGACGGCAGGCCCTCCTCTTCCCCCAGCGCTTGCCAGTCCTCGGGCAACGAGCGACGGTCGGTCACGGTCAGTGTCTGGCCCTGATTGACGATGACGCGCAAACCGCTCGGACTCTGACTGGTGGAGTCGAGTTGCCAGTCGCGACCGATGCCGGCCAGCGCGGCTAGCGCCCGGCGCCGGTAAATGCACTGCTCCGGGAACAGCGCCAGCGGAATCGGCCGCCCGGGGTCGAGCGCAAAACGCCGATGCGCCGCCCAGACCACGTCCTCCGTGGCCACGGGCCGCCCTCCACTGTCCGCGGCGTGCTGCACCGCCAGCACGATATCCAGCGAGCCTTTCTCCAATTGTTCCAGCAGTTCCGTCGACATGCGGCAGTGGATATGCACATGAACGTCGGGATGCCGGGCGCCGAAGCGTTCGAGCAATGCCGGCAACCAGGTATCGGCATAGTCCTCGGGGATGCCGAAGCGCAGCGTCACCGGCTGGGAGCGCCCCAGCGCCGCGATCGCCTCGCGCTGCAGCTGCAGCAGGCGCCGCGCGTAGACGAGAAAGGTCTCGCCATCGCCGGTCAACGTGAGTCGACGGCTGCCACGCTCGATCAGCAAGGTGTCGAGGCGCGACTCGAGCGTGCTGATGCGCAGGCTGATGGTCGACTGCGTCTTGTGCAGGTAACGCGCCGCGGCGGTGAAACCGCCACTGTCGGCCACGGTGACGAAGGCCAGCAGCAGGTCGCTGTCCAGCGCGGCCAGCGCCGTGCTATCGGTAGTTCCGATGGCTGCCATTGAAATGACTCGTTTTACTGATGGGAGAGTTCTGTCCAGCATAGAGGACATCGACAGGCCGCCCAACCTTCACGGCGGCAACGTCCTGTCACCCGACACCTTGCTGATCGAGAGGACACCTGCCATGCCGACGACCGCTGCCGCGATCGACCCCGCCGTCGACGCCAAGCCGACCCAGCGCCGGCTCGCCGATGCCGAGCGCACCGACCTGAGCGAACTGGTCGACACCGACCGTTATCCGCTGCATGACGTCGACGACCCGCGCCTTCAGGCCGAGATCGCCCGGGTGCGCGAGGACCTGGACCGCGAAGGCTGCGCCGTGCTGCGCGGCTTCCTGCGCCCCGAGGCATTGGAGCAGGCCCGCGACGAGGGGCGTGAACTCTCGGCCAAGAGCTATTACTCCAGCTGTCGCGTCAACGCCTGGTTCACCAGCGACGACGAAAGACTCCCCGAGAGCGACCCCCGGCGGCATTTCATGGAGCGCACCAGCGGCTTCGTGACCCGCGACATGATCCCCGCCGATACGGTGATCCAGCAGCTTTACGTCTCGCCGGCGATGAAGCGCCTGGTGGCCGAGTGCCTGCAGGAGGACGAGGTCTACGAGTATGCCGACCCGTTCGCCGGCCTGGTACAGAACGTGCTTCCGCCCGGCACCGAGCAGCCCTGGCACTACGACACCAACGAGTACATCGTCACGATGATGACCGACGCCCCGGAAACCGGTGGCGAGTTCCAGTATTGCCCCAACATCCGCACCCCGGCGGGCGAGAACTACGCTGGCGTCGGCGCGGTGATCCGTGGCGAGGACACCACCACGCCCCGCACGCTACTGCTGCGTCCCGGCGACCTGCAGCTCTTCAAGGGCCGTTACTCGCTGCACCGCGTGACACGCGTCGGCGGCCAGCGCGAGCGTCACACCGCGATCTTCGCCTACTCGCAACAGCCGGGTGTGGTGGGGCGTCTCGAGCGCACTCGCCAGCTCTACGGCCGGGTCTCGGAAGCCCACATCGAGGCGGAAAAGCGCCGTGAAGTTCGCGCCGACGGGCTGCTCGACTGACCGAAATGCCTGGAACGGGCTGATTCAATTTCCATGACGGGACCGACGACCATGACCCGCTTGTCATCCACGCTGCCTTCCCTGCTGGAAGGCACCGATATCCTGGCGCCGACGCACGAACCCGCCGAGTGCGAGCCCACTCAGGCCGAGAGCCGCCAGATTCTGCTCGACCGCCTGGCCCGCACCCGGGCCGAACTGAAGAAGCGCGACATCGTCGCCGCCGTGCTGTTCGACCCGACCCATGTGCGCTACGCGACCGGCGCCCGCAACATGCAGGTCTACTCGGCGCGCAACCCGGCGCGTTACGCCTTCGTGCCGGCCGAGGGCCCGGTGGTGATGTTCGAGTTCTCCGGCTGCAGTCACTTGACCGAAGGGCTGCCGGGCATCGACGAAACACGCCCGGCGACGGCGATCTCCTATTATTTCTGCGACGATCACCTGAAGCAGACCACCGAGGCGTGGGCGGACGAGATCGACGAACTGGTACGCCAATGCGGCGGACAAAAAGGCGACAAGGTGGCCATCGAAAGCGCCACCTCGCATGCCGCCTTCGCGCTGGTCGAACGCGGCTGGCAGATCTGCGATGCCCAGATCCCGCTGGAGCGGGCGCGGGCGATCAAGGTCCCCAACGAGATCAAGATGGTGCGCAGCTCGCTGCGCGCGGTCGAGGACGGGGTCCGCAAGCTGGAAGCGGCGATTCGCCCCGGCGCCACGGAGAACGAGGTCTGGTCGCAGCTGCACCAGCACATCATCGCCACCGACGCGGACTACGTCGAAACCCGGCTGATGAATTCCGGGCCGCGCACCAACCCCTGGTTCCAGGAATGCTCCAACCGCGTCATCCAGGACGGCGAACTGGTGGCACTGGATACCGACGTCGTGGGCCGGTACGGTTATTATGCCGATTTCTCGCGGACCTTCCTGTGCGGCGACGACCAGGCGACGTCCACCCAGCGCGAGTTGTATCGCATGGCCTTCGATCAGGTACGCACCAACATGGCGCTGATCGCGCCGGGCATGTCGTTCAAGGAATACGCCGAGAAGGCCTGGCAGATTCCCCAGCCCTACAAGGCGCGCCGCTATTTCGCGCTGGCGCACGGGGTCGGCATGACCGGCGAGTATCCGTATATCGTTCACCGCGAGGACATCGACGACAAGGGCTACGACGGCATCATGCAACCCGGCATGACGCTTTGCGTGGAAAGCTATATCGGCCACGAGGCCGGCGGCGAAGGCGTCAAGCTCGAGGAGCAGCTTTACATCCGCGACGATGGCCAGGTCGAATTGCTTTCCGACTATCCGCTCGATACGCGGCTGCTGGCCGACTGAGGGCCAGTCGTCTCATCCCGACAGAAGCGAACGCCATGACCCAGACATCGATCCCGCATATCGATCTCACGCCACTTCTCGAAGGCGCCGGCGGCGACGATCCCGCGCACGCCGATAGCGTCGCGGCCATCGTCGATGCCGCCTGCCGTTCCGGCTTCATGACCGTGGGCATCGCGCCGGGGCAACTGGCTCTGCCCGACGACATCCATGCTCGGCTGCTGCGCTTTTTCGAGCTCGATGCCGCCGCCAAGCAACGCCTGGCGCGGCACAAGTTCGAACCGGCCAACCACAATGTGTATCGCGGCTATTTTCCGCCGCAGAACGAGGACCCGACCTGGAAGGAAGGCATCGACCTCGGCGCGGATGTCGCTCATCCCGAGCGCGCCGACGCGGCGAGCGGCGACCCGCTGCGCGAGCCCACGCCGCAGCCGCCGGCAGCGTCCCTGCCGGGCTGGTCGGACGATGTCGCCGCCTATTACACGGCGATGGAATCCTTGGGCGGCGTGATCGCCGCAGCGCTGGCCGAAGGCCTCGGCATGCCGCGCAACACGCTCATGCAGCCCTTCGAAAACGGCAATTCAACGCTACGCTTGATTCATTACCCGGAGCGTCCCGCCGAGACACTGGCCAGCATGCCGGCCGTCGATGGCCAGGGCGATGCCCGGCGCTGGATGGTCGGCGTGCCGCATTGCGACAACGGCTTCATCACCCTGCTCTGGCAGGACCGCGTCGGCGGCCTGCAAGTGCAAACGCCCGACGGCGACTGGGAAGACGTCGCACCGCGCGACAATGCCCTGGTGGTCAATTTCGGCCGCCTGCTGTCGGACTGGTCCGGCGGGCGGATCCAGGCCACGGAACACCGCATCGTCGGCGGCACACGGTCGCGACACTCGATTCCGTTTTTCTTCGAGCCCGCGGTCGAGGCCACCATCGAGGCCCCGAACGCCGATGGCGACGGCGGCTATGTCTACGGCGACCGGCTATGGCAGCGCATGCAGGCCTTCGTCGAATTCCAGGGGCTGGAACGCGCCCCCGCTGCACGAGACTGACACGGAATCGGCACCGCCGGACGTCCCTCGGCGACCGAACGATGCGACGACAACGTCGCCACCCTGACCGGGCCATGCTGTATAGACGCTTGCTTTTCCCACCACCCAACGAGGAATGACAACATGAAAACGACTTTGTGCTCCCTGGCCGCCGCGGCAATCTTCACGGCCGCCACGACCGCCCAAGCCGAGGACAAGACGCTGGTGATCGGCACCAACAACTGGGCCGAGAACATCGCGGTCGCCAACATGTGGAAGCTCATCCTCGAGAATCGGTACGACTACGATGTCGAACTCTCCGATGTCAGCAAGAACGCCCTCTACAGCGGCCTTGCCAACAGCGACTTCGACATCTCGCTCGAAATCTGGCTCCCCAACACCGATGCGCGCTATCTCGAGCCCTACAAGGATCAGCTCGAAATCAACGGCGCCTGGTACGAAGGCACCGGGCTAGGCCTGGTGGTGCCGAGCTATGCCGACATCGACACCATTCCCGAACTCAAGGAGCAAGCCGAGGAATACGGCTACCAGGGCAGCCCCAGCATTCTGGGCATCGACTCCGGCTCGGCGATCGCCGGTCTGACCGACGAGGCCATCGACGCGTACGACCTCCCCATGGAACAGGTCAACAGCTCCGGGCCGGCGATGATGGCCGCGCTGGATGCGGCCTACCAGCAGGAAGAGCCGATCGTCGTGACGCTGTGGAGCCCGCACTGGGCCTTTGCCGAGTACGACCTCAAGTACCTCGAGGATCCCAAGAACGTCTACGGCGACAACGAAACCATCTACTGGTTCTCGCGCCCGGGCTTCACCGAGGACGATCCCTGGCTCACCGAGGTGCTCAACGCCTGGCACATGGACGATGACAGCCTGGGCGGCCTGATGGCCGAGATCGAACAGGCCGGCGACCCGGTGGAAGGGGCCGAGACCTGGATCGAGGACAACCAGGACCTCATCGACGAGTGGCTCGCCGCCGGCGAATGACCTGCCAGTCACCGCGTCCGATCCACACGAGGCCTGATCCAAATGGGGCCTCGCCCGCAACGACAAGCGCCCCGGCATGCGATATGCCGGGGCGCTTTACATGCAAGGCATCGCCGCCGATTATGAGGTGACGATTCCCTGACGCCTGGCCATGGCCTGCGCGGCGCGCGGCCCCAGCCATAGCGTGGGCAGCAGCACCAGCGACACGGGGAACGCCGTGATCACGATGAATTGCTGCAGCACGCCGATCTGCCCGGCCCCCATGTAAAGTAGAACCGCCGCCATCAACGCCATGGCCACGCCCCAGAATGCGCGCAGCGCCGGCTGG
The DNA here is from genome assembly GCF_039830575.1 of Chromohalobacter sp. Lineage (NCBI taxonomy): Bacteria > Pseudomonadati > Pseudomonadota > Gammaproteobacteria > Oceanospirillales > Halomonadaceae > Chromohalobacter > Chromohalobacter sp. The sequence continues at coordinate 171,834 of NZ_JBDOOX010000007.1, read as the reverse complement.
GGGTCGTCGTGCCCGGCATTGACCACGGAAATCGCGTAGCTCATGGAGTCGCCGGTAGTGGCCACGAAGATCGTGGTCAGCACCAGCACCGCCAGCGCCATCAATTTACCGCCCGGCAGTGCCTGCGCCACCGCCAGCGTGGCGACATCGAACTGGAAATCGTTGAGCGCCTCGCCGAGATCGATGGCACCGCTCATCTGGTAGAAGATGCCCGAGCCGCCCAGCAGCGTGAACCACAACGAGGTGGCCACGGGAGCGAGCAAGGCCACGGCGACGACCAGCTGACGAATGGTGCGCCCTCGCGAGATACGCGCCACGAAAATCGCCATCAATGGCGCATAGCCGATGAACCAGGCGAAGAAGAATACCGTCCACCACTTCATCCACCAGTCCGGCGCGGTCTGCGAGGTCATGGTGGCCATCTCGAAGAACGATCCCAGATAGGTGCCGAACCCCTGGAACCAGCTATCGAACAGAAACTGGGTGGATCCGAAGAGCAGGATCACGGCGCCAATACCCAATGCCAGCATGACATTGAAACGGCTCAGCATCTGGATGCCACGATCGACGCCGGTGATCGCCGAACTCACATAGAGCCCGCCCAGTACGACGAGGATCATCAACTGGGTGCCGTAGCCCTCGGTCACGCCGAACAGCGTATGCAGGCCGAAGTTCATCTGGGTCGCCAGAAAGCCGATGGGCCCCACGGTACCGGCGACCACGGCGATGACGCAGACCGCATCCACCACCCCGCCCAGGACGCCGCGCATGCGCGCCTCGCCCAGCAACGGCGCCAGCAGCGTGCGCGGCTGTAGCGGCAAACCGCGATCATAGTGATGATGCGACAGCACGATGGCCGCCAGGGTGCCGAGCACCGCCCAGGCATGAAACCCCCAGTGCATGAAGGACTGTGCCAGCGCATTGGGCACGGCTGCCGGCGTACCTGGCTCACTGGAAAATGCCGGCGGCGTGACCACGAAATGGTAGATAGGTTCGCCGGCAGCAAAGAAGACTCCGCCTCCGCCCAGCAGCGTGCACAAGATGATCGACACCCACTTGAAGGTGCCCATGTCCGGGCGTTGCCGATCGCCGATGCGCGCGCGTCCCGCAGGCGATACCGCCACGCCCACGGCGATGAACAAGTTCAACAGCAGCAGCAGTTGGAAATAGGCCCCCAGATTCTTCGCCGTCCAGGCGAACCCCACGCTGATCGCCGCGGTCATTGCATCGGCGTCGATCAACGAAAACGCCACAAAAAGGATGATGAAGCCGATCGACAGCCCCATCACCGTCGGGTCGCCAAAATGCGTGCCCGAGCGCGTGGCGCTCGCCTCGTTTTGAGTCGTCAATGTCCAGTTCCGATCGTCGCGTGAGGCGCGCACACTACCGACCTTCGTCGAACACGGCAAATCGAAATTTCAACTTCGGGCACGCCCCGCACCGCAAAAGAAGACAAAGTCGTCGATCATGTACCATTCACATCGTTCGCATCACCCACTCAGATATCGACGAATGGCCGGGGCCAGCGCGTAAAACCCTGCGCCCAACGACAAGCGCCCCGGCATGCGATATGCCGGGGCGCTTTGCATGCAAGACATGCACGGCATCGCCGTCGATTACGAGGCGACGACCCCCTGACGCCTGGCCATGGCCTGCGCGGCGCGCGGCCCCAGCCACAGCGAGGGCAGCAGCACCAGCGAGACCGGAATCGCCGTGATCACGATGAACTGCTGCAGCACGCCGATCTGTCCTGCCCCCATGTACAGCAGGATCGCCGCCATCAGCGCCATGGCCACGCCCCAGAACGCGCGCAGTGCGGGTTGCGGCTCGTCATGACCGGCGTTGACCACGGAAATCGCATAGCTCATGGAGTCGCCGGTGGTGGCCACGAAGATCGTCGTCAGCACCAGTACCGCCAGCGCCATCAGCTTTCCGCCCGGCAGTGCCTGCGCCACCGTCAGCGTGGCAACATCGAACTGGAAGTTGTTGAGCGCTTCGCCGAGATCGATGGCACCGCTCATCTGGTAGAAGATGCCCGAGCCGCCCAGCAGCGTGAACCACACGGAGGTCGCCAGAGGCGCCATCACCGCCACGGCCACGACCATCTGGCGAATGGTGCGTCCCCGCGAGATACGCGCCACGAAGATCGCCATCAGCGGCGCATAGCCGATGAACCAGGCGAAGAAGAACACCGTCCACCACTTCATCCACCAGTCCGGCGCGGTCTGCGAGGTCATGGTGGCCATGTCGAAGAACGAGCCCACATAGGTCCCGAAGCCCTGGAACCAGCTATCGAACAGGAACTGCGTCGGCCCCAGAAGCAGGATCGTGGCGCCGATCGCCAATGCCAGCATGACATTGAAACGGCTCAGCATCTGGATGCCCCGGTCGACCCCGGTGATCGCCGAGGTCACATAGACACCGCCCAGCACGAGCAGGATCACCAGTTGCGTGCCGTAGCCCTCGGCCACGCCGAACAGCGTATGCAGGCCGAAGCTCATCTGGGTCGCCAGAAAGCCGATGGGGCCCACGGTACCGGCGACCACGGCGATGACGCAGACCGCGTCCACCACGCCGCCGAACACGCCGCGCATGCGCGCCTCGCCCAGCAACGGCGCCAGCAGGGTGCGCGGCTGCAGCGGCAGGCCACGGTCGTAATGGTGATGCGACAGCACGATGGCCGCCAGGGTGCCGAGCACCGCCCAGGCCAGAAAGCCCCAGTGCATGAAGGACTGCGCCAGCGCGTTGGATACCGCCTCCGGCGTACTCGCCTCGCTGGAAAACGCGGGTGGCGTGACCACGAAATGGTAGACCGGCTCACCGGCGGCGAAGAACACACCGCCCCCGGCCAGCAGGGTGCACAGGATGATCGACACCCACTTGAAGGTGCCCATGTCCGGCCGCTCGCGGTTACCGATGCGCGCACGGCCTGCCGGCGAGGCAGCCACGCCCACCGCGATCAGGAAGGTCAGCAGCAGCAACAGCTGGAAATAGGCGCCCAGCGTCTTCGCCGTCCAGGCGAATCCGGCACCGATCACCGCCGTCATGCCCTCGGGATCGGTCAGCGAGAACGCCACGAATAACACGATAAAGCCAATCGTCAGCCCCAGCACCGTCGGGTCGCCATAGCGAATTCCCGAGCGCATGGCACTCGTGTCGTCTTGAGTCATCTGGTCTTGGTTCCGGTCATCGAGTGAGGGGCGCACCCTACCGACCTTGATGGTAGACGGCAAATCGCGATTCTCGACGTCCGATACCGATCTCCCTCCGACGCCTTCGCCATGCCGCGCCGTTCAGGCGCGCGCGATCTTCCAGTAGCGTGCGACGCGCTTGTTCAGTGCCTTGGGTGATTCCGCGAACAGCCGACGCCCGAGCGTCTCGGCCTTGCCCTGCAGGACCTCCCGTCGGCGTTCGACGAGCTCATGCAGGGCCTCGCGTCGCGCGGAATCGACGCGCTGCATGTCCTCGGCGTCGAGGGCGATGGCGAGCATCGCGAGGTCGTGGTCCTCCCCCAGCAGGTCGGAAAGCCGGTGGGCCTGTTGCGCGCGCATCTTGAACGCGGCCGGCCACAGCGGGCGCAGCAACTCGCATTGATGACGGTGATACTTCACGCGCTTGCGCCATTCGTGCAGCGTGGCGGTGGAAGGCAGGCGCCGTGCCGCGCCCAGCGCATCGCGGGCCTGGGCATAGCTGGCCGACCAGCCGCCCGACACGGCGGCATAGCCCTGCGCTGCCAGCGTCCAGTCGGCGACCGCCTCGCGCGCCTCGGACAACGCCGATGCCAACCCCTCCCAGTCCGGGGTATCGGCCCCCTCCAGCGTGGCGTCACGACGCACCACCAGCTTGCGGCGAATCGCCGTGTAACGACGACGGTCGAGGTCCGCCTCGTGCAGGCTCATCAGGTGCTCGAACGTCTCGACGAGCACCTGATCGTCGCGGTTCCCGGCCACGCGACGCGCCAGGTCGCGAAAGCGCCGATTCTCCCGGCGGTAGCGCTTTTCGCCCAGCGCCGGACGCACCAGGCGCAACAGCGCCCGCAGCTTCTTGCAGCGCTGGCGCAGCGCATGAATGGCGGTGACCGGGTCCGCCTCGCGATCGCGCAGCGCCGCCTGGGCGTGTTCGATCTGCTGGATGGCGATACGCTGAACGCTCGCCTCGGTCGGCTCCTGCATGGACACGCGATAGGACACGTCGCTCTCCTGAATCGGGACGATATTCCCAGTCTAGACGCCGCCAAGCGAAACCGACCACGTGACGTCCTTCAATGACGCCGATTAGCGTCGCGCGAGCAAGCGCCGCATCGCGGCGGTCGGGGCTTCGATCTGATGGTGGCGACGGCTGGAGGCGTAGCTTTCATTGAAGACTTCGAAGTAGTCGTCGAGTGCGCCAGAGGCATCGAGGTCACCGCTGAGGCGAAGTAGCTCGACGGCGACTTCGGCGGTGCACAGATGCTCGCTGGAGGCCGCCTTGCGCAGTCGATAGCGCGACAGGCGCCGGGTCTTGAGCGGCAGCACCGGCAGGCGGTCGAGGTAGGGGCTGCGACGGAAGATGCGCCGGGCCTGACGCCAGGTACCGTCGAGCAGGAGAAACACCGGAATACGTGAGTCCGCGAGCGCCTCCTCGACGGCATCGGGCCCCACCACGCGCTCGGCGTAGTCGGCCTGATCGTCGGGAAAGATGATGAACGGCGCGAAGCGCGCGTCATCGAGCAGCGCCAGCAGTCGCGGGTCCGGCTCGGTGCGGTACCAGGTGAAGACCTGGGTGTCGGGCAGGATGTCGCCGATCAAGCGGCCGGTATTGGTGGGCTTGTAATGCTCGAGCGGGTGCGTCAACAGCCAGAAGCGCACGCGGCTCTCGGCCGTGACACGGTACGGACACAGGCAGTTGAGCCTGGGCAACCGGCACTCCGGGCAACGCGAGACGAAGCTGCCACGCGCGTTGAACGGCTTGCGCGGCGGCGCGTCTTCATCGGGAACCAGCGTGGCGGTATCGGCCGGTGCATCGTGGGATTCATGCATGAGGTATCAGGCTGGGTCGAGAAGGCCGGGCATTCTAGCATGCCCGGCCGGGCGTTCATCCACGTGACGTCGAGGCCGCCGGGGGCGCGTTCGACACATGGCGGCGCTTCCAGTACCCCGCCAGCAGCGAACCGGACACGTTGTGCCACACTGAGAACAGCGCTCCGGGCAGCGCCGCGCCTGCGGTGAAGAACTGATTGGCCAGGGTCACCGCCAGCCCGGAGTTCTGCAGACCGACCTCGAAGGCGATGGTGCGCGCGGTGCGCGTGTCGAAACGCAGCGCCCGCGCCAGGCCGTAGCCCGCGGCCAGGCCGATGCCGTTGTGGGCGATGACCGCCAGCGCGACGACCGGCCCCAGGGTGCTCAGGCGACCGGCATTGAGCGCCACCACGATGGCGATGATCAGCACGATGGCCGCCATGGCCAGCGTCGCCAGCGCCGGCTCCACGCGCTGGATATGCGTGCCCAGCAGATGATGGATCACCACCCCCAGCACGATGGGCGCGACCACCAGCTGGGCGATGCTCAGCAGCATGCCGAGTACCGGCACGTCGATGCTCTGGCCCAGCAGCAGCAAGGTGATCAGCGGCGTGGCGACCACCGAGATCAGAGTCGAGACCATGGTCATCGACACCGACAGCGCCACATGGCCGCCGGCCAGCCAGGTCATCACGTTGGACGAGGTGCCGCCCGCCGTGGCGCCGACCAGCACCATGCCGATGGTCAGTTCGGGCGACAGGCCCAGCACCCGCGAGACCAGCAGCGCCGCCAGCGGCATGACCAGGAACTGCAGCAAGACGCCCACCGCGATCGGCTTGGGTGTCTTCACCACCCGGACGAAGTCCTCCTTGGTGAGCGTCAGCCCCATGGCGAACATGATGATCACCAGCAGCGTCTTGATGTAACCGGCCAGGCCGGTGAAGAACTCGGGCGCAAAGGCGGCGATGACCGCCAGCAGGATGGCCCAGACGGGAAACAAGCGGTTGATGCGTTCGAAAATCGACATGTATGTGTCCTAGCGTGTCGCGTAGGTGCTCGAGCACCTTGTTGTGTCGAGGGTGTGTTGAAGCTTGTATTGGCAATCGGGGCAACGATTGTATTCCACTCAGACCCAGTCCGGCACCCAGAGCGCCCCGACCTGGCGCCAATGCTCGACCAGCGGCGGCACGCCCTGGCTCGCGAACTGCGAAATGGCGCGCACGCCACGCGGCACGAGCGATTCCGCCTGGGGGTCGACGAGCAGGCACGGCGCCTCGATGGGGGCCTGATCGAGCAGCATCGCCGCCGGCATCACCGCCAGCGAAGTGCCGACCACCAGCACCAGGTCCGCCTCGGCGACGATCTCGCATGCCTGGGCGTAGCGCGGCACCGGCTCGCCGAACCACACCACGTCCGGCCGCAGCTGGCTGCCCTTGTCGCATAGATCCCCCAGGCGGATGCCCTTGCGCCCCACCGGATAACGCAGGTTGGGGTCGGCGCTCGAGCGGGACATGAGGATCTCGCCGTGCAGATGCAGGACATCGCGGGACCCCGCACGCTCGTGCAGGTCATCGATGTTCTGCGTGATCACGCTGACCTGAAACCCGGCCTGCTCCAGTTCGGCCAACGCGCGATGCGCGGCGTTGGGCGTCGCCTGGCGCGTCTGCTCGCGACGCGCGTCGTAGAAGCGCAGCACGGTTTCGGGGTCGCGGGCAAAGGCCTCGGGCGTGGCGACATCCTGCACGCGGTGGTTTTCCCACAGCCCGTCGCCGTCGCGAAACGTCTTCAGGCCGCTTTCGGCGCTGATCCCTGCCCCTGTGAGGACGACGAGATGCGGTCCCTGATGTTCGCTCATGCCTACCTCGTGATCTGTGGTTCGAGAAAGTGGTTGTGAGGCTCAACCCAACTGAAATAACACGATTGCGCCCGCCATCACCACCGCGCACGCCAGGCGCTGATAGAACACCCGGCCGCGCTTGAGCGGGTCGGCGAGCCCCAGCCCCAACCGCGTGGCGAGCAGCGCCAGGGCGATCGACAGGATGCCCCGCGACGACTGGATGATGTTGCCATGGACCGCGCCCAGAATGCTGAAGGCGATGAACATCAGCAGCATCGAGACCAGCCAGGCGCTCGCCACCGGCCATGTCTTGAAGGCCTTGCGCCACTGGCGCCTGGACAGCCCGATGCCCACCGGGGCCACCAGCAGCCCGGCCACGCTATACGCCAGGAACACCGACAGCAACGCCCCATGCAGGCCCGGCACCTCGATGCCGCGGGTCAGCGCGACCACGCCCAGGTCGCAGCCCGAATAACCGGCCACCGCGAGCAGGATCCACCCCGCCGCCGAGGGCTTGAGCCGTCCGCCCGCCAGACTCATGGCCAGCGCCGCGCCGCCGCACAGGATCACCGCCGTCCACTGCAGAACGCTCAACGTCTCCTCCGCCGCCAGCGCCGTCACCCCGGCCAGCAGCACGACCTTGAGCCCCAGCAGCGGCGAGACGCGTGATGCCACGTCGCGCCGCAGCGCGCGAAACAGCGCCGCCTGGCCCCCGAGGTAGCACACGTTCATCGCCAGCAGCGGCATCCACACCGCCTCCAGGCGCGCGCCGCTGCCCGGCAGCAGCAGCGCCACCCCCAGCAACGAGGCACCGCCCATCAGCAGGTGGGAAAACACCAGCATGGCCCGCGTGGAAAGCGTGTAACGGCTGCCCACGTAGGCGGCCACGAAATAATAAATCGCCTGGCACAAGGCCCCCAGCAGGCCCGTGACGACACCCAGGATCATCGGCTGTACATCCTATGTGGCAAGGTCGACAATAGGCGCCCTTCGAGCTGGCCGAAGGTTCCCCTCATGTCGTTGGAATTGCCCGTACTTTATCAGGACGAGCGCATGGTTGCCGTGCAAAAACCGTCGGGGATGCTCGTTCACCGCAGTCCGATCGCCCGTGACGCGCGGGTGTTCGCCCTGCAGACCCTGCGCAACCAACTGGGGCGCCACGTCTATCCGGTCCACCGGCTCGACCGGCCGACCTCGGGACTTCTGCTGTTCGCCCTCGACCCGGAGATGGCCCAGGCGCTGGGCGAGGAATTCACCGCGCACCGCGTGCACAAGCGCTACCTGGCGGTGGTCCGCGGCGTCGGCCCGGAGCAGGACCTGCTCGATTATGGCCTGCGCGAGGAAGATGGCTCGCGGCCCAAGGCGGAAATGCCCGAACTCGAGGCCTGGACGGCCGTGCGCCGCCTGGACAGCGTCGAACTGCCGGTGCGCATCGACCGTTATCCCCAGGTACGCTATTCCTTGATGGAGGCCCGGCCATGGACCGGGCGGCGGCATCAGATTCGCCGCCACCTGGCGCGGCGTGGCTATCCGATCATCGGCGACGCCAAGCATGGCAAGGGCGCCCACAATCGCTTCTTCCGCGAGCAACTGGACAGCCCGCGCCTGCTGCTCGCGGCCGTGGGCATGACGGTCTGGCACCCCGAGCAGGCGCGCACGCTGCAGCTCGATGCGCCCCTGGCCGACGACATGCAGGCGCTGTTCGCGCGCTTCGGCTGGCAGGGTCACGCCCCGGCGGCCCGCGTCGCCTGGCACGCAGAACGCCCCGCCGCGTTGTTGTCACCCGGCCACGACCGGTAACGAGGAACGATCACATGCAAGACGATTACGATTTCCGCTTCGGCGGCATCCGCCGACTGTACGGCGCTCAGGCCGCCGCGTTCTTCCGCCGCGCCCACGTGGTGGTCATCGGCGTGGGCGGCGTGGGCAGCTGGGCCGTGGAGGCCCTGGCCCGCGCCGGCGTCGGCACCCTGACGCTGATCGACCTCGACGATGTCTGCGTGTCCAACGTCAACCGCCAGCTTCACGCGCTGGACGGCACCATCGGCCGGCCCAAGGTCGAGGTGCTGGCCGAGCGCTGCCGCGCCATCCAGCCCGGGATCACCGTGCATGCGGACACCGCCTTCGTGACGCCGACCAACCTCGCCGAGCGCCTGCCCGAGGACGCCGATCACGTCATCGACGCCATCGACAGCGTCGTCGCCAAGAGCGCGTTGATCGCCTGGTGCAAGCGCCGCAAGATCGGCCTGACCGTCACCGGCGCGGCAGGCGGCCAGACCGACCCGACGCGGATCCGCGTCGCCGACCTGACACGCACCGAGCACGACCCGCTGCTCGCCAAGGTACGCGCGCGCCTGCGCCGTGACTTCGGCTTCTCGCGCAATCCCAAGCGGCGCTTCGGCGTCGAATGCGTGTACTCCGACGAGCAGCTGGTCTACCCCGGCGCCGACGGCGAGGTCTGCCGGCAGAAGCCCGGCGACGGCGAGGCCACCCGCCTCGACTGCGCCTCCGGCTTCGGCGCGGCGACCTTCGTCACCGGCAGCTTCGGTTTCGTGGCCGCCTCGCGCACGCTGGCACGGCTCGCCGCCCGAGCCGCACGCGAGGCCGCCCCCACCCCTTCCACGGAGACTTCCTCATGAGCCACGACACCCGTCCGGTGCCCGGCATCTACCGTCATTACAAGGGCGCCAGCTACGAAGTGCTGGGCGTCGCCCACCACAGCGAGACCGAGGAACCGCTGGTGGTCTATCGCGCGCTCTACGGCGACTACGGCCTCTGGGTACGCCCCCTGACGATGTTCTGCGAGACCGTCGAGGTCGCCGGCGAACCGGTCGCGCGCTTCGAGCTCGAGGCCGCCTTCCGCTGAGCGGCGTGCGTCGCTGAGCGAGGGCGCTGATGCTATAATGCCGCGCTTCTCGTTTCGCGCGACGCCACGACGTTGCCACAACGGCGTTGCCACACACACGAAGGGGAGAAAGCATGAGCGCACTGGTTGGTGTCATCATGGGCTCGAAGTCCGACTGGGCGACCTTGTGCCATACCGTCGACACGCTCGAGGCACTCGGCATCGAGCACGAGGTCAAGGTCGTCTCGGCGCACCGCACGCCGGATCTGCTGTTCGACTACGCCGCCGGCGCTGCCGATCGCGGCCTGGAAGTCATCATCGCCGGTGCCGGCGGTGCCGCGCATCTGCCCGGGATGGCCGCCGCCAAGACGCCCCTGCCGGTGCTCGGGGTGCCCGTGCAATCGAGCATGCTCAGCGGGGTCGACTCGCTGCTCTCCATCGTGCAGATGCCGGCGGGCATTCCCACCGGTACCCTGGCCATCGGCCGAGCCGGCGCCATCAACGCCGCCCTGCTCGCCGCCGCCATGCTGGGCAACAAGTACCCGGCGATCCGCGAAGCGCTTGAAGCCTACCGCGCCGAGCAGACGCAAAAAGTGCTCGACGCGCCCGACCCTCGCCCCACCGACTCCCAGGAGACATGAGCATGCATATCGGTATCGTGGGCGGCGGCCAATTGGGCCGGATGCTGGCCCAAGCGGGGGCGCCGCTGGACATGCGCTTCACCTTCCTCGATCCCTCGACCCAGGCGTGCGCCGCCTCACAGGGCGTGCACCTCTGCGCCGACTGGGACGACGAAGAAGCGCACCAGGCACTCATCGAAGCCAGCGACGTGATCACCTTCGAGTTCGAGAACGTCTCGACCATGGCGCTGACGCAGCTCGCCGAGCAGCGCCCGGCCTTCCCGCCGGCCAAGGCACTGGAAACCGCGCGCGACCGTGGCGCCGAGAAATCGCTGTTCCAGTCGCTGGACATCGCCATTGCCCCCATCGCGCTGATCGAGAGTCAGGACGACCTGGACCGCGCGGTAGCCGAGATCGGCCTGCCGGCGGTGCTCAAGACGCGCACCCTAGGCTACGACGGCAAGGGCCAGAAGGTGCTGCGCAGCGCCGACGACGTGCCCGGCAGCGTCGCCGAGCTGGGCGACGTGCCCTTGATCCTGGAAGGCTTCATCGATTTCGATCATGAAGTCTCTGCCATCGCCGTGCGCGGCCGCGACGGCGAGGTGCGGGTGTGGCCGCTGTCACGCAACGAGCACCGCCAGGGCATCCTGCATCGTGCCGAGCCGCAGCCCGACCACCCGCTGTACGCCCGCGCCGCCGACTACGCCACCCGCGTACTCGACGCACTGGGGTACGTCGGGGTCATGGCCTTCGAGTTCTTCGTCACCCGCGACGGCGAGCTGCTTGCCAACGAAATCGCCCCCCGCGTGCACAACTCCGGGCACTGGAGCATCGAAGGCGCGACGACCAGCCAGTTCGAGAATCACCTGCGCGCCGTCGCCGGGCTGCCACTGGGCGACACGACACGCCTCGTGCCCTGCGCCATGCTCAACATCATCGGCGCCTTCCCCGACCGCGACGCCGTGCTCAGTGTCGCCGGCGCACGTCTGCACGACTACGACAAGGCCCCGCGCCCCGGCCGCAAGATCGGCCATGTCACGGTTCTCGCACCCGACGAGGCCACGCTGGCCGAGCGCGTCGCCGCCGTCGAGGCCCTGCTGGTCAACGACCTGGGCTGAGCCCCCGCCCCGCGCCATCCGTCGTAACGCAAGATGCCCGCCAATTGGCGGGCATCTGGTATCGGCATGGCAGCGACGCGATCACTCGTCGTCGGCGCTCATCTGCTGCTGCAGGTAGTTCTGGATACCCACCTTGTCGATCAGGCCGAGTTCAGTCTCGATCGTGTCGATGTGCTCTTCTTCATCGTTGAGGATGCGGCGGAACAGGTCACGGCTGACGTAGTCGCGCACTTCCTCGCAATAGGCGATGGCGTCGACCAGGTCCTGCCAGCCGGTCTTCTCGATGGCGAGGTCGCACTCGAGCATTTCCTTGGTGTTCTCGCCGATGTGCAGCTTGCCCAGATCCTGCAGGTTGGGAATGCCCTCGAGGAACAGGATGCGCTCGATCAGCTCGTCGGCATGGCGCATCTCTTCGATGGATTCGTCGTATTCCCACTTGGCCAGCTTGGCCAGTCCCCAGTCCTTGTACATCTTGGCGTGCAAGAAGTACTGGTTGATGGCGACCAGCTCATTGCCCAGTGCGGTGTTGAGGTGCTGAACGACCTTGGCATCACCTTTCATCGTCACGTCTCCCTTGCAGATTAATGTGGTTGTACGGCGATGGCGATTCGCGAATCATAGCTCGCCATCGCCGTCATGGGATACAGGGAGTATCGACTATTTCGCCGAAAAAGTCGAATAAAGACAGGATCTTGCCGCGAAAACGGCGCATTTGTTAAGGATTGGAAATAACAGGCGAGAACGATTGCCACTCCGCTCTCGCCCCACGCACGCCGCAACGCCCCGTCCGGACACGAAAACGCCGCCATCCAACGGGATGGCGGCGCAGAAAAACGGAGCGCGCGATGCAGCTTTTGCCCGAGGCAGGTCTCGCTTCTCGGCTGAAAAGCGCCTAGACGGCGTAGGCGAGATCCTCGCTCGGCATCATTTCCTGGGTGATGGCATCACGCGTGATGGCCTTGGCCGTGCAGGCGCAGCGGCCACACTGAGTCGCACACTCGGTGCGCTCGCGCACTTCACGCCAGCTACGCGCGCCGTCTTCCACGGCCTCGCGAATGGCATTGTCGGTCACGCCTCGGCATATGCACACGTACATTCCATCACCTCGCTGATCGCCCTGATAGGGAATGTAAATGATTCGCATAAAGACTTTCAACCCCCAATCACTATCTTTTCGCTCGGGGGGGCTCGACTTTCGGCTAACGTGAAGCCAAGTGGCTGAAAAGTGGGACTAAACGGAGAATTGCCGGGTGGGCTGGGATGGAAGGGATTGGCTTTACGATGGACAGGAACGCAGCGCCGGCGCATCCGACGGTGCTGATGGGTACATGAGAGACGGGCGATTGTCCGTGTGAGCCCTACGGATCACTTCGTAAAGTCATCGACTTCATCGTATACCGTGACGGAAATGCGCTCGCCTATCTCCCGCATGCCCACCATCTCTGACGGGTTCTCCGCCCCCCAGAACGCTTTCCAGCTTTCAAGCGAGTCCCACTTAGCGACCGTAAGCACTTCGGTTTTATCTTCTGGGCTACGGAGCAAAAAGCTCCCCAATGCCCCTGGCACTGCCTCATGTATGCTATTCGTCGTACGAGTCCAGATCTCTTTGAACGCGATAAAATCCTCTTCCTCTACCCTCCATTTGTATATCACCCGAATCACTATACCCCCTCCTCAAACGTCGCATTCACTGCCCTGCCCGGTTCAATGGTTCACGAAGCAAGAACTCCGATGCCAGCATCGAATAGATGGCATGATCGACATACCTGCCGTATAGGTACTCGCGCTCGCGGAGCACCCCTTCAAGCGTAAAGCTCAAGCGCTCTGGGATGGCACGGCTGCTTCCGTTACCCGTGGCGCATGCCACCTCGATTCGATTCAAGCCGTACTCCTGGAAACCCGTGCCGATCAGCGCCTTCACTGACGAGGTCATGATCCCTTTGCCCATATAGGCTTGGCTTAACCAATACCCGATGCCACCGATCTTGTTCGTAACGTCAAAGGGGTGAAACCCGCACACACCACACATGGTTGCCTCATAGAAAACCGCATACTGCGGTCCCTTGCCGGATTCACGCTGGCTGATAGCCGAGTTAACGAAGGATTCGGTATCCGTCGGAGACGTGTTCGCATCGATCCAGGGCAACCACTCCCGTAGGTGCTCTCGGTTCGTATCCACGAGCCGAAACAGCTCATCCACGTGCTTCTTGTCGAGAAGTTGCAGCTCAATGGCTTCGCTAATAAACAATTCGTTCTCCATATGGCATCGTGAAGAGCACCGGTGATCTTATAAAGAGAACCGACGAGCCGTCAGGGACGTTCGCCTTATGCGACTGGCTAGTTCACGCACGACGCGCCAGTAGCAGCCCAATCCCCGCACTTCCAAGAAACCCAGCACAGATTCTATTGAACAGTTGACGCATAGCCGGACGAGAAAACCAGTGGCGCAACACCTTTCCGAAAACGGCGTAGGTACCTATCGCGATCCATAAAAGTTTATTCAGGCCAGGCTCCATATTTAAAGCAAAGCTCGCTGGCATGAACAAAAGGATCGTCGACAAGGCCATGGTTGGCTCTCTTTCAAGAGCTAAAGTTCAACATGAAAAGCGACTTCCGGCGGGCGAAATCCGCCAGCAATACGCGTCCGCTCAATGGATAAATTAGGCGTCCCTCAGTTCGCCTGGAGCTGCGTCTCGATAGCCGCCTTGTCGATGGCGGACCATACCAGCACGATCTTTTCGTCGCGGAACTCATAGAAGACGTTCTCGACAAAGGACACCGTTCTTCCGTAAACACTCAGGCCAAAAATCTTCCCTTTGGTGTGCAGTTGAAGCCGAGTCGGCTGGCTATGTAGGGGGGATCGGAAACCAGCAATTCAACATTGAAAGATAGATCAGGGATCTCGGCGAAGTCTCTCTCCAGCATGCGCCGGTAACCTGATACCCCGAGTTGCTCGCCGTTATGCTTAACGTCTTCATGAACGAAGCGCGCCAACGATGGCCAATCCTGCCTGTTCAAGCAGGCGATGTAGTCTCGATAGACGTTCGATAGTTCGGACTTCGTCATCTACGACCTCCTCTGTGTGGCAAGGCTCGACCATCGTTTGGAAGGCTGCGTCGACGCTTAACGACTACATAACGGGCCGGTTTGGAGCGCAGCGAAAAAACCGGTCCCGTTGATGCGCTGGTTAAATCATTTTCGGCGCCGGTTCTTTCGCCTTGCGCCCTTCTGACTGTTTCTTTTCTTTTTTCGTTCTTTTTCTTTTTGTCGCTTTGCGTGGTTATCATTGCTTTTCCTTTCTACCGGATATTGGTAGTGCCTCTCGCTTTTCTCTATTACATTACTTTCTTTAAACAGCCCAAGTTTTTCACGCACATCTCGTGCTTCCGCGTAGTCATCCTCAGACCAAGTATCTGCATCAATGTATATCATATCTTCACTACTGCCATTTGAACCGGGCGGATCGATGGCAACTCCAACCACAATTCTCCGTTCAGGCTTTAGCAGCTTTGCGGACCGACAGTATGCGATTAAAAGCCCAGCTCGAAATTCTCGGTATTCCTGGTAGGACTCGAAATGTCCGGAAACAGGTAGTATTAGCCAGACATACATGGTCTCAGGATTGGTTGGGGATAGCAGGAGACGGACGCCCCTCTCGTCCGGACTTAAAGACCTAATTTTTTCGTGTATTGAATCTGCTAAGATTCGACGTCCAACTCTCGACTCGGAAGCAAATTCCCTAATGCCAAGGGTAACCGAGTCGAAGTCTTCAGCGTTACTGAAGTGCCACGTATTGTTTTTCGCGTGCTGACCAAAATATTCAATGAATTTATCGATAAAATAGTAAGAGGCGTCAAGCTCCTTGCCTCTCTTATATTGAGGTAAATTTTTTATTCCGTCATAGACGCCCTCATCGACAACAATAAGGTCCTCGCCATTAATATAGAAACCGGGATCACGATCCTTGTTTGATTGCGACAAATAATACCCTAAAAGTTCCTCTTCGCCTGCCGAAACACCTAAGCGGCCCGATGAAACCAATGCCTCCTTATCGGATAGATAGCTAGTAAAATCGTAAACCGTATCAAGCTCTCGCATCAAAGTATCTAGTGCTAAATCATCAAGCACATGAACAAAACCTTTTTCAGGATTTACCGACCCCACTTGAAAAGGAGTTTTCTCCATTTCTTTACCAACTATTGTCGGGTTGAGCATCAGTGATCCTGATCCCGAAGCATGTTTTCTGAACCTTTCTACTGCGTTTCTTGCAACCAATACTCGATGAATTCTTATTTTGTCCTTGGAAGGGATTGCAACCGGAAAGGGTCGAGTACATTTACGATCTAGAAATATTCGATCAGGGTGCTCGTAAATAAATTTTTCGGCACCAAACACTTGCGGAGCGGATTTCAATACTGCTTTTCTTACCCAGCGTCCCCAGTCTACTTCCAAGTTTCCGGTATCTTTGAAGGCAACATCTTTGTCAGAAAAAATGATTACGTGTTCTTTGAAAACAACAAGAAGGTCACAAAGTTCTTTACCATCGCCACCCTCGGCTTTCTTCCCTTCGTCTGTGTACAGATTGGGAAAACACCAGGGACTTAGGAAAGTATTTTTACCTAGCCAAGCGAGATAACGCTCTGAGGCTGTCACGCCCTGTGCTTCTTCTTGCTCTGCACTCATTGTTTTCCTTCGACTTAACGCTCAAAGCAGCGGCGCGTTTACGCGTCCGACTGCCTTTGCTTGTTAAATTCAATGTCATCACAGTTGAGGAGCAACAACGATAGTGGTTCGCTCATGAACTCCCCGTCATACTCTGAATCAATTTGACTAAGTAAGTCTCTCGCCAATTCAGAGTTATTATCAGTCATTTCTAGGTGACTATATAAAACCGTGCACAACCAACCCCTAAAAATACTTCTGTAGTCCTCATCCTTTTTACTTGTAACATTTTGCGGCTCAATAGGGGTGCCTATTTCCAGCTCATATAGTGCTCTTGCAAATGTAGGCAAACAGCACGCGTAAGTGCATTCTGTGTACCCATGTAAATTTCTATAACTTGTAGTTGTCTTGGTTTTCAATTTTGCGTGTTTTCGCTTTGGAGAGCTTAGAGGCTCAGCCGAATCCGCAGACATGTAAAAGAAACCATAGTTTTTACCTGAGTATCTGTGAAAGACGCCTAGAGAACCAATTGATGGCAGTATCGCCCCACTTAGAATCTCGGGATGACAATCAAAAGGCGGGTACGGAAGCACATTTGGCCGACGAGATAATAAGTCCCACTGCTCTAGGTTCGCTTTAAAGTCTGTATAAGGAACAGAGTGAGCGAGACCATCACACAAACTTGCGTGCTTTTCGTTTGATTTCTTTGCTTGCAATAACGTGACTCTAGCCTGAAATTCAGGGTTCTTCTTATACGACACGATAAGCAAGTCAGAAATTTCGCATCTTGCGGATGGACGCCCCCAACTACCTTTACCATTAAAAACAACTTGATGTTTCATTCCGTGAAACTCTTCGATGTTGAATGGCCCACGTAACGTAGCAAAGCTTCTCATTAATGCTCTGAACTGCTGAACCTCGGAAAAGTTGGATTTATTAGATTCAGTGCTCCAGGCTCTTGCTAGCTTCTTTGCGAATATTACAGACTGCACTCGGTACTCCCTTAGAATTTAACGCCAATGTTCAGCGACCGGTTTGGAGTGCAACGGAAAAACCGGTCCGGTGGCGGCCCGCCAGGGCCGGAACGAACTGCAACTACTTATTAGGGGGTCAGACTAGTTGCTTGAATTCCCAAAGGTGACCATACACTTCCGCAATTTCACGTGCATATTCTTCAGAAAACCCCTCTTTGCGGAGCAAACGAGCCATATCTTCTTCAGAAAGCGGTTTACGCATACGAATGTTGCGAACAAATCCATAAAATCGTTGCCAATCTAACGGATGCAAAGCAGTTTTATTTGCCAAGTTTGTAAAGCGCTTGAACAATTTTTGGCTTTGAGGTGGCAGTTTAGGTTCAAGCTTCTCTTTGGTTGGAATCGTCAGACGAAAACGCGTGCCTACACCCCGGTTATATTCTGACAGCAAATGGCCAATCAGGGCCTTTGCCTCTTTAACATATATTTCGTAAGTGGGTGGAGTTTGAGGGCTCCAACGGTCAGCTCTGATTTCAACAGCTATTTTTTTTGAGTCTGGCTGAATGATTAATTGGCCACCCAGACCTTTGTGTTGCTTGGGCTTCTTGAGCCGTAAGTTTGCTACGCTGAATCCATCGATGCCCATAGCGTCATGCTCGGTTTCGACATCAAATCTTCCAGACTTATCAGCAATATCAGCCATTTTCTCCAGAAAATCGGTCAAAGATCCACTGACATTTATGTGGACTGGAGGCAAATAGTCGCGCATGGAACCTTTCCCCTAACGCCCGCATTTGCGGCTGGTTTGTAGCGCAGCGAAAACCAGTCCGACAACATGCGCTTGTTACATGCTGTTTTCGTGAACGACATTGTACGCCCATTCGGTGAATAGCCGCTCAGTGGCATATCGTTTTTGTATTTCGTCACTTAAAGATTTAATGTCGTCAGATTTATTTTTTACTTTAAGAAAATCATCATAGTTATCAACTAACTTTTTGCATACCATTCTTAAGCTTTCTTCTGAATCCAAAATTAAAAAAGGTAATTTAATGATTCGAGGCTTTATTTGCGTCTCTATCGGCGTAGAGAATGATTTGCTCGTTACCTCAGAAACCTCCAGCGCTCTAATGTGTTTAAACAAGCTATACTCTATTGTATTTTCTAGGTAGTAAAATAGGTCACAATATACCTCTGCTTCACAACCATCGTTCTTTTCCGTATGAGCTATATATTCAATATTTGGAAACGGAATTTCGAGATTTTCACTTCTAAACCTCACTACCAGTAATTTATGTAGCTCAACGCCCTTGTACTTGAGGTGGTAGTAAAACCGATCAGGCTTTTCAAACAACCCTTCTTCCCACCAGAACTTCCCTCCAGAGCCTTCGTCACCAACTATCTCTATCGTGTAATCTGGGTCAATATCGTAGAATGCCTTACTGATACCATCATATTTCCAATTTTTGAAATCGACCAGCACATTAATAAAACGTTCGGAAGCCTTCTTATCCAAGCCGAACCGTTGACGCCACATGGCTTCAACCTCATAGGGGTTTGCACTTCCATCCTTTGGTGTATTTGAATCACCCATGCGAGAGTATACTGTGCCAGCGCGGACTGTAGTTCCTTGCTTGGTCTCATCTCTGGTCAAAAAATAAGGCTTATGATCCTCATTTTTTATTGTAAGAATATCCAAATCTTTCCCATCAATTAGAATTGAGTCCAACTTTACATTTGGTATTTTGTGATATGCAAAACTCTTAGTTCTCAAGAAATTAAAAATATCCGCCTGTGTATAGCGCACATCTGTTTCGCTCAGGCCGGTTATCTCATAATCGTCACTCACTCCAAATATGATAAAACGGTCGCCGTCATAGATGATATTTGCCAAACACAAAAGATCATGAAGAAGATCATGAAGGTTGGAATGGTGTTGTTTTTTAAAGTCCCACCAATCACCTTCTCTCTTTTGCTTCACTAACTGTTCAACTAATTCTTGCATATAACCTCAGAGCCAAGCATGTAACAGGTATTAGATAGCGCGCTCGTTTTGCCACTTGAACGAGCGCGCGCGTTCAAGAAATCTTATCAAGCCCGCCTTTTCACACCTAACCCATTGATTTCAAATTGTGCTAAGCATAATTCGGCGCGTTATGCAGGATTCGCATGCTTACGCATTTCGTTTAATCTGATAACACTGTATAAAAATACACTAATGCGAGGGCTCATGGATACTCACAACCAACCGCCAAAACTGATGGATCGCGTGAAAGCCATCATGAGGGTGAAACGCTACAGCCCGCGCACCGTGAAGACCTACTGCTACTGGATACGTTATTTCATTCGCTTCAATGGCTTGCGTCACCCCGCCAGCATGGGTGGCTCCGAGGTGAAGGCTTTTCTGGAGTATCTTGCGCTACAGCGCTATGTGACAGCGGCCACGCAGAATCAGCCCCCGATGCTCTTGTTTCCTCTATCGGCATGTACTGGGAGAAGCTTTACCGGAGTGCGGGGCCTATTGGGATGAGGGCAAGCCCCTTCAGAAACGCTACCGCCCCTACCTGTGCATGGGGCGATGAGCGGCTGTCATCCATGCGGTAGTCACAGCGTAATGGTTTATCACCGGCTTTCTTAAGTAGCCTTTGCTGTACCGTAACCAGCCGTTACAGGGAGAGCAATGCCCACGAAAGCATTACGCTTTGCCTGAAAAATGCCTGCGCTCGCCTATACGGCGTTAAAAATCGCCTCAAAATGCTCATTTACACCGCGTAAACTCTGCTTTCTCACCGATTTTTGCCTTGTCTAGCCATCGCTCGCCGATTTTTCAGACAAAGCTTGGGGGAAAAAACATTTCACACTGTGGGTACTGGAGCTACTGGCTGACGTCGCCCAGCATGCTGTCCAGTTCGTCCTGGTCGACGCCGAGCATCTGCAGGATGTTGCGCTGGGCGGCTTCGAGGATGTGCTGGCGCTCTTGCTCGCCGGGCAGGCTCTTGGCGAGGGCCACGGCGCCCACCAGGGAGGCGAGAATGACGCGGGACTTGTCGGCGATGACGTCGCGGTCGGGTTCGAAGGGGAGTTTCTTGAGGCGGCTGAGGGCGATGAGGCGGGTTTCCAGCATCTTCTTCATGCGCAGGTAGGAGGCTTCGAAGAGCGTGCGAACCTCGGCGTTCTCGTTGCCGATTTCGTTGAACAGCACAGTCTCCGGCCCGGGCTGGTGCTTGCGTTCCAGCTCCTGAAGATTCCAGCAGTTGGAGACCAGTTCCGTGAGGTGCTTCACCGAAAGCGGCCCTTTGACCAATCTGGCCGCGCGGCTGCTTTCCAGGGTTTCTCGCACCGAGGCGTGGTAGAGCGCTTCCTTGGAGGCGAAGTGGGCATAGAAGGCGCCGTGGGTCATCTTGGCCAGTTTCATGATCTGGCCGATGGAGACCTTCTCGAACCCTTGGCGGCTGAACAGCTCGACGGCCGAGTTGAGGATTCGCTCACGCGATCTGGCCTTGCGATTCGTCGAGTCGGACATGGCGACCTCACGCTGCTACTCAAAAATACGTGCTGAATGCACGTTGAATATTATCTTGATCATATCAAGCCCGGTGCTAGCTTGGCGTAAATTCAGGCCGTACAGGACACTCGCATGTCATCACCGCTCGTCATCACCGGCATGGGCATGGTCAGCCCCCTCGGTTGCGGCGTCAACGCCAGTTGGGAGCGCCTTCTGGCGGGCCGCTCCGGTGTTTCCTCTATCACGCGCTTCGAGACCGGCGAGCTGCCGATCAAGGTCGCGGGTACGGTCCCCGGCAGGGAAAGCGACCCGGAAGCGGGCTTCGACCCCGACCGCGTGGCCGATGCCAAGGAACGTCGCAAGATGGAGCTGTTCAGCCTTTATGCCATGGCCGCCGCCGAAGAGGCGCTGACCCAGGCGAACTGGTTTCCATCGAGCGATGAGGACCGGTTGGCCACCGCCACCATCGTGGGCTCCGGCATCGGCGGCTTCCCGACCATCACCCAGGCGCAGAACACGCTTTCGACGCGCGGCTATCGCCGACTCTCGCCGTTCACTGTGCCGGCCTTTTTGGCCAACCTGGCGGCGGGCAATGTGTCGATTCGTTATGGCCTGCGCGGGCCGCTGGGCTGTCCGGTCACGGCCTGCGCGGCGGGGGTGCAGGCCATCGGCGACGGCATGCGCCTGATCCGCAGCGGCGAGGCCGAGGTGGCCCTGGTGGGTGGCGCCGAGGCCTGTATCGACCCGCTCTCGCTGGCCAGCTTCCATGCCATGAAGGCGCTCTCCACCGAGCAGGCGGCGCCCGCCAAGGCGTCGCGGCCTTTCGATCAGGCCCGCAACGGCTTCGTCATGGGCGAAGGCGCGGGGCTCCTGGTGATCGAGACCCTGGCCCACGCCGAGGCCCGCGGGGCGACGCCACTGGCCTTTCTCAGCGGCTATGGCACCAGCGCGGATGCCCACCACATCACGGCCGGACCGGAAGATGGCGCCGGGGCCGCGGCGGCCATTCGGGCCGCGCTGCGGATGGCGGGACTCGCCCCCGAGGCCATCGATCACATCAACGCTCACGCCACCTCGACCCCGGTCGGCGACCGGGCGGAAATCGCCGCGCTGCGCAACGCGTTCGGTGACGCTCTGCCTGGCATTCCGATCTCCGCCACCAAGTCGGCCACCGGCCATCTGCTCGGCGCCGCCGGCGGCGTGGAGAGCATCTTCTCGGCCCTGGCGGCCATCCAGGATCGCCTGCCCCCGACCCTGAACCTGGAACACGCCGACGCGGACCTGAGCGATCTGGACCTCGTCCCCGGCGAGGCGCGCGAGCACCGCTGCCGGCACGTGCTGTGCAACGGGTTCGGCTTCGGCGGGGTGAATGCCGCGCTGATCGTCAGCAAGGCCTGAGCGCTTTTCGGACTCGGTCCAGGTACTTGTCGGATCAGGCTCAGCCATCACCCACAAAAATGCCGCTTCCGAGGAAGCGGCAAAGCATGAGTCGGACGCGACTCAGTTACGTAAAAGCCAGTACGTGGCAGCGGTCTCGAAACGTGGCGGCTCAGCCCGTCATGTCCAGCACGATCCGCCCTTCGATCTTGCCGTCGAGCATGCGCTGGAAGACGTCATTGATGTTTTCCAGCTTCTCGGTGGCGATGGTGGCCTCGACCTTGCCTTGACCGGCGAAATCAAGCGCTTCCTGAAGGTCTTGTCGAGTGCCGACGATGGAGCCGCGCACGGTGATGCCGTTGAGCACCGTATCGAAGATCGGCAGCGGGAAGTCGCCCGGCGGCAGGCCATTGAGCACCAGGGTGCCGCCGCGACGCAGCATGCGCTGGGCCTGATCGAAGGCCTTGGGCGACACCGCAGTGACCAGCGCGCCATGAGCCCCGCCGATCTCGCGCTTGAGGGTCTCGGCCGGATCGGCCTTCGAGGCATTGACGACGACGGTGGCTCCCAGGCGCTCGGCCAGCGCCAGCTTGCCGTCATCGATATCCACTGCGGCCACATTGAAGCCCATGGCCCTGGCGTATTGCACCGCCATGTGGCCGAGACCGCCGATCCCCGAGATCACCACCCACTGCCCGGGACGGGCGTCGGTCATCTTGAGCCCCTTGTAGACCGTCACGCCGGCACACAGCACCGGCGCGATTTCCAGGAAGTCGACGTTGTCCGGCAGCCGCCCCACGTAGTTGGCATCGGCCAGGGTGTAGTCGGCGAAACCGCCGTTCACCGAGTAGCCGGTGTTCTGCTGCGACTCGCACAGGGTCTCCCAGCCCCCCAGGCAGTGCTCGCAATGGCCGCAGGTAGAATAGAGCCATGGCACGCCGACACGGTCGCCTTCCTTGACGTGCTTGACGCCCTCGCCCACCGCCACGATATGGCCGACGCCCTCGTGGCCGGGGATGAAGGGTGGGCTGGGCTTGACCGGCCAGTCGCCGTGGGCGGCATGCAGATCGGTGTGGCACACGCCCGAGGCGGCCACCTCGACCAGAATTTCTCCCTGCTGCGGTCGCGGGGTCGCAACTTCCTCGATCACCAGCGGTTCGCCGAATTGGCGGACCACGGCAGCTTTCATCGTCTTGTCCATTGTCGTTTCTCCTCGGTCGGCGGGCAGCCGAACGCCGCGCGCCTTCGAGTTCGCCGAAGCCGTGATGGAGCGATGACTCCACTATTGATGAAACGGGAATGCCGTTCGGGGCAGTGCCCCGAACGGCTCAGGCTCAATAAAGCCCCATCGGGTCGTGGCTGTAGGAGACCAGCACGCACTTCACCTGCTGATAGTGGTCGAGCATCAGCTTGTGGGTCTCGCGGCCGATGCCTGATTTCTTGTAGCCCCCGAAGGCGGCATGCGCAGGGTACTGGTGGTAGCAGTTGGTCCACACGCGCCCGGCCTGAATGCCGCGTCCCAGGCGGTAGGCGCGGTTCATGTCCTGCGTCCAGACCCCGGCGCCCAGCCCGAACTGAGTATCGTTGGCGATGGCCAGCGCTTCTTCCTCGTCACGGAAGGTGGTGATGGCGAGCGTCGGGCCGAAGATCTCCTCCTGGAAGACGCGCATGTCGTTGCGGCCCTTGAGCATGGTCGGCTGCACATAGAAGCCTCCCGCCAGCTCGCCCTCGAGCGTGGCCTTGCCACCGCCCAGCAGGCACTCGGCACCCTCTTCGCGGCCGATGTCCATGTACGAGAGGATCTTGTCGAACTGCTCCTTGGAGACCTGGGCGCCGATCTGCGTCTCGGTGTCCAGCGGATTGCCCTGGCGGATAGTCTTGGCGCGTTCGATGGCGCGGGCCATGAACTCGTCGTAGATCGACTCGTGGACCAGTGCGCGGGAGGGGCAGGTGCACACTTCGCCCTGGTTGAAGAAGGTCATCAACAGGCCTTCGATGCATTTCTCGGCGAAGGCTTCGCCGTGCGAGAGCACATCCTCGAAGTACAGGTTGGGCGACTTGCCGCCCAGTTCCAGCGTCGCCGGAACGATCCGCTTGGCGGCGTTGGCCATGATCTTGCTGCCCACCGGGGTCGAGCCGGTGAAGGCGAGCTTGGCGATGCCCTCGTGGGTCGCCAGGGCTTCGCCGGCCTCCTCGCCCAGACCGTGCACCACGTTGATCACGCCCGCCGGCACCAGATCGGCGATGAGCTCGAGGAAGACATTGATCGAGGCCGGTGTCTGCTCGGCGGGCTTGAGCACCGTGCAGTTGCCGGCGGCCAGTGCGGGCGCCAGCTTCCACGCCGCCATGAGGATGGGGAAGTTCCAGGGGATGATCTGGCCCACCACGCCGTAGGGCTCGTGGTAGTGATAGGCGACGGTGTGCTCGTCGATCTCGCTGATGGTGCCTTCCTGGGCACGCAGGCACCCGGCGAAATAGCGGAAGTGATCGGCCACCAGCGGGATGTCGGCGCCGCTGGTTTCGCGGATCGGCTTGCCGTTGTCCCAGGTTTCGGCCACAGCGAGCTTCTCGATGTTCTGCTCGACCCGGTCGGCGATCTTGAGCAGCACATTGGCGCGCTCGGCGGGCGGCGTCTTGCCCCAGGCGGGTGCGGCCTTCTGCGCGGCTTTCACCGCACGGTCGATATCCGCCGCGGAGGAACGCGGCACCTGGCAGAAGACCTCGCCGGTCACCGGCGTGATGTTGTCCAGATAGCGGCCGTCGGCGGGGGCGACCCACTCGCCGCCGATGAAGTTCTCGTAACGCGACTTGAAGTCGACGACGGCACCCGGGGTGCCGGGACGTGCGTGAATCATGGCGTGTCTCCTTGAGCGAATGCGCATGGCCCCGCCGTCTCATTCGCTGCGGCGCTGGGCCGCGTGGAATGGGCGGGTGTCATGAATGGGTGGGCATCATGTAATGAGTGCCCGCGCATCGCTTTCAGCATGGCGCGTCCCAGCGGCGCCGACTTGCCTGCCAGTCTCCGACGTTTGTCTGCCAGTCTCAGACCTCGACTTTGCCTACACTGCAGGGTAGGCGTGATCGTCACGCCCCTGCCGTCGGTACCGTCGAGGAGTTCGCCATGCATGCCGTTCCGCCGTCCGATTCCCTGACGCCTCGCGTCCCGTCGCCCGGCACGCTCGAGCGTCTGACGGACACGCCGCGCACGCGGCGCCTGATCGAGAACCGCATCTGCTATGCCGGCCCGCATGCGGAACTGTCGGTCTACGACACCTGGTGGCCCGCGCGGGACGTCGCGCTGAGCGCCGAGCGCGTGCTGTATTGCGGCATGCTCAAAGGACGCAAGGTGATGCATGGCGCGACCGAGGAACCGGAGACCTTTCTGCCGGGCGAGAGCTTCGTCCTGGCGCCGTACCAGGAAGTGCGCATCGATTTCCCCGAGGCACGCCCGGATGCGCCCACCACCTGCATGACCATCGACCTCGATCCGGCGCGCGTGCACGCCCTCAGCGAACGCCTCAACCAGTCGCATCCCCGCGATAAAGAGCTCGGCGAATGGCATTACGCGCCGCGCGCCCTGCACGTACCGCATGGCCCGTCCACGCAGTCCCTCATCGAGCGCCTGATGGGACTGTTCCGCGAAAACCATCCCGACCGCGATGCCCTGATCGGCCTGGGCATCGACGAACTCATCGTGCGCCTCCTGCGCACCCAGTCACGCGAACTGCTGCTCGCCGACGCCCGGCAGACC
The DNA here is from genome assembly GCF_039830575.1 of Chromohalobacter sp. Lineage (NCBI taxonomy): Bacteria > Pseudomonadati > Pseudomonadota > Gammaproteobacteria > Oceanospirillales > Halomonadaceae > Chromohalobacter > Chromohalobacter sp. The sequence continues at coordinate 146,151 of NZ_JBDOOX010000007.1, read as the reverse complement.
CCGCCGCGCCATGGCCTGGCGGCCGCGCTGGCGTGGCTGGAACGCCATCCCGAGCAGCCGCTCGACGGCGCCCAGTTGGCCCGCGAAGCCTGCATGAGCAAGGCGCGTCTGTACCGGCTGTTCCAGCGCGAGGTCGGCTGCACACCGGGGGAATATCAGCAGCGCCTGCGCCTGGCGCGTGCCCGTCAGTGGCTGCGCGACGCCGACGCGCCCATCACCGAGATCTGCTATTCGCTCGGTTATCGCAGCCTCAGCCACTTCACGCGGCGCTTCAAGGCCGCCTACGGCCTGACGCCCGGCGACTACCGGCGTCTGCTCATTGCCTGAGCCCGGTGAGTGCCCCCTGTATCGGCACTCGCTTGGTCAAGGGACTTGCATTTCCATGCACGGCCGCTAGGATAGATAACGTTTTATTATCCCATCCCCGGTAATAAAAAATTCCTCGTGATACCCCGCACGTGGTAATCAAAGGGTGTCACGCGGAATTCGTCGACGGGGGGAACCGTTCGCGCCGTGAGGCGCAATGCCCATGCGCGCATAAGCACGCACACAGCAAGAGAGACCCCATGACGTTACGTCACGCCGAAAGCGGCGATGCTTCACGCCTCGACCTTGATCTCACGCCTTTTCAGAAAGACGGCCAGTGCTATGGCGATTACCACCGCCTGCCGCTCGACCCGATGCTCAAGCGCCTTCATGTCCAGGCGCGTCGCGCCGGCCTGGCGGATGCCTCGCTGGAAACCCGCGACCTGATGAGCCACATGGCGCTGGACGAGGACCATATCGTCACCCAGGAAATCTCCGGACGCGTGTGGCGCTACAACGTCGGCTACTCCGAGACGCCGAGCCAGCTCGAACCGGCGCTCGATGCCTTCAACGAGCGCATGCTCGAGGAACCGCTGCCCAGCGCGCTGGCACGCCTCACCGAGTCCTGGGTCTACATGCCCGGCCAGCTCGATGCCGGCAACGCCCAGCGTACCGAAGTGCTGTGGATGGACAAGCCCGCCCGGGCGCGCTATCGCCTCGAACAGGTCCAGCACTGGTTTCGCACGCTGCGCGACAACTCAGAGCGCCTGGAGGGCGATTGGCTGGCCTGGCACTTGACCCATCTGCCGCTGACCCAGGCCCCGGTCATCGACAGCGTGGATGCCTTCGGCAAGCTCGCACGTCTCGACCTCGGCGAGCGTCAGGCACTCGGCCCGCTGGACTTCACCCGCTATCAACATGGCGTGTGCCAGGAAGGCATGGGGCTGGCGATCACCCACCTGCCCCGTCGCCTGGATGCCCTCGCGACGCTCGACGACGCCCTGGTGATGCATCGCGGCCAGGTGGAGAACGTGCTGGCACGGCTCGACCGCGCGCTCGCGGACTGAGCGCTTTTCGACGAGCGCCGTCTGAAACGTCGCAAGCGCGATACACCTCACTGAACGCACAACGCCCCCGGCGCCGAATACGGCACCGGGGGCGTTGCGTCATGTCGCGCGGTTGGTGTCGAACGAGTCGACGGCCGGGCGATCAGCCGGTGCGTCGGAGCAGGACGATCCCCAGCACGTAGCACGCCACGGTGGGCACCAGCACCGCGAAGATCGGGGAGAAGCCGAACAGCATCGAGGCCGGGGCCAGCAGATCCTGCAGGTACTTGAACGAGACCCCCACGATGATGCCGTAGAAGACGCGCGTGCCGGCGGCGACGGTGCGCAGCGGGCCGAACACGAACGACGCGGCGACCAGCATCAGGCCCGCCAGGGTGAACGGCAGCAGCATCTTCTGCCAGAAGTACAGCAGCGGCTGCGTGGCCTCGAGCCCCTGGTTGCCCAGGTAACTGGCGTAGCGCCACAGGTCGCTGGGCGACTGGCTCTCCAGAGGGCGCAGCAGGCGATTGAGCTGGGCGGGGGTAAACGAGGTCTCCCAGGCCTGGCGCGGCTGGCTGTCGACCACGGTACGGCCGTCCTCGAAGCGGGTCGTGTCGACATTGACCCACTGCCAGCTGCCGTCCTCCCAGACCGCGCGGTCGGCATGCGAGGCGCTGACCAGCTGCGTTCCGTCGAAATGGTAGCGGGTGACATCGATGACCACGTCGTCCGCGCGGATGGTGCCGAAGCGATAGAAGTCATCGCCCTCGCGCTGCCAGCCGCCGCGTTCGGAGAGGATCGCGCCCTCGCCCTCGAGCTGCTCCAGACGCCAGGCTTCCGCGTACTGCTCGGTCACCGGGCTGACCCATTCGCTGATCGCCATGGTCACGATGATCACCAGCCCCAGCGGCTTCATGGCCCCCCACAGGATACGCGCCAGCGAGCGCCCGGAGGCGCGCATCACCGTCAGCTCGTTGCTGGAGGCCATGCTGCCCAGGCCGATCAACGCACCGATCAACACCCCCACCGGGGCGTACTGATAGAACCGCCACGGCAGGCGCATCAGCAGATACAGCAGGACGTCCAGCGCCCCGTAGTCTCCCTCGACGTCGCCGAGATCGTTGATGTAGGAAATGACCAGGTCCAGCCCCAGGATCATCACCTGCACGACCAGCATGGCCGACAGCACGTTGCGGGCGATGTAGCGATCGAAGCGGTCGAAGATCATGTCCGGCCTCCCCGGCGCTGGTCACGGCGTGTCATCCAGACTCCCAACAGCAGGTATCCCAGGTGAATCGGCCACATGCCGATGGTCGGCGCCAGCGAGCCACGCGCGATGGCGTCCTGGGCCGCCAGCAACAGGCTCAAGTAACTGATGTGCAGGAAGATCGCCGGCAGCAGCTTGGCGAAGCGCCCCTGCCGTGGGTTGACCCGCGACAGCGGCAGGGCCAGCAGGGTGAGAATCGGCACCATCAACGGCATCGACAGCCGCCACTGCAGGTTCGCCCAGGCCTCGCTGCCGCCACGTTCGAGCAGTTGAGGCGTCGAGGTCAGCTCGGCCGCCTGCAGATCGACCCGTTCGCTGGCCTGCGACAGACGCACCGCGTAGGTGTCGAACTGCACGCGCTCGGCGACGTGATTGCCCGGCTCGACGCTGTAGCGCTCGCCGTCGGTGAGTACCAGAAAGCGGCTGCCGGTGTCGTCGTCGACGGTCTGATAGCCCCCGTCGGCGCGCGTGACCACCGTCTCCGGCGTGCCGTCGCTGCGCGGCTGACGCTCGCTGATGAACACGCTTTCCATGCGCGAGCGGTCGTCGTTGAGGCTCTCGGTGTAGGCGGTGCGTCCGCTGCCGAACTCCTGGAAGCGCCCCGGCTGCAGCACCGAGAAGTCGAGCCGGCTCTTCTGCTCCTCGAGCACCATTTCGTTGTGGCGAGCGCCGTTCGGCGTCAGCCACAGGCTGCACAACGCCACCAGCAGGGCAACGAGCAACGCCGGCCACAGCGTCACCCGCAGCAGGCGGTTGGGGCTGATCCCGCAGGCGACCAGCACGGTGATTTCGCTGTTCAGATACAGCTGCCCGAACGCCAGCAGAATGCCCAGAAAGAACGACAGCGGCAGCACCAGCTCCATGAAGCCGGGCAGGTGATAGAGCATCAGGGTGCCCAGGATGCTGGCGGGAATGTCCCCCTGGGCGGCATCGCCGAAGTAGCGGATGAAGCGACTGCCCATGATCACCAGCAGCAGCACGCCGGCCACGGCGGCCATGGTGGCGAGGATCTCGCGTGTCAGATAGCGGAATACGATCAAACGTCTTCTCCCGGGTCGGCTCCCTGGTCCACGCGGCCCCTTGGCGAACCGCGTGCAGCCTTCGACCACCCTCCCCATGCATTGCGTTCCGGCTTTGCGTACACTGGAGTACGTTCAGCGCCGGCATCCTTGTCGGCATTATCCAGAATCCCCGGACACTTGTCTCGCCACGAGACAGGTCATGTCAGCCCAGTCGTTTGGAGACGCCATGGAATTCCCCGTACTCACCGTCAATCCGGCCAAAATCGAAACGGCATGTCTGGTCGTGCCGGTCTTCAAGGATGGTGACCTGCTACCCGCGGCGGACAAGCTCGACGACGCCAGCGAACGCCTGATCGGCCAACTGCTCGACCGGGGCGACTTCGAGCCCAGCCTCGGCAACGTGCAGCTGATCCCGTTCGCGCCCGGCCTCGGCGCCGAGCGCCTGCTGCTCGTCGGCCTCGGCGAGCGCGCCAAGTGCAGCGAGAGCCAGCTCATCAAGGCCCTGGATGCCGCGTTCGGTGCCATCGCCAAGCTGCCGCTGGATGACGTGGCGGCGACCTTCACCGACGTGCCCGTCGGCGAGCGCGACACCGCCTGGAAGGCCCGCGTGACGCTGGAGGCCGCGCACCGTGCCTGCTACCGCTTCGACGAGTTCAAGTCGGAGCCCGCACCGGCGCCCCGCCTCTCCAGCCTGACGCTGCTGGTCGGCGACGAGGACCAGGCCGCCCAGGCCGAGCTCGGCGCGCGCGTGGGCGCGGCCGTCGGCGAAGGGGTCTCCCTGACCCGTACGCTGGGCAACCTGCCCGGCAATGTCTGCACGCCGCGCTATCTCGCCGACCAGGCCCAGCGTCTGGCCGATGGCGCAGACGGTGCGCTGAACGTCGAGATCCTCGACGAGGATGCGCTGGAAGCACTGGGCGCCAATGCCCTGCTCGCGGTCGGCCAGGGCAGCGCGGAGCCCTCGCGGCTGATCGTCATGGAATATCGCGGCGCCGAGGACCCGGAAGAAGCGCCGCATATCCTGGTCGGCAAGGGCATCACCTTCGACTCCGGCGGCATCTCGCTCAAGCCGGGGGCCGGCATGGACGAGATGAAGTTCGACATGTGCGGCGCCGCCAGCGTCTTCGGCACCATGAAGACGGTGCTCGCGCTCAAGCCCAGGATCAATGTCATCGGCGTGGTGGCAAGTGCCGAGAACATGCCCGACGGCCGCGCCATCAAGCCCGGCGACATCGTCAAGACACTCAAGGGGCTCAACGTCGAGATCCTCAACACCGACGCCGAAGGACGGATGGTGCTGTGCGACGCGCTGAGCTATGTCGAGCGTTTCAAGCCCGCCAGCGTGGTGGACATCGCCACCCTGACCGGTGCCGCGATCATCGCGCTTGGTCATCATGCCTCTGGGCTTCTGTCCAACGACGACGACCTGGCGCTCGACCTGCTCGACGCCGGCGAGAACGCCTGGGACCGCGCCTGGCACCTGCCGCTGTGGGACGAGTACCAGAGCCAGCTGGATTCCAACTTCGCCGACCTGGCCCACATCGGCGGCCGCCCCGCCGGTACCATCACGGCAGCCTGCTTCCTGTCGCGCTTCGCCGATGCCTATCCGTGGGCGCACCTGGACATCGCCGGCACCGCCTGGGCCTCGGGCGACAAGAAAGGCGCCAGCGGGCGGCCGGTGGGTCTGCTGACCCAGTACTTGCTCGACCGCGAAACCGAAGCCGCCGAGACGCGTCCCAGCGTCGAGTGATGCTTCGCAGGCAACTATTTGCATGCTAACGTAAACCTCAGGCGTGTCGGACTTTCCCCCTCCGACGCGCCTGTGTCATTCTCGGCGTCCGTGCGGCCGCCGGAGGTGACGATTTTTGCACCCGCGTTCTTCGCCGATGGCGCGCAACGTCAACGCGGTATTGCCCAGCGCAGGCATTTTGTAGACCCCCTCTTGGATGCAACGGAGAACTTCAGTGACCACTTCAGGCTTCGACCTACGGCCTAACGCCCACCCCACGGATGCCGCCCTGCGCGAGACGATTCTCGAGAATCCCGGCTTCGGGCGTCACTTCAGCGACCACATGGCCCACATTCGCTGGACGGTCGATGCCGGCTGGCACGGCCACGAAGTCCGCCCCTACGGGCCGCTGACGCTGGACCCCGCGGCGGCCGTGCTGCACTACGCCCAGGAGATCTTCGAAGGCATCAAGGCCTATCGGCATGCCGACGGCTCGGTGTGGACCTTCCGCCCCGAGAAGAACGCCGAGCGTTTCCGTGCCTCCGCGCGTCGCCTGGCGCTGCCGGAACTCTCCGACGAGGACTTCATCGGGTCGCTCAGGGCGCTGCTCGCCCAGGACAACGCCTGGGTGCCGACGCCGGCCAGCGCCACCGAGGAATCCAGCCTCTACCTGCGTCCGTTCATGATCGCCAGCGAGACCTTCCTGGGCGTGCGTCCCTCCCACGAGGTCGACTACTACGTCATCGCCTCGCCGGCGGCGGCCTACTTCAAGGGCGGGGTCGACCCGGTCTCCATCTGGCTGTCCTCGCATTACAAGCGGGCCGCGCCGGGGGGCACGGGCTATGCCAAGTGTGGCGGCAACTACGCGGCTTCGCTGGCGGCCCAGAAGGAAGCCGAGGCCCACGGCTGCGCCCAGGTGGCCTTCCTCGACGCCGCCGAGAACAAGTGGATCGAGGAACTCGGCGGCATGAACCTGTTCTTCGTGTTCAAGGACGGGCGAATCGTCACGCCCAAGCTGACCGGCACCATCCTCGAAGGCGTCACCCGCGACTCCATCCTGGAGCTCGCCAAGGACCAGGGCCTGACGCCCGAGGAACGCCACATCAGCATCGACGAGTGGCGTGCCGGCGCAGCCTCCGGCGAGATCACCGAGGTCTTCGCCTGCGGGACCGCCGCCGTCATCACCCCGGTCGGCGAGCTGCGCAGCGAAGACGAGAACATTCGCCTCAAGGCGGACAGCGGTGGCGAGGTCGGCAAGCGCCTGCGCAAGGAACTCCTCGACCTGCAGTACGGCCGCAGCGAGGACACGCGCAACTGGCTGACGCGTCTGGCCTAACGCACCCGCGCACGACGGCCCGGCCCGGCCGTGCCGTCCCCTTTTCCACGGCAAGGAGGTCACGATGACGAAAGTGATGCTGATTACCGGCGCCGGTCGCGGCATCGGTGCCGCCACCGCCAAGCACGCCGCGCAAGCGGGCTATGCCGTTGCCATCAACTACCGCAGCGACAAGGCGTCGGCCGAGGGGGTCGTGAGTGACATCGAAGCCTCGGGCGGACGCGCCATCGCCATTCAGGCCGATGTTGCCGACGAGGCGGACATCGTCGCCATGTTCGAGACCGTCGACCGCGAGTTCGGGCGTCTCGACGTGCTGGTCAACAACGCCGGCATCGTCGACCAGATCAGCCGCGTCGACGAGATGAGCTTCGAGCGTGTCGACCGCATGATGCGCATCAACGTGACCGGTCCGTTCATCTGCGCCCGCGAGGCGATCAAGCGCATGTCCACCCGCCATGGCGGCCAGGGCGGCGCCATCGTCAACGTCGGGTCGGCCGCCTCGCACCTCGGCGGTGCCAGCGAATACGTCGATTACGCCGCCTCCAAGGGCGCCATCGACACCATGACCGAAGGTCTCGCCAAGGAAGTCGCCGGCGAAGGCATCCGGGTCAACGGCGTGCGCCCCGGCGTGATTCGCACCACCATTCACGCCAGTGGCGGCAACCCCGACAAGCCCGATGTCGCCGGCTCGGTGATTCCCATGGGGCGCATCGGCGAGCCCGAGGAAATCGCCAACGGCGTGCTGTGGCTGGCCGAGGCCGGCTTCACCACCGGGGCGTTGATCGATATCGACGGCGGCGTTTAGTCGCCATCGATTGGCTGCGCGTCGCCCAGGCGGCGTTGAATCCAGCGCCCAGGCGCGTAGCGCCGCTCTTACCACTGACGACTCCCCGAAGGGGCCCATGACTCAAGTCGATTTCTACATCTTGCCCGATACCACGCTGGACGCGCGGCTGGCCTTCGCCTGCCGCCTGGCGGAGACCATTCATCGCAAGGGCTATCGGCTGCATATCCACACCGAGGACGAGACCATGGCGCGCGAGCTCGACGAGCGGCTGTGGACCTTCAAGCCCGAGAGCTACCTGCCCCACGCGGTGCTGGGCGACGATGTCTCGCCCGAGCCGCCCGTGACCCTCGGCTGGGAAGCGCCGCCCGCGCCCGGTGTGGAGGCGATGCTCAACCTGCATCCCGAGATCCCCGAGTGGTTCTCGCGCTTCGAGCGCGTCGCCGAGATCATCAACCAGCATCAGGACGTGCTGACCGCCAAGCGCGCCTGCTGGCAGACCTATAAAAAGCGCGGCTACCCCGTCAAGGCCAACGACCTCACCGGCTCGTCGCGCCACGCGACGGGCTGAGCGCGCCATGACGCCACCCCGCTTGCGGGGTTATACTTGCCGGCATTTTTCGCCACGGCCGCGGGCCGTGTTGACGTCATTTCGAGAGCCGACCGACGCCCATGGACAAGACCTACCACCCCGATCAGATCGAAGCGCGCTGGTATCAGCGCTGGGAAGACGCCAACCGTTTCGCCCCCTCGGGCCAGGGCGAACCCTACTCGATCATGATTCCGCCGCCCAACGTGACCGGCAGCCTGCACATGGGCCACGCCTTTCAGGACACCATCATGGACACCCTGATTCGCTGGCGGCGCATGCAGCAGCGCAACACGCTGTGGCAGGTGGGCACCGACCACGCCGGCATCGCCACGCAGATGCTGGTGGAACGCAAGGTCGCGGCGGAAGACGGCAAGAGCCGCCACGAGCTGGGGCGCGAGGCCTTCACCGACAAGATCTGGGAGTGGAAGCACGAATCCGGCGGCCATATCACCCGTCAGCTGCGCCGCATGGGCGCCAGCGTCGACTGGTCCCGCGAGCGCTTCACCATGGACGACGGCTTCTACAAGGCAGTGCAGGAAGTCTTCGTGCGGCTGTTCGACGAGGGCCTGATCTACCGCGGCAAGCGCCTGGTCAACTGGGACCCGACGCTGCATACCGCGATCTCCGACCTGGAGGTCGAGAACAAGGACCAGCAAGGCCAGTTCTGGCATTTCCGGTATCCGCTGGCCGACGGCGTAACCACCGATGACGGTCAGGATCACCTCATCGTCGCCACCACGCGTCCCGAGACCCTGCTCGGCGACACCGGTGTGGCCGTCAACCCCGAGGACCCGCGCTACGCCTCGCTGATCGGCAAGTTCGTCGAGCTGCCGCTGGTGGGCCGGCGGATTCCCATCGTCGCCGACGAGCATGCCGACATGGACAAGGGCTCGGGCTGCGTGAAGATCACCCCCGCCCACGACTTCAACGACTACGAGGTCGGTCGCCGCCAGCAGCTGCCGCTGATCAACGTCTTCACCCCGGACGCCAGCATCCTGCCCCGCGCCGAGGTCTTCGACATCCAGGGCCGTCCGCTCGCCGACATCGACACCTCGCTGCCCTCCGCCTATGTCGGGCTCGACCGCTTCGCGGCGCGCCAGGCCATCGTCGACGACATGCAGGCCGCCGGGCTGCTGGCGCAGATCGAAACCGTCAACAACACCCTGCCGTTCGGCGACCGCTCCGGCGACGTCATCGAGCCGCTGTTGACCGATCAGTGGTTCGTGGCGGTCGAGGAACTGGCCAAGCCGGCCATCGCCGCGGTGGAGAACGGCGATATCGAGTTCGTGCCCAAGAACTACGAGAACATGTACTTCGCCTGGATGCGCGACCTCCAGGACTGGTGCATCTCGCGCCAGCTGTGGTGGGGGCATCGCATTCCGGCCTGGTACGACGCGGATGGTAACGTCTTCGTGGCGCGCAGCGCCGAGGAAGCCCGCGACAAGTACGGCCTCGCCGCCGACGTGGCCCTCACCCAGGACGAAGACGTGCTGGACACCTGGTTCAGCTCCGGGCTGTGGACCTTCGCCACCCTCGGCTGGCCCGAGCAGACGCCGGAACTCGAGACCTTCCACCCGTCCAGCGTGCTGGTCACCGGTTTCGACATCATCTTCTTCTGGGTCGCGCGGATGATCATGATGACCCTGAAGTTCACCGGCGAGGTGCCCTTCAAGAAGGTCTACGTGCATGGCCTGGTGCGCGATGCCCAGGGCCAGAAGATGTCCAAGTCCAAGGGCAACGTGCTCGACCCCATCGACCTGATCGACGGCATCGACCTGGACGCGCTGATCGACAAGCGCACCGGCAACATGATGCAGCCGCAGAAGGCCAAGGCCATCGCCAAGGCCACCCGTGACGAGTTTCCCGACGGCATCGAGCCCCACGGCACCGACGCGCTGCGCTTCACCTTCCTCTCGCAGGCGACCACCGGGCGCGACATCAAGTTCGACATGGGCCGCCTGGATGGCTACCGCAACTTCTGCAACAAGCTATGGAACGCCTCGCGCTACGTGCTGATGAACGCCGAGGGCGAGGACTGCGGCCTCGAGGGGGAAGTGGAGCTGTCGCTGGCCGACCGCTGGATCGTCTCGCGCCTGCAGCAGACCGAGGCGCAGGTGACCCGCGCGATGGAAGAGTTCCGCTTCGACCACGCCTCGCAGGCGCTCTACGACTTCGTCTGGAACGAGTATTGCGACTGGTACCTGGAACTCTCCAAGCCGGTGCTGTGGGACGACAACGCCACCGCCGCCGCCAAGCGCGGCACACGTCGCACGCTGGTGCGGGTGCTGGAGACCATCCTGCGGCTGGCGCATCCGATGATGCCGTTCATCAGCGAGGAAATCTGGCAGCGTGTCGCCCCCCTGGCCGGCACCCACGCCGGCGGCGACGACTCGATCATGGCTCAGCCCTGGCCCCAGGCCGACGACAGCCGGATCGACACCCAGGCGACCCGCGACATCGAATGGCTCAAGGGGGTGATCGTCGCCGTGCGCAACATCCGCGCCGAGATGAACATCGCCCCCGGCAAGCCGCTCGAGGTGCTGCTCACCAAGGGCGACGAGACCGACCGGGCGCGCCTGGAAGCCAACCGGCTGTTCCTCTCCAAGCTGGCCAAGCTCGACAGCGTCACCTGGCTCGACGATCCCGACCAGGCTCCCCTGTGCGCGACGCAACTAGTCGGCGACATGGAAGTCCTGGTGCCCATGGCGGGGCTGATCGACAAGGACACCGAGCTTGCGCGCCTGGCCAAGGAAATCGACAAGCAGGACAAGTTCATCGGCGGCATCGAGAAGAAGCTCGGCAACGAGGGCTTCATCAGCAAGGCCCCCGCCGAGGTGGTCGACAAGGAACGCGCCAAGCTGGCCGAGGCCCAGGCACACCGCGCCACCCTCGCCGAACAGCGCGACAAGATCGCAGCACTGTAAGCGCTGACATATCCACCGGCGCCACGATCACGCCCATGCGGTTCACGCCGCATGGGCGTTTTCGTGTTATCGGGCGCCAAGCGCCCCACGTCAAAAGGGCCCTGTCTCAGACGCGCGGCGACGTCAAAAGCCCGCCGTAAAACGGTATGAAAGATGCTTCGGAAGGCATAAAAAAACCCGCGCCTGGGGCAGGGCGCGGGTCGAGGCAGGGTACTACTAGGGGTTTGCATCGCGAACCGATGCAGGAATGAAACGCCTGGTGAGCACCAGACGCTGCCTACTTTATCGCCGGGCGCGGCTAGCCACCAATAATTTGTTAGCATGATAGCGATAGCGCGATTCAATGGCTCGGCTCAATCCTCGCGAGACGGCGCCTGCTGCCCCGCTGCATGACGCTCGGCCGCTTCCGCGTCACGGGTCTCGAGGGTGCGCTTCAGCGCCGCGACTTCACCGTGCAGGCTTTCGATCTGCCGGGAAAGATGCCGCATCATCTCGCGGTCCGCCTTGTGCTGGCGCGACTCATGCTCGCTCTCATCGGAGATCACCAGCGAGCCGATGTACGCCGCGAAACTCCCGAACAGCCCCACGCCGCCGACCATGAGCAGGACCGCCACGACACGGCCCAGGGTGGTGATCGGGTAGTAATCGCCATACCCCACCGTGGTCACCGTCACGAACGCCCACCACAGCGCCTCCTCGGCGGTGTCGATGGGACTTTCCGGGTGCGGCGACTCGACCAGCAGCATGGTGATCGCCCCGAACGCCACCAGCAGCAGCGTGGCGGTGGCCGCCGAGGCGAACATGCCCTCGGCCCGATTGCGGAACAGCAGTCGCCAGATCAGGCTCAGCGACTTCACCGCGCGGATCACCCGCAGCATCTGCACGACGCGAAACAGCCGCGCTCCCTGGAAGGGCCCCGGTGGAATGCAGGCCAGCAGGTCCAGCCAGCCCCAGCGCATGTAGCGCCACTTGTCGGGAGCGGCGCGAAAGCGCAGGCAGAAATCCGCGAAGAAGAACACGCACACCACCCAGTCCATGTACGTCAGCAGGCGCGAGACTTCTTCGGGCAGCGTCAGGAACAGGTCCGCCAGCAAGGCGCCGATCACGTAGAAGGACAGGACCAGCACGACCAGCTGGAACGGTGTGATACGTTCTTGGGTGACCGCCATGCGCTTCCCCTTCTCGCCTCTTTTCGCTTCGCCGCGTTTCACGCCCACGATGTTTCAGGCAGAGCTCAACGGGCAAGCGGCGCCGTGCGCTGCTCGAGCCAATCGCGCGCCGGCCCCTCGACCCTGGGCAACAGGCGCCGACGAACCTCGTCATGATAGGCATCCAGCCAGGCGATTTCCGCCGCGTCCAGCAGGGACATGTCGAGGGCCCGGGTGTCGATGGGGCACAGGGTGAGCGTCTCGAAACGCAGGAAGTCGCCGAAGTCGCTGGCCTCGTCCGGGCGATTGACCACCAGGTTCTCGATGCGCACGCCCCACTGCCCCGGCCGATAGACGCCCGGCTCGATCGAGGTGATCATGCCGGGCTGCATGGCCGTCTGCGGCGTCACCGGCGCGTACCACGCGATGACCTGAGGCCCCTCGTGGACGTTCAGGAAATAGCCCACGCCATGCCCCGTGCCATGGCCGTAGTCGAGCCCCGCGGCCCACAGCGGCGCACGGGCGATGGCGTCCAGCTGCGGCGAGGGAATGCCGCGCGGAAAGCGGGCGCGCGACAGCGCGATGGTGCCCTTGAGCACGCGGGTGAAATCGCGCCGGTGCGCGGCATCGATCTGGCCCACCGGTACCACGCGCGTGATGTCGGTGGTCCCGCCCAGGTACTGGGCGCCCGAATCGATCAGCAGCAGGCCATCGCCCTCGATGACCGAATGCGCCGCCGGGGTGGCGTGATAATGCGGCAGCGCGCCATTGGCGTTGAAGGCCGCGATGGTCGCGAAACTGCGCGAGACGAAGCCGTCGCGTCGCGCGCGCTCGGCGGTGAGCCGCTCGTCGACGGTCAACTCGGTCACCGTCTCGCCGTCGGCCAGCGCCGCTTCCAGCCAGGCGAAGAAGGCGCACAGCGCAGCGCCGTCTTCCTCCATGGCGTGGCGCACGTGCTCGATGTCGCGGTCGCTCTTGCGGCTCTTGGCGAGCGTGCTCGGCTGCATGGCCTCGACGAAGGACACGCCCGCCGGCACCGCCTCCGTCAACGCCAGGCTGACCCGCGCCGGATCGATGAGCAGGCGCGCGTCATGGGGCAACGCCGCGAGGGCCGACGCCACCTCGGTGTAGTCGGCCACCTCGATGCCGTCCTCGGCGAGTGCTTTGATCAGCGCCGTGCCCAGCTTGTCCGGCGCGACGAACAGCGTGGCGCGTGCCTGCTCGACGAGCAGGTGGGCCAGGAACACCGGATTGAAGTCGACATCCGCTCCGCGCAGGTTGGTGAGCCAGGCGACATCGTCGAGGGTCGAGACCAGGTGGGTGTCGGCGCCCTGCTCCTCCATTTTCTCGCGCAACGCCGCCAGCTTTTCGCGCCGCGCGGTATCCACGTAATCGCTCGGGTGGGCGCGCACCGGCGCCTCGGGCAACGCCGGCCGATTCGGCCAGATGGCATCGAGCAGATCCCGATGGCCTTCCCAGCGAATGTCGGCCGGCGCCAGGTGGGCCTGCAGCTGGCGCACCGTGGCCAGCGACACCACCGCGCCGTCGAATCCGACGGTGGCGCCGGGCGCCAGTTGCTCGACGAGCCACGCCATGGGCCGCTGCGCCTGGCCGGGCTGGAGCTTCATCAGCTCGATGCCGCTGCCCGCCAGCTGCTGCTCGGCCTGGACCCAGTAGCGGCTGTCCACCCACAGCCCGGCCGCCTGCTGGGTGACCACCAGCGTGCCCACCGAGCCGTCGAAACCCGACAGCCAGGCTCGCCCCTGCCAATGCTCGGGCAGGTATTCGGAACTATGCGGATCGGAAGACGGCAGCCACCAGGCATCGACGGCGTTCTCGCGCATGGTCTCGCGAAGCGCGGCCAGGCGTTCGGCAGGTGTCCGGGGATGTTCACTCAACGACATGCGTCAGGCTCCGGTGTTGGTTTGGGCAGATGCATCGGCACCCGCGGGATCGACGGTAGGATTGCCTTTCAGCATACGCTTGATGACCGGCGTTAGCAGCGCCAGCAGGACCGCGCAGGTGACCAGCGCCACCGCGCAGCGCGCGAACAGCTCCGGCAACTGCTCCAGTTCCTCGGCGTTGACGTGCCCACCGATCAGGCCGGCGACCAGGTTGCCCAGCGCCGAGGCGGTGAACCACAGCCCCATCAACTGGCCTCGCAGCTTGACGGGGGCCAGCGCGCTCATGGTCGACAGCCCGACCGGGCTCAGGCACAGCTCGCCGATGGTCAGCAGCAGCAGGCTCCCGGTGATCCACAGCGGCGAGACCTGCGCCGCGCCGCCGGCCACGCGCATGGCCGCGAGCATCATCAGGGCGAAACCGCCGGCCGCGAACAGCAGTCCCAGCACGAATTTCACCGGGCTGCCGGGTTCCAGGCGACGCCGCCCCAGCGCCGGCCACAGCCAGCCGAAGAGCGGCCCCAGCAGGATGATGAACACCGGATTGAACGACTGGAACCACACTGCCGGCACTTCCCAGCCGAACAGCATGCGGTCGGTATAGTCATGCGCGAACAGGTTGTAGGACGTCGGCTGCTGCTCGAAGGACGCCCAGAAGAACGCCGCCGCCATGATCAGGATGAAGCACACGACGATGCGCGCCCGTTCCTGCTTGTCGAGCCCGCTGAAGGCGAAGAGATAGACGAAATAGCCCAGCGCGCAGACGATGATCACGGTGGTCATGGCCTCGGCGATCGCCACCGCGTCGAGCACGATCGCGCCATTGGCGACCAGGGCGATGAACAGCGCGCATGCCACCGCCAGGGCAGCCACGTAATACCCCACGCCCCGCCGATGCACCGCCGGTGCGTCCCAGCTGGCGGCACGTCCCCGCAGGCTGTCGGCGCGGCGCATGGCGGGAATCGCCGACAAGCGAAAGATCAGCAGCGCCAGCAGCATGCCCAGGCCACCGATGCCGAAGCCCCAGTGCCAGCCGTACTCCCGCATCAAGAGACCGGTGAACAGCGGCGCCATCAGTCCGCCGATGTTGATGCCCATGTAGAAGATCGCGAAGCCGCCGTCGCGGCGCACGTCGCCCTGATCGTACAGGCTGCCCACCATGACCGAGATGCACGACTTGAACAGCCCCGAGCCGAGCACGATCAGCACCAGGCCAATGAAGAACCAGGTCGCGCCCCACACGGCGGAGAAGGCGATCGACAGATGGCCCAGGGCAATCAGGACCGAGCCATACCAGACGGCGCGTCGCTGCCCCAGCCAGTTGTCCGCCAGCCAGCCGCCGGGCAGCGCCGACAGATAGACGGCACCGGCGTAGATGCCCACGATGGCCGAGGCCGTCTCGCGCGAGAAACCCAGGCCGCCCTCGAATACCGTGGCGGCCATGAACAGCACCAGCAGCGGGCGGATGCCGTAGTAGGAGAAGCGCTCCCACATTTCGGTGAAGAATAGCGGTCCCAGCGCACGCGGGTGGCCCGCGAAGCCCCGATCCTCGCCGGATCGGAGCGATGCTGCATCATCCGTGGTAGAGCGCATTGGAGTGTCTGCCTCGTTGAGAACTTTCAGGTTGTGCCCGACGATCGCCACGCCTTGTGAGCGTGCGGCGAAACAAAACGGCGATGGCACGCATGCCATCGCCGGAGGCGGACTATAAAGTTTACACGCGAATGATCAACACCCAACTTTTGTCGTACTAACGATTCCCCCGCTCATCATGAGACAGAAAACCAACACGGCGTGACACGATGAAACGCCGGCGCTCAGCGCGAGGCATCGTCCTCCTGCATCCACTGGGCCCAGATGGCGCGCACCCGCTGCCGATGGGCGTCGATGTCCGCGATCTCGACCTGGCTGCCGGCCTTGGCCAGCGACGCGCGATGGCTGAGGCCACGATAGGTGAGATACGCCTCGCGCAGCTCGCGTGCCTGATCGGCGGGCAGACGACCGACACTTTCCAGCGTCTCGAGGATGCGCATGTTGTCGCTGTACGTCAGCATCTCGGGCGTCTCGGCGCCCAGGGCCAGGACGGCGTACTGGCAAAGGAATTCGATGTCCACCATGCCGCCCGGGTCCTGCTTGAGGTGAAACACGCCCTGACGTCCGGCCTGGTCGCTGCTGCCCAGGTGCGTGCGCATCTTGCGGCGCATCGCCACCACCTCCTCGCGCAGCGCCTCGACCTCGCGGGTCTGGCCCAGCACCTCGCGCCGCAGCGCCTCGAAGCGCTCGCAGAGCGCCGGGTTGCCGGCGATGGCACGCGCGCGCACCAGCGCCTGGTGTTCCCACGTCCAGGCCTGCTGGCGCTGGTAATCGGCGAACGCCTCGAGCGTCGTCACCAGCAGCCCGGCATTGCCTGACGGCCGCAGTCGCATGTCGACCTCGTACAGCGAGCCGCTGGGCGTGACGGCGGTCAGCAGGTGAATGATGCGCTGCCCCAGCCGCGTGAAGAACACCGCGTTGTCGAGGGATTTGGCGCCATCGGTACTCCCCCGGGGGTCGGCGTCGTGCAGGAACACCAGGTCCAGGTCCGAACCGTAGCCCAGTTCGATGCCGCCCAGCTTGCCGTAGCCGACGATGGCAAAACTGGCGTCATCGCTCGTGCGTTCGCCATCACGGCGCGCCGGATAACCGTACTTGCGCGTGACATGGGTCCAGGCCATCGCCAGCACCTGCTCCAGCACCACCTCGGCGATGAAGGTGAGATAGTCGCTGACCTTCATCAACGGCCGTGCGCCGACGATGTCGGAGGCCGCCACGTGCAGCACCTGGGCATGCTTGAAGATGCGCAGCGCCTCGAGCTGGGCTTCCTCGTCGTCCGCGGGAATGCGCGACAACGCCTGGCGCAGTTCATCGGCCAGCTGCTCCTTGTCGGCGGGGGAGTACAGCGTGGCGGGATGCAGCAGTTCATCGAGCAGCACCGGGTGCCGCGCCAGTTGCTCGGCGATCCACGGGCTGGCGGCGCACAGGCGGATCAGTTGACGCAACGCATCGGGGTTTTCACGCAGCAGCGCCAGGTAGGCGGTGCGTCGCAGGACCGCCTCGATCAACGGCAGCACGCGCTCGAGGGCCATGTCCGGCGCCTCGCTTTCCGCGACCGCATCGAGCAGCAGCGGCATCAGGGCGTCGAGACGTGCGAATCCGATACGCTGCATGCTCGCCACGGCGCGCGATTGCCACAGCTTGCCGAGACGCTCATGCGCCGCCGCGGGCGTGGCGAATCCCAGGCTGTCCAGCGTTTCCCGGGCTTCCTCGTCGGTCAGCTCGAGCCGCCACAGCGCGCCCAGTTCCTCGCGGGAGGCGTCCTCGCATGCCACGGCCGCGTCCTCCTCCTCGGGCGGCGCGATGACCGCGTCGAAATGCTCGCGCACTCGCCCGCGCGCCTCCTCGAGGCGCGCCACGAGCGCGGGCCAGTCCTCCATGTCGAGCGCCAGAGCCAGGCGCTCGCGGCCCAGCACCGTGTCGGGCAGGGTCTGGGTCTGGCGATCCTTCTGCGCCTGCAGGGCATGCTCGAGATCGCGCAGGAAGGCGTAGTCGACACGCAGCGTCTCGGTGACCTCGGGCGGCAACAGCTCCAGCGTGGCCAGACAGTGCAAGGCCGCGGCCAGCGAGGTGAGCTGCAACTCGGTATCGCGGCCGCCGCGAATCAGCTGGAACGCCTGGACCACGAACTCCACCTCGCGGATGCCGCCGGGGCCGAGCTTGATGTTGTCGGCCATGCCCTTGCGTTTCACTTCGCGGTTGATGAGGCGCTTCATTTCGCGCAACGACTCGATGGCGCCGAAATCCAGATACTTGCGATACACGAAGGGGCGCAGCGCGGCGAGCAGCTCGTCGCCGGCCTCGCGGTCGCCGGCCACCGGCCGTGCCTTGAGCATGGCGTAGCGCTCCCACTCGCGTCCCTGGTCCTGATAATAGCTGGCCAGGGTAGCGAAACTGCCGACCAGCGGACCGCCATCGCCGAGCGGACGCAGGCGCATGTCGACCCGGAAGGCAAAGCCCTCGTCGGTGACCGCATCCAGAGCGGCGATCAGTTTCTGTCCCAGCTTGGTGAAATACTCCTGGTGCGAGAGCTCGCGGCGACCGCCCTGCGTCTCGCCGTCTTCGGCGTAGGCGAAGATCAAATCGATATCCGAGGACAGGTTGAGCTCGCCGGCGCCCAGCTTGCCCATGCCCAGCACCACCAGCCGCTGGGGCGATCCATCGCCACGCGGCGCGGGCGTCCCCCAGCGCGGCGCGTAGTGGCGCTCCAGCCAGCCCAGCGCGCCCTCCAGGCAAATCTCCGCCAGCTCGCTGACGGCACGCGCCGTGGCCCACATGCCGGCCTCGCCGGCCTGACCGCGCGGCGCACGGCACAGGTCGCGCCACACGATGCCCAGCATGCGCAGACGCCGGAAGCGCCGCACCGCGGCCTGCATGGCGGCCTCGTCCTCGGCGCCATCGAGGCGTTCGGCGAGCTCCGCTTCCAAGGCCTCGCGCGACGGCGGCGCATCCAGCTCGCCATCGGCGTCCAGGGCCGGCAGCCAGGAGGGATCTCGGGCCAGGGTCTCGGTGGCAAAATCGGACAGCGCCACGACGCGCGCCAATTCGGCGCGGCGCGGCTCGGCAAGCGCCTGCCAGGCGGCACTCGGCATGTCTTCCTGGGCGCTCTCGTCGTCGCCGGCCTTGGCCGCCGCGACGCGGTCGGCCATGGCCAGGGCGTCATGCAAGCGCTCACCGGCCTCGGCCAGGGCATCATGCAGGGGCGCGGGGATATCGGCCTGGGGCAGCAAACCGTTGAGCAGGGCCATGCCATTCTCCTATCGACGTTCCTGTGCCGTCCCGGTCAAGCGCCGGGGGGCGGCGTGATAGGCCCAGCTTAGGGAAACACTGCATAAATGTCTGCACGGATGAATCGCCGCGTTACGCGGTACTCGAAGGCTCGCCCGACCCCATGTCGTGTCTCGCCTTCTGTGCACCGAACGCCTTGCGCTTCCTGCTGTTCGGCTATTTATCCAGCGCCCCTGGCGGAGCGGGTCGCTCGGCAGAAACCACCCGCCCGGTCATCTCAACGTCGCCACGGCAAGGCCCGCTCGGCGGTCGCGATGAAGGTGTCGGCGGTATGCCGCGGCGCGGCCGTGCAGAGGCTGACCGCCACGAACAGGGCCGCCGCCACGGGCAGCGCCCAGATGCCCGGCGGCCACCCCAGCGGCGTGGCACCGGTCGCGTAGAGCCCCAGCACCCAGACGCCCCCGCCCAGCATGCTGGCCAGTGCCCCCGCCGCGGTGCCTCTCCGCCAGAAGAAGGCACCGATCAGGGCCGGCACGGTGACCACCAGCCCGGTCGAGGCGGCCACCGAGAGCACGGCGATCAGGTCAAGACGCAGCTCGGCGAAGCCCAGTGCCAGCAGCGCGATCACCGGCAACACCATCTTGCCGGCACGCAGCTGGCGTCGCTCGTCGCCACCGTCCCGAGTCATGGCATAGACGTCGCGCGACAGCATCGACGACAACGTCAGCATGATCGAATCGATGGTCGAGACCGCCGCCGCCAGGATGCCCACCATCACCACGACGCCCAGCACGGGTGGCACGTGGGCGGAGGCCAGCAGCGTCGGCGTGGCCAGGTCCGAACTCGCCAGGTCGGGAAACGCGATCAGCGCCGAGAAGCCCCACATCACCGAGACGACGGTGTACACCAGACCGAAGCACAGGAAGCCGATCAGCATCCGGCGCATGGCGGGCAGCGACGCCGGCATGAACAGTCGCTGGCTGACCTGCGGATTGGAAAGGCTGAAGAAGAACCACGGAATCGTCAGACCCAGGAACGTCGCCGGCGTGAAGAGCCCCGAGCCGGGCACCGTCAGGGCCTCGGGATGCTCGCGGGCGAGCGTCTCGAACACGGCGGCGAAGCCGCCCAGTGACGCCACCACCAGCAGCGCGACCAGCGTGGCGGCGACGATCATCAACAGCGCCTGCAGCGCATCGGTCCACATCACCGACCGGATGCCGGCAATGAAGGTGAAGAGCAGCGCCAGGGCCGTGGCGACCGCCACGCCCGTGGTGAAGCCGATCGCGCCATCGGTCATCCCGCTGAGCAGGTACCCCACCCCGGCCAGCTGCACGGCGGCGTAGGGAATCAAGAAGAGGCTGCTGACCAGCGCCATGACGACGGCCACGGCGCGATTCGCGTAGCGGTGGCCCAGCATCTCGCTGGGCGTGACGAAACCGAACGCCTTGCCCACCGCCCAGAAGCGCGGCCCGAAGATCGCCACCAGCGACACGCCGGCGAAGTAGACGATCTCGAATCCCAGCGCCCCCACGCCGCCGGCATAGGTCAGCCCCGCCAGTCCGACCATCATGAACGCGCTGTAGGTGGTCGCGCTGTAGCTCAGCGCCGAGACCAGCCCGCCCATCCGGCGTCCGCCGAGGAAATAGTGTGCCATGTCGGGCGTCTGCGAGCCGCGCTCCCGCGACCGCCAGGCCACCCCCAGCGCAATCAGCGTGTACAGGATCACCGCTCCCCAGACGAGCGTCGGCGTCATGCTCATTTCTCCTTGAACGCGGCGGTGACGAGCAGATTGAGCAGCACCACGGCGACCCCGACCAGCAGCCAGAACAGCAGGCTGCCGTACCAGGCCTGAACGTGGCTCAGCAAGGTGTAAGGGACGATCACGGCGGCCAGGACGAGCGCGCCGAGCAATGCAAATCCTAGGCGTCGGGACATGACGATCCTCATGCGCGGCGAGCCGGAGCCGCCGCATGGTGGAAACACTGACGCACAGGCATCAGCCGAAGAATTTCTGCCAGGCCAGCAATACCCAGGTCAATCCCGCCATGATCAGCGAGATCATCACCGCGGCGGAACCGATGTCCTTGGCGCGCCCGGACAGTTCATGGTGCTCGGGACCGATACGGTCGACCACATTCTCCACCGCGCTGTTGAGCAACTCCACCATCAGCACCAGGGCGCAGCTGCCCACCAGCAGCAACCACTCCACGGGCGAGCTCCCGATCCACCAGGCCAGGGGCAGCAGGATCACGCAGATGCCGACTTCCTGGCGGAACGCCGTCTCGTTGCGAAACGCGGCGCGCAGCCCTTTCAGGGAGTAGTGCGTGGAATCGATCAGGTGGCGAAAACCGCTTTGGCGGGGTTTCATCGTGCGCGGTCCTCACGCGTGGGGTTATCGAACGCCGGGCATGGCGGCTCTCTTCCGGCGGCGCGGGCGAGGGCAGCAACGCGCACGACCAGCCGCCGATGGTAACAGAGGGGCGACGACAGGCAACGCCGACGATGCACCTCGCCATGCCGCCAAGGTCGCGTTGTCGACACGCCGGGGCCGGAGCTAGGCTGAGCCTAACGCCTGCGTTGCCGCTGCCAACGCTGTCCAGCACGTCATTCGATCAGCAAGGAGTTCCCATGCCACGTGCCCTCATGCTCCACGACGAATCCCCGCGCGCCCGTCTCGAGACGCTCGACGAAGACCGGTTGCCGGAGCGTGCGGTTCGCGTCGCCATCGACTATTCGGATCTCAACTACAAGGATGCCATGGCGGTCACCGGCCAGGGCAAGATCGTGCGCGACTATCCCCTGGTGCCGGGCATCGACTTCGCCGGCACGGTGACGGCGTCAACAGATGCGCGATTCGATGCCGACGACCGTGTCATCCTGACCGGCTGGGGCGTCGGCGAACGCTACTGGGGCGGGTTCGCCGAGGCCATGCGCGTCGATGCCGACTGGCTGGTGCCCTGCCCGCGTCCGTTGAGCACGCGCGAGGCGATGCTGTTCGGCACGGCGGGGCTTACCGCGATGCTCAGCGTCATGCGTCTGCAGGAGGCGGGCCTCAGTCCCGGCGACGGCCCCGTCGCGGTCAGTGGCGCCAGCGGCGGCGTGGGCAGCTGGGCGGTCTCGATCCTCGCCCATGAGGGCTTCGAGGTGCATGCCATCACCGGCAAGCCCGACCAGGGCGACTGGCTGACCCGGCTCGGCGCCGCGCAGGTGCTGGCACGCGACGACTTCACCGAGCGCGGCCGCCCGCTGGCCTCGACCCACTGGGCGGGCGCCGTCGATACCGTCGGCGGCCAGGTCCTGGCCAACTTGCTGGCGCAGATGCGCTATGCCGGCAAGGTCGCCGCCGTCGGCCTGGCCGGCGATGCCGCGCTGCCGACGACGGTGATGCCCTTCATCCTGCGCGGCGTGGCATTGCTGGGGGTGGACAGCGTGTACATTCCCTTCGAGCGACGCCGCGCCGCGTGGCAGCGTATCGCGGCCTTGCCCAATGCCCTGTTGACGCACATGCAGGTCGAGGAGATCGGCCTCGAGGACGTCGAGTCACAGGCGCACGCCATGATCGAGGGGCGCACCCACGGGCGTCTGCTGATCGATCCGCATCGCTAGGCCGCGCCCGAATTGCCGGGCGCCCGGCAACGACCCTCGCCCGCACGCAGAAGGCGACGAGGCCCGAGGCGCGCTCAGTGCGCCTCGATCATCCGCGTCAGGTCCGCCGCGACCAGAGGCAGGACCTGACGCCAGGCCAGGTACGGCGTCTGCGCGGTACCGTTGACCAGTACCGCGAAACTGCCCCAGCGCCCCTGACGGGTACGGAAATACCCGGCCACCGCGCGTACCGTGACCGGCTCGTTGAGGGTGCCGGTCTTGAGCATGACGTTCTGCTGGAAGGTCTCGCTGCCACGGCGGATGAAGTGCATCGGGCCGTTGGTCGGCAATTGCAGACCGGCGACGAAGGTCGGGAACAAGGCCGAACGCCGGTACATGGCCGACAGCAAGGCATTGATGTCTTGTGCCGAGACGCGGTTTTCCGGCGTCAGGCCACTGCCGCTGACCAGCGTCGGCACGCCGTGGCCGGGCAGGTCCCGGGCGAAGCGCATCAAGGCATCGCCGGCATCCCGCAGGCTGGCGCCCGGCTTGGCCACGAGATCCAGCGCCAGCGTATCGGCCATGAAATTGTTCGAGTAATTGAGCATGCGCAGCAGCACTTCCTGAAGCGGCTTGCCGTCCACCGCCGCCAGACGCTTGGCGGTGGTCGGCGGCGGCGTGGTGCTGGTCGCATGTCCGTCGACCTCGATGCCAGCCTGGCCGAGCAGGGCCACCAGGGTCTTGGCGGTTTGCTCGGCGGGGTCGGAACTGGCGCGATAGATCTCCCGGGAGAAGCCGCCATGCGCGATCTGGCCGCTGATGCGCAGCGTATCGCCCTGCGCATCGCTCAACCGCTCGGCACTGAGACGCGTATCGCCGCCCGGCGCCACGGTCGTGACCCGGTTGTCGATTCGGGTCAGCGGCGCCACTGTCGTGCAGTCGCTGATCGTGGCGGCATCTCCCACCGCGGCACCGGGTTTGATCAGATTGCACCAGCTGCCGTAATTCACCGCCGCCGAGGACAACAGGGCGCTGTAGGCGTTGTCCGACCGCGTCCGGGCCTCGCAGCGGTCGGTGGTCACGCAGGTCACCGGACCGAAGCGCCACTGGCTGACCACCAGTTCCCCGTTCACCTTGCGCACGCCGCGCTCGCGCAGGCGCTGCACCAGGCGCCACAGGTTCTCGCTGGTAAGGGCCGGGTCGCCGCCGCCGTCGAAGACCAGGTCGCCCTGCAACACGCCCTGCGCATCGACCTCGCCCGTGGCCATCAACTGGGTGGTGAAACGGTGCTGCGGCCCCCAGCGATCGAGACTCGCCGCGGCGGTATAGAGTTTGGTGACCGAAGCCGGCGACAGCCGCCGCGTGGGCTGAATCGACCCCAGGTTCTCGCCGCTTCCCAGCAGTTGCGCCTGAGCCCCGATCACGAAGCCCTTGTCGGCCAGCGTGGCAAGGTTCGAAAAGCCATCGGCCACCGCCGACAACGGCAGACCCAGCAACACCAGCATGGAGACCATGCGACGCCCGCTGCGGCCCCACGACCGCCGACGGCGAGAACAAAGCACCGTGCTCAACATCGAATATTCCTTTACCTGGATGAACGCACACCGCCCGCCAGGCTAGCAGCCGGCTGCCTTCAGTGCGACGACATGCGCGAGAACGCCTGTATGATCACCACGCCGGCGATGATCAGCCCCAGCCCCAAAAGCGCCGGCAGGTCGGGTTTCTCGCCGTATACGACGATACCGATCAGGGTGACCAGCACGATCCCCAGCCCCGCCCAGAACGCATAGGCAATCCCCACCGGCAAGTCTCGCAGCGCCAGCGTCAGCATGTAGAACGCCAAGGCATACCCCACCACGACGGTCACGCTGGGCCACAGGCGCGTGAACTCCTGGGAAGCCTTCAACGCACTGGTCGCCACGACCTCGGCGATGATCGCGATCGCCAAAAACACATACACCATTTCGGTCTCCTGAAAACGTCGCGTCGCCCCAGCGGTCAGGGCGGCGTCGGCAACAACTGGGGGCGGTGCGCGAGCGTCACCGTCAACCGCCATAATGTCTGACCGCTGGCGTGGTACTTGCGCTCGAAGGGCGTCAAGCCCTCCTCCGACGGCGCGAAAGACTCGAGACGCGCCTCGCGCCCGGTGGCTTGCGCCAGCGCCAGTGCCAGTTCCTCGAGGTAGAGCCGCCAGTTGGAGCGCGCCTCGAATTCGCCGCCGAGCCCGGCCAGGGCGGGAAACACCGGATGCCCGTGCCAGCGCATCTTGAGGTGCGAAGCCTTGGGGTATGGGTTGGGATACAACAGGTAATGTCGCGCCGGCTGCCAACCGGCCCGCAGGGCCAGGCGCCAGAAATCGACCAGGTCCGCCCGTACCAGCAGGGCATTGTCGGGCGGTGCGCCGTACTCGCGCGCGAGACGCTCGGCGCTGCGGTCCACCCCGATCACGGCGTGCTCGGGAAACTGCGCGGCCAGACGACGGGTGGAAAGCCCTACGCCGCAGCCCGAGTCCAGAATCAAGGGCCGGTCTCGCTCGCGCAGCCACGCCTGCGCGTTGTCGAAGGCGGCTTGCGTATGCGCCGCCACCGGCTTGCGCCATGGCGCGTTCAACGCCCGCGACACGCGCCGCGCCAGGTCCTCATGGGGACCGCGCTGCTGGGTGGCGATGGTGCGGGAATTGGCGTGCATGAGCGACTCGAAGACGGCTGGGCGACACGCCATTCTAGGGCCTGTTGCGGTTTCATGCACGGCCGCACGGAAGGAGAGAGCTCGGCGCCGGCACCGGCGTCGCATGACGCCGCTCGCACCCGGGTGCTATCATCACCCCAGACTTATTGAGGCTCCGCGCGTCGCCTGACGCGGGGAGACGCGCCATATCGGCCGACGCGTGCCGGCCACGAATCATGACGCATCGTCATCCACAGCATTACGAGGAACGCGGCTTGTCACAGTTACCGGTGATCGTCGGCATGGGCGGTGTTAACGCCGCCGGCAGAACCTCGGGCCACCAGGCTTTTCGCCGAACGATTCTCGACGCCTTGCCCGACACCCTTCAGGCACAGACCATTCTCGCCCTGGCCGCCATGATGCAGCTTGTGACGCGGCTGGAAGACGGCGCCTGGCAGGATGCCCACGGAGAGATTCTCGACGCCGCCGACGTCGTTTCGCGCTATCGGCAACACGTACTCGACCATACCCTGATCCGCCGCATCGAAGACGAGCGTTTCGGCAGCGAAGGCATTCCCGCCAATCGTGCCGCGCAGCTCGACCTCGACGATGCGCTGACCTTTCGCGTGCGCCGGCGGCAATTGCCCAACGACCTGCCGCCGACCTGGCAGGTGCGCGACATCGACAAGCGCATGGTCGAAGTCGTGGTGCCGCCGGGGTCGCTGAATGTCCTGCTGCCCGAACGGCGCAGCGCGCAGGTGCGCTCGGCGGGCCAGTTGCCCAGCGGATTCGCGCCGGAGACCCTGTACCGGAGCGTGCATCACCCGCGCGGGCTGTCGATGACCATCTTCGGCGCCTCCGACTGCCTCGGCCAGAGCGGCCTGGACTGGTCGGCGCTGCGCAATCGGCTCGACCCGGACGCCATCGCCGTGTATGCCGGCAACTCCATCGGCCAGCTCGACAACGAGGGCTGGGGCGGCCTGCTGCAGAGCTTCGTCGGCGGCGGACGCGCCACGTCCAAGCAGATGCCGCTGGGTTACGGCCAGATGCCCGCCGACTTTCTCAACGCCTACGTGCTGGGAAGCGTCGGCGCCACCGGTGCCGTGCTCGGCGCCTGCGCCAGTTTCCTCTATAACCTGCGCCTGGGGCTGGAGGACATTCGCAGCGGTCGGCGGCGCGTGGTCATGGTGGGCACCAGCGATGCCCCCATCACGCCGGAAATCGTCGAAGGCTTTCGCACCATGGGCGCGCTGGCCGACGACGAGAGCCTCAAGGCGCTCGACGCGCTGACGCTGCTGACCGATAGCGACTATCAGCGGGCCTGCCGACCCTTCGCGCGCAACTGTGGCTTCACCATCGCCGAGTCGACCCAGTTCCTGCTGCTGATGGACGATGCCCTGGCGCTCGAGACCGGCGCCCAGATTCTCGGCGCGGTGCCCGATGTGTTCGTCAACGCCGATGGCTGGAAACGCTCGATCTCCGCGCCGGGCATCGGCAACTACATCACCTTGGCCAAGTCGGTGAGCCTGGCCCGGGACATGCTCGGCGAGGATTCGGTGCGCCACCGCAGCTATCTGCATGCTCACGGCACCAGCACGCCCAAGAATCGCACCACCGAGTCGCACGTGTTCGACATGGTGGCCCGCACGCATGGCATCGAGGCCTGGCCGGTGGCCGCCATCAAGGCCTTCGTCGGCCATTCGCAAGGCGGCGCGGCGGGCGACCAGCTCGCCAGTGCCCTGGGCACCTTCGCCCATGGCGTGATCCCCGGCATCGCCACCCTCGACGCCGTGGCCGACGACGTTCACGCCGAACGCCTGCGTTTCTTTCGCGACCCGCTCCCTTTCGAGGCCGACGCGACCTTCATCAACGCCAAGGGCTTCGGCGGCAACAACGCCACCGGGCTGGTCATCTCGCCCGCCGCGACCGAGCGCCTGCTCGCCAAGCGTCACGGTCAGCGCGCCGTCGATGACTGGAAGCATCGTCGCGAGGCCACGCTGGCGGCGTCCCAGACGTACCTGGAGACGGCCGACAGCGGCCGCTTCGAGGTCACCTATCGCTTCGGCGAGGGCGTGCTGGAAGGCCCCGAGCTGTCCATGACACGCGACGCCCTGCACATCCCCGGCTTCGATCGGCCGGTATCGCTGACGGTCGACAACCCCTACGGTCAGCTGTGAAGGCGGCCCCGGGCGTCGACATTGTCGCCGCCCGGCGCCAACCACTACCCTGATGGTGTCTCGGCACAGGATGCATCCATGAATATCGTGGTCTATCCCGGTACCTTCGACCCCGTGACCAATGGCCATTACGACCTGATTGAGCGCGCCTCGCGCATGTTCGACAAGGTCGTGGTGGCGGTGGCGGCGAGTCCGCGCAAGCAACCCACGCTGTCCCTGGAAACCCGGGTGGCGCTGATCGAGGAAGTCACCGCCGACCTCGACAACGTCACCGTGACCGGCTTCAGCTGCCTGCTGACGCAATTGCTGGCGCAACAGAACGCGCGCATCATCCTGCGCGGTCTGAGAGCGGTATCCGACTTCGAATATGAGTTACAATTGGCCAATATGAACCGGGCCCAGGCACCTGACGTGGAAAGCCTGTTCCTGACGCCCGAGGTCGAGAACTCGTATATTTCTTCCACCATCGTGCGCGAGATCGCGCGTCTGGGGGGAGATGTCTCCAAGCTCGTGCATCCCTGCGTGGTCGATGCGCTGAGCCGGCATTTCGCCCAGGACCCCTCGTCGCCCAAGACGCAATAGAGGACGGACGCTTTATGGCTTTGATGATCACCGACGAGTGC
Source organism: Chromohalobacter sp. (assembly GCF_039830575.1). Classification (NCBI taxonomy): domain Bacteria; kingdom Pseudomonadati; phylum Pseudomonadota; class Gammaproteobacteria; order Oceanospirillales; family Halomonadaceae; genus Chromohalobacter; species Chromohalobacter sp. The sequence goes on along the minus strand of NZ_JBDOOX010000007.1, from coordinate 118,223 downwards.
ATCAACTGCGACGTCTGCGAACCCGAGTGCCCCAACGGCGCCATTTCCCCGGGTGAGGAGATCTATGTCATCGACCCCAACCTGTGCACCGAGTGCGTCGGCCACTTCGACGAGCCCCAGTGCCAGCAGGTATGTCCGGTGGACTGCATCCCTCTCGATCCCGAGCGCAGCGAAACCCACGATCAACTGATGCACAAATATCGCTTGATCACCGCCGCCTGACCCGCGTGCACGCCACGCCGCCGCGGGCGACGTGGCGCGTGTCGGCCCCACTTTTCCTTCTCACGGGTGTGTGTCACGCGTGAGCGCACACCCAACGACGGAATCCCGTGTCTTCATCACGCCCCGCGACACGCATCTGGCCGCTCGCCTGGCCGATCATCCTTTCCAACATCACCGTCCCGCTGCTGGGACTGGTGGACACCGCGGTGGTCGGCCACCTGCCGGACTCACGCTACATGGCCGCCGTGACCCTGGGTGCCACCCTGTTCAGCTTTCTGTACTGGGGCTTCGGGTTTCTGCGCATGGGCACCACCGGCCTGACCTCTCAGGCCGTGGGCCGCGAGGACGACAGCGACATCCGCAACCTGCTGGGCCAGGCGCTGTTGCTGGCACTCGGCATCGGCGTGCTGCTGATCCTGCTCGCCGAACCGCTGATCGACTTCGGTCTCTACCTGCTCGACGGCAGCCCGGCGGCCATGGCCCTGGCCGACGATTACGCCCACATTCGCATTCTGTCGGCCCCGGCGGTGATGGCGAATTACGCAATTCTCGGCTGGTTTCTGGGCCAGCAGAACTCGCGGGTCACGCTGGCGATCATGGTGTTGACCAACAGCGTCAACATCGTCCTCGATCTGGTGTTCGTGGTCGGGCTGGGCATGACCAGCGACGGCGTGGCCTGGGCCACCGTCATCGCCGACTATACCGCCCTGGGCGCGGGACTGTGGCTCGTGGCACGCCAGCTGGGACGCCTGCAGGGACGCTTCCTGCGTCGGCGCCTGCTGCGATTCGCCGCCTACTCCGAGCTGTTCCAGGTCAATCGGCACCTGTTCGTGCGCACGCTGGGGCTGCTGTTCGCCATGGCCTTCTTCACCGCTCAGGGCGCCGACCAGGGCGACACGGTGCTCGCCGCCAACGCGGTGTTGATGCAGTTCATCATGATCACCTCCTACGCGCTGGACGGCTTCGCCCATGCCGCCGAAGCCTTGACCGGACGCGCCGTGGGGCGTCGCGACTGGCCGCTTTTCTCGAGCGCGGTGCGCGCGGCCGCGCGTTTCTCGCTGGTCACCGCCGGGGTCGCCATGGCCGCGTTCCTGTTCGGCGGCCATGCCCTGATCGCCCTGCTCACCGACCTGCCCGACGTGCGAGCCTCGGCGGCCGACTACCTGCCCTGGATGGTCGTCATGCCGGCCATCGCGGTATGGAGCTATCTGCTCGACGGCGTCTTCATCGGCGCCACCGCGACCCGTGAAATGCGCGACACCATCCTGCTGGCACTCGCCGTCTACCTGCCGGTGTGGTGGCTCGCGCAACCGCTGGGCAACCACGGCCTGTGGCTCGCCTTCACGGCCTTCACCCTGGTGCGCTCGGCAAGTCTCGCCGCCGTCTACCTGCACTATCGGCGCACGCGCTGGACAAGCGCCGCAACGCCCGCCTGCGACCAAGGGATACAGGACCAAGGTTGAGTGATCGGCGCGTCTCCCGAGCGACTATCGTTATCAGCATGACAACGACCTCCTGGAGAGGCTTTCATGCTGAAGCTGCTGTCTCGCCCCGCGGTACGCCTGGTCGAACGCTACCTGCCCGATCCTTACATCTTCGTGCTGATCCTGACCCTGGTGGCGGCCATCGCGGCCATGCTGGTCGAGCGGCAGTCGCCGCTGGCGATCATGCGCTACTGGGGAGACGGCTTCTGGGGACTGCTGTCCTTCTCGATGCAGATGCTGCTGGTGCTGGTCACTGGCTTCATGCTGGCCAGCAGCCCACCCGTCAAGCGCCTGCTCGACAGGATCGCCCGGCTCGCCAAGAGCCCGGCCGGCGCCATCGTGCTGGTGTCGCTGGTCTCGCTGGCCGCCAGCTGGATCAACTGGGGCTTCGGCCTGGTCATCGGCGCCCTGTTCGCCAAGGCCCTCGCACGACAGGTGCGTGTCGACTACCGCCTGTTGATCGCCAGCGCCTATTCGGGCTTCGTGGTATGGCACGGCGGCCTGGCCGGCTCGATTCCCTTGACCATCGCCACCGAGGGGCATTTCACGGCGGGCCAGATCGGTGTCATTCCCACCTCCGAGACCATCTTCGCGTTCTTCAACCTGGCCATCGTGCTGGCGATGTTCGTTGCCGTGCCGCTGGTCAACCGGTTCATGCTTCCCGACGAGCGTGACAGCGTCTACATCGACCCCGCACAACTCGACGACGCCCCGCGCGACCTCGGTCCCGCCACGCGTCCGGCGGAACGCCTGGAAAAGAGCTCCTGGCTGTCATGGCTGGTCGGCATTCCCGGTTTGCTGTTCCTGCTCGACCATTTCGTGTTCCGCGACGGCGGCCTGAACCTCAACGTGGTCAACTTCCTGTTCCTGTCCCTGGCCATCGTGCTGCATCGCACGCCCCGCAGTCTGCTGGACAGCCTCCACGAGGCCATCAAGGGTGGCACCGGTATCGTCATCCAGTTTCCCTTCTACGCCGGCATCATGGCGATCATCATGCAGTCCGGGCTGGCACAGACGCTTTCCGAGGGGTTCGTGGCGATCTCCACCGCCCAGACGCTGCCTTTCTGGTCGTTCATCAGTGCCGGCATCGTCAACCTGTTCGTGCCTTCGGGCGGCGGGCAATGGGCCGTCCAGGCCCCGGTCATGCTGCCCGCCGCCGCCTCCCTGGGCGCGGATATCCCCCGCGTCGCCATGGCGGTCGCCTGGGGCGATGCCTGGACCAACCTGCTGCAGCCGTTCTGGGCGCTTCCCATGCTCGCCATCGCGGGGCTCAAGGCCAAGGACATCATGGGCTTCTGCCTGATCCAGCTGGTGGTGACGGGCGTCATCATCGCGCTCGGGCTGACCTTTCTTTGAACGGTTCCCGCCCGTCCGGCGGGTAAGCAGAGGGGAGCGACAAGACAGGGCAAAACATGATACATCTTGCGCCTCTATCCATTCCCCGGCCTCAGCAGGATTGTGACCCATGGCGCCCGACGACCTTCCCCGCCAGCACGAACTCACCATGACGGTACTGATGACCCCTGACATGGCCAATTTCAGCGGCAAGGTGCATGGCGGGGCGATTCTCAAGAAACTCGACGAAGTCGCCTACGCCTGTGCCAGTCGCTATGCGGGCTCCTATGTCGTCACGTTGTCGGTGGATCAGGTCCTGTTCAAGCAGCCGATCCATGTCGGCGAGCTGGTGACCTTTCTGGCCTCGGTCAATTACGTGGGGCGCTCCTCGATGGAGATCGGCATCAAGGTGGTGGCCGAGTCGATCCAGGACCGCGTGATTCGCCATACCAACAGCTGTTACCTGACCATGGTGGCCGTCGATAGCGAGGGCCGCCCCAACAGCGTGCCGCCGCTGCCGCTCGACACGCCCATGGCCAAGCTTCGCTTCGAGAAGGCCGAACTGCGCAAGAAGATGCGCAAGCAGGCCGAGGAAGAAGAAAAGCGTGCCCAGGCCAGCCTGTCACCGACATCGCAAGCGACCTGACGTCATGCCCGCGTCGCTGCTAACGTGGCGATCTTGCCGGAAGCATCGCGCCGCCCCGGCTCGGCGGCGCCGTCAACGGAGAACGCCATGACCACGCCCCACGCCGCCGAACGCGCCACCCTGCGCGAACGCCTGTACCTGGTCTGGGACATCGCCATGATGGTGCTGATCTCGGCCAACCTGTTGCTGTTGCTCATCGACAGCCTGTTTCTCCTGCCGCCGATCAATGCCGGTCTGGCCGACGTCGCGCCCGCGCTGCATCAGGCGTACGACCAGACCATTCACCAGCGCTTCTTTACCATCGACCTGGTGTTCGTGGCCATTTTCATTACCGACGTGCTGGCCGGCTGGATACTGGCCGTCGTGGAACGTCGCTATGCCCGCTGGTTCTATTACCCGTTCGTGCATTGGTACGACGTGCTGGGGTGCATTCCGGTGGGCGGATTCCGCCTGTTGCGCGTGCTGCGCGTGATCTCGCTGCTGTTGCGCCTGCAGCGCCTGGGAGTGATCGATATCCGTCGCTGGCGCGTGTATGCCTTCTTCGAGCACTACTACCGCATCGTCATGGAGGAGCTGTCGGACCGCGTGGCGACACGCCTGCTGAGCAGCCTGCAGGATGAAGTGAGGCGCAGCGAGGACTTCACCAAGCGCCTTTCGGAAGAAGTCATCCAGCCCCGCAAGGCGGCACTGGTCGACGAGATCGCCAGGCGCCTCGAGGCCACCGTCGACAAGAGCTATGCCGAGAACCATCAGGAAGTGCATCGCTACGTGGCCGCACTGGTCGACCGTACGCTGGAGGAAAACGCCGAGCTCACGCGGCTGCGTCGCCTGCCGCTCGGCGACAACGTCGCGCGTGCCATGCAGCGCAGCTTGAGCGATGTCGCCAGCCGCGTGGTGCATGAAGCCATCGACGGACTGCGTTCGCCGCAGTTCAGAAGCCTCATCGGCGACCTGGCGGAAAGCGGCATCGACGCCTGGCTGTACGTCGACCAGCGTACCGACCGCGTCACCGAGCAGGTGCTGATCGAAACGCTGGAAATGCTCAAGGACGAGATCGCCGTCAAGCGCTGGAAGGACGAACTCAGGTAATGTGCAGCATCGTGTAGGGCGCCTCGCAGGCATGACGCTCGTCGCGTTCGTCGATGCGCCCCAGCGACATGTCGCGGTCGTTGTCGTAGGCCACGAAGAGCCGCTCGCTGTCCAGCACCGCCAGGCCCTCCGCCTTGTGCTCGAACTCCAGGGCGTCGCCCTGCACCGTGCGCACCAGCTCGGGCGCCTGGCCCGCGCTGAAACCGGCCAGCGACACGACCCACAGATACCCGCCGATGCGCGGCTCGCCCGCCTCCTCGACCTCGAAGCTGGTCAACAGGAACAGGCGGTCGTGATGGGGGTCGTATTCCAGGCTCGACAGGCCGCAATCGAAGCGGACCTCGGGATGCTGCCGTGGAGAGAAGCGATAGAACTCGCGTAGCTCGTCGACCAGCACCAGGTTGCCATGCTCGTTCACGGTGTAATGCGCGCCCACGACGCGGCACACGTATTCGAAATCCTCGTGCGAGCGCCCCTGCTCGCGGACACCGAAGAGCAACAGCCCGTCGCCACGCTCGCCGGGCACCGCCGCCAGCCCCTCGATCTTGTAATACGGCTCGCCGATGGCGCCGTCCAGCTTGTTGCGCAGCTCCAGCGAGCCTTCGACGCCATCCCGCGGGTCGGGGTCGACCACCTGCACTCGCTGCGGCTCGCCCAGCGGCCAGATCAACAGATGGTTGTACGCGTTGAGCGCGTGGCTTTCCATGTCGATGCGGTCGAATCCCGTGGTCGCGAGCACATGGCGCCCGTCGGCGGTCAGCGCGAAATCCTCGTACTTGACGGCGCGCTTGATGGCATCGGCGGTCAAGTAGTCGAGCTGGCTGTCGTCGGGACCGGCATCGGTCATGGGAACGGAGAACACCGCCGAGCGCGCCTCGCCGGGAATCGGCTTGTCGCTGGCCAGGATCAGGCGCCGGCCGTCGTAGACCACGGCGGACACCTCGACGTTGACCAGCTTGCCCGCCTCGTCGCGCAATCCGGCGGGGAAGCAGTGCAGGGTCCCTTCTTGCAGAATCTCGGCATGCGGCATGGGGCGACCTCCTCGATCGCGTGACTCATGAACGCATGCAGCGTAACCCGAAATCCGTCCGCGAGGCGACGCATGCGGATGGCTTGCGCCGCCGCGACTAGCCGCAGGTGAGCTCGACGATACGCTGTCGGTCGTCGAGCTTGACGTTGAGACGCTGGGCCCGGTAATCCATCGTCACCGCCTGGTTGGGACCGACGACGCGCACGCGCTCGGCGTCGCTCTCCTCCTCCAGCCGCGCCAGCGTGCTCTCGGTGGCACGCCGTCCCTGATAGTCGTTCAGCGCATCGGCGCCACAGGCATCGCGTTGCGACGTCGATGGCGGCGTGGGCGCCTCGTCCGGCGTCTGCCCGACGCTGCAACCCGCCAGCAAGAGCGTCAACAGGGCACCGCCCAAACCGATTCTGTACATGCTGCCTCCGTGTCGTCGCATATAGGGGAGCAGCGTATCCGAGGCCGACACTTGTCGCCAAGCGCATTCCCTCTCGCCGCGCAAGCCGAGAATGCTAGACTCAAGGTTCGAATCGTCGCGACCCGTCATTTCCAAGGAGCCAGGAATCATGCCCGGAACGTTTCAACACCTCGCCACCCGCGTGCTTGGCCTGGCGGCCGTCACCGCGCTGTCGATATCGCCGGTCTTCGCCGCCGACCCGGTACGGGTATCCTCGAAGATCGACACCGAGGGGGCCTTGCTGGGCAACATGATGGTCCAGCTCCTGGAGCATGCCGACATTCCCGTGGAGGAAAACCTCCAGCTCGGGCCCACCAACATCGTGCGCAGCGCCCTGCTGGAAGACGAGATCGACCTGTATCCCGAGTACACCGGCAACGGCGCCTTCTTCACCCAGACTACCGATGATCCGGCCTGGAAACAGTCCGAGGCGGGCTACGAGAAGATCCGTGCCTACGACAAGCAGCACAACGATCTCGTCTGGCTGACACCCGCACCGGCCAACAACACCTGGGCGATCGCCCTGCGTCGGGATATCGCCGACGAACACGATCTCTCCACCATGCAGGACTTCGCGGCCTGGGTACGCGACGGAGGCGAGGTGAAACTCGCCGGCTCGGCGGAGTTCGTGGAGAGCGATGCTGCCCTGCCCAGCTTCCAGCGTGCGTACGACTTCACGCTCGACCAGGAGCAACTGCTGGTGCTCTCCGGCGGCAACACGGCCGCCACCATCCGCGCGGCGGCCAACAACACCAGCGGCACCAACGCGGCGATGGTCTACGGCACCGATGGCGCGATCGCCGCGGCCGACCTCAAGGTCATGGACGATACCCAGGGCGTACAGATGGTCTATGCGCCGGCGCCGGTGATCCGCCAGGCGACGCTCGACGCCTACCCCGAGATTCCGGAGCTGCTCGGCCCCTTGTTCGAGGGACTCGACCGCGAGACGCTGCAGACCCTCAACAGCCGCATTCAGGTGGATGGCATGCCGGCGAGTGACGTCGCACGCGATTATCTCGAATCGCAAGACCTGCTCGACTAAGCGCCGCGCGTGACGTCTCCCGCCGTTTCAACGATCGGCGCCGGCCGCCTGCTCGCCAACCGCGTGCTCGTCACGCTGTTGATCGCGGGGCTGGCCGCGGCGTGGCTGCTGCCCTTTGCGTCGATGTCGCCCAATCGCTTGGCCTCGGGCCAGTCGGTGGCGCTCGGCGGCGCCCTGACCATATGGCAAGCCGCCGGCATGCTCGTGCTGACCGTCATGCTGGGGCTGGCGGCGCTGCAGCGTCCATTGTCGCGCCGGTTAGCGCATGGCGTGACGCTCACGGCGAGCCTCGCGCTCCTGCTGATCACCTTGTACGCGCTGGGCGATTATGCCCAGCGCACGCTTGCCGAGCGCTCGCCATCGGCGCGCGTCTCGCAGGGGGCCGCTTTCTGGGTCATTGTGTTCTGCTGTGCGCTGGCGGCCATCGATACCTTGCAGCGCCACGCCAGCGGCTGGATCACACGCCTGGGATACGCCGCGCTGGCGGGCGGCGCAGTGGCATTCCTGCTGGCCAGCGGCCATTTTCGCGATCTCTCGATCATGCGCGAGTATGCCAACATCCGTGACACCTTCAGCGACCAGCTGCTCACGCACCTGGGGCTGGTGGGCGCCGCGCTGGGACCGGCCTTGGCGATCGGCGTGCCCCTGGGGCTGCTGGCGCACCGCAGCGCCCGGGTGCGGGGGACGCTGTTCAGCGTGCTGAACGTCTTCCAGACGATTCCTTCCATCGCGCTGTTCGCCCTGCTCGTCGCTCCCCTCTCGGCACTGGGCAATGCCTTTCCGTTCCTCGCCGAGCTGGGCATCAAGGGCATCGGCGCGGCACCGGCCATCATCGCCCTGGTGATGTACGCCCTGCTGCCCGTGGTGCGCAACACCCATGCCGGCCTCAAGGGCGTGCCGCCGGCGACCGTGGAAGCCGCGCGCGGCATGGGCATGACGCGGCGCCAGGTGCTGTGGCGCGTGGAAATCCCGCTGGCGCTGCCGGTCATGCTCTCGGGGCTGCGCATCGTCACCGTGCAGGCCATCGGCCTGACCGTGGTGGCGGCCCTGATCGGTGCCGGCGGGCTGGGTGCCTTCATCTTTCAGGGGCTCGGCCAATACGCCATCGACCTGGTCCTGCTCGGCGCGATCCCCACCATCGTGCTGGCGGTGATCGCCGATTTCATGCTGCAGATGCTGGTCGCGCTGAGTCAGCCGGCCGGTACTCGCTGACAGGTAGTACAGATGATCGAACTTCAGGGACTGACCAAGCGCTATGGGGACACGCGGGTCGTCGACGACATTTCCCTTACCGTCGAGCAGGGAGAGTTCTGCGTGCTCATCGGCCCCTCGGGATGCGGCAAATCGACCACGCTGAAGATGATCAACCGCCTGATCGCGCATAGCGAGGGGCGGATCCTGGTAGGCGGCGAGGATGTCACCACCCTCCCGCCGGAGCTTCTGCGTCGCCGAATCGGTTACGCCATCCAGTCGACCGGGCTGTTTCCCCATTGGCGCGTCGCCGAGAACATCGCGACCGTGCCCAGGTTGCTGAAGTGGACCACGTCACGGATCAACGCCCGTGTCGATGAATTGCTGGCGCTGTTTCAGCTCGACGCCGACGATCTGCGCGACAAGTACCCCCACCAGCTCTCGGGCGGGCAGGCACAACGCGTCGGCGTGGCCCGTGCGCTGGCCGCCGACCCCGATGTGCTGCTGATGGACGAGCCCTTCGGCGCCGTCGACCCGCTGACGCGCGACGCCTTGCAGGTCGAGCTGGCCCGCGTGCACCGTCAGACCGGCAAGACCATCGTCTTCGTCACCCACGACATGGACGAGGCCCTGCGCCTGGCTTCCCGCGTGGCCCTGCTCAATGGCGGCCGGCTCGTGCAATACGATCGCCCCGCGGAACTCCTCGTCGACCCCGCCAACGATTTCGTCCGCGACTTCATCGGGCGCGCCGACCTGGGGCTCAAGCTGCTCTCGCGGCGCCGGGTCGAGCAGTACTATCAGCCCGCCCAGGGCACGCGCGATGCCACGATCACGCAAGCGGCCACCACCCACGCACGCCCCACCTGGCAGGTGGATGCCGACAATCGGCCCCTGGCGCTCATCGGCGGGCGGCTGGAAGAGCCCGCGACCGTACGCACCGACGTCAACGGCGAATGGACGGCCACGCCGGACATGTCCATGAAGGAAGCGCTGTCGCGCATGGTGTGGTTTCGCGTCACGGCCCTGCCGGTGCTCGACGACCAGGGACGCTTGCTGGGCGAGGTGACGATGGCCGGCGTCATGGGGCATCGCCCATGACACGCCGCACGATGCCACATCTGGCGCCGCGCAGCGTGCTGCTGATCGTTCTCGGCGTATTGCTGGTGACGCTGGTACTGGGCATGGAGCAGTTGGCGCCCTTGTTCCGCGCCTGGTTTCCCGACCAGAACCCGGCCATGTACGAGCGCGAGAGCTTCCTCAACCTGACGCTGGCCCATGTGGCACTGGTCCTGGTGTCCTCGCTCATTTCGGTGGGCGTGGGCGTCGGCGCGGGTCTGTTCGTCACGCGCCCGGCGGGGCGCGAGTTCGCTCCGCTGGTCTCGACGCTGGCGGCCATCGGCCAGACGTTTCCCCCGGCAGCGGTACTCGCCATCGTCGTGCCCCTGGCGGGTTTCGGCTTCGTACCCACGCTGGTGGCGCTGGTCCTCTACGGGCTGTTGCCCGTGGTGCAGAACACCGTTGCTGGTCTGGGCACGGTGCCGCCCCAGACCCTCGAAGCGGCACGCGGCAACGGCATGAGCGCCTGGCAGATTCTCTGGCACATCGAGCTGCCGCTGGCGATGCGCGTCATCGTCGCCGGCGTGCGTGTCTCGGTGATCATCAACATCGGCACGGCCACCATCGGGTCCACGGTGGGCGCCACCACGCTGGGTACCCCGATCATCGCCGGCCTGGTCGGCAACAACCTGCCGTACGTGATTCAAGGCGCGTTATTGGTGGGCTTGCTCGCCATCGTCACCGACCTGGCATTCGAACGCCTGGAACGACGTTTTTCGTTCGGCGCGAGTGGCGCGACACCGTAGCTCGGAAGAATGGGATAGACGGAAAGGCCAGCAAACGGCCTGGGAAGATCGCGAGGGAGGAATGGGGCAGAAGGACGGGAGCGCCTCGGGCACAGGCCAATCGCCGCCCCTGTCGGGGCGGCGATTGCAAGCATCAATCTGCGGCTTCTTGCACTTCTTCGCCGCCTTGCTCGATGTCTTCACCTGCACCCTCGAAAGTGTTGCAGCCGCTGATTGCGCCAGCGGTGAACATCAGCAGCAGGGAAAAAGCCAGCATCCGTTTCATTGTCGTGTCTCCTTCACGTCATCAAGCGGGAAAAAGTCCCGCCGGTCCATGTACCCGTTTGCTCGGGCAACGCTATCCGCCGACATGGCGGTTCGCCCACAACGTAGCAAAGCTGGCGCCGCCATGCACACTTTGAGCGACATCGGTTCAGGAAGCGGCATCCTGAACCGCTTCACCGCCACGCTCGATATCCTCACCCGCGCCCTGGATGGTATTGCATCCACTCAGCGCCACCAGCAACAGCAAACCCAAGATCGCAACCGTTGTACGCTTCATGCCTTTCTCCTGGAATCACCCTGATCTAGCGGAAACACGGCCTCTTGCCGTGTAACCTAACGTTAACATAGCCAGCACACTTTATGACGATTTTCAGGAGCGCTCGCATGACCGACTTCTCGCTGCACCCTCGCCTGGCGGCGGACTCTCACCATGTCGTCGACCTGCCGTTGTGCCAGGTACGCCTCAACGACGATGCCCGCTATCCCTGGCTGGTGCTGGTGCCACGTCGTGCCGATATCCGCGAGGTCTACGAGCTGTCCGGCGACGATCAGGCCGCGATGTGGCGCGAAGCCAGCGAGACCGGGCGCCGCCTGATGGCCCACTATCGCGGCGAAAAGCTCAACCTGGCCACGCTCGGCAACCAGGTCGCGCAGCTGCATCTGCACGTGATTGTACGCCATGCAGCCGATCCTGCCTGGCCGGGCCCGGTATGGGGGCACGCCGCACCGCATCCGTACACCGCCGACGCGCTTGCCTCGACGCTTGCCGAGCTGCGCGGCATGCTGGCCTCGCTCGATCCGGCGACGCCGTGATCCGGAGCGCGCCTCAGGGCGACTCGCCGAGTCGCGCCTGGATGTCGACGAGCAGCGTATCGAAGACGTATGGCGCCACCGGTTGCCCGCCACGCCGGCCCGACAGTGCGATACGCGTGCCCGCCGGCGTGGCTTCGAGGCGATAGCGCACCGTCAATGGAGGACGCGACGCCAGCACGGCCTCGACGTCGCCGAGTTCGGCATCGGCGCGTCGAATCACGAAACCACGCGACGCCAGCATCGCCACGCCGGCCTCGAGGGCCGCCTGCGGCTCGGCACGCACGACGATTTCCCGCGGCTGCGGCGGCTGCGGCGACGTCGCGCAGCCCACCAGCCCCAGCATGACGATCAGCGTTGCGATCAGTCGCATCATGACGTGGCTCCTTCTTCGCGCAGGCGCAGGTCGATGGCCTCGCGGAGCGAAGCGCAGAAGGCGGCACTGTTGTCCGGCCGGGCATCGATCAGGTACCCGTCGATATCGACCACGCGCGAGTCGCGCGTGACCCTCACGACGTCGTCGGCGGCCACCACCGAGACCCGCTGGATACGCACCGGATCGCCGCCGAAGCGCTGTGCATACCCCAGTGAATACCCGTGGCGACTCCCCATGCCGTAGTAGCCCCAGAACCCGCTGCGGCCCCAGAACGGGCGATCCACGGCCCCCAGCCCCGGCTGTGCCGCGCTGCGCTCGGCACTCACCAGCCCCAACGCGACCTCGGTGGTCTCGACCCGATAGCCCTGCGCCTCCAGGGCCTCGACCGTGGCCCGCACCCGGGCCGTGGCATCAGCCTCCGCCGGCCACTGACACGCTTCGGGCAATGGCGAACCGACATCGCGCCCCAAGGGGTCATAGGCCGCCATGTTTTGACAACCACCCAGCCCCGCTACCAGCAACAGCCACCAAGGTTTCATCTTCGCGTTCTCATCCGATGTGCCGCCATTCACCAGCCAAGACGCTGACGCGTCCGGCGCCTTCACTGCTTTCACACGCCCTCTCGAGAGCGTAGCCAACCCCATGGCTTGCGTCAGTGTGGCAGGTTCGGCGGATTCCCGCGTCGCTTCGCATGCGCTAGGCTGGCATCGCAGGGTGCAGCACGTTGCATCTTATCTTGTCATCCCCCGCCGCGGCGGAGACCACTGAAGAGGCCGACCCATGAAGATCGTCATTGCCCCGGATAGTTACAAGGATGCCCTGTCGGCCCGCGACGCCGCCGCCGCCATCGCCGCCGGCTGCGCCCGGGTCGTGTCCCGCGACAGTCTGGTGGAGTGCCCCATGGGTGACGGTGGCGAAGGGACCCTGGATGCCTTGCTGGCGGCCACGGGCGCCGAACGCCGCAGCGCCCAGGTCCACGATGCGCTGGGTCGGCCGACCGAGGCCGCCTGGGGATGGCACGCCGATAGCCGTACGGCCTATGTGGAACTCGCCGAAGCCAGCGGCCTGCAACCACTGCGCCAGGACGAACGCAGCGCGCTGCACAGCACGACGTTCGGGGTCGGCGAGCTGATCCGTGCCGCCCTCGACACCGGCGCCGAACGCTTGATTCTCACTCTCGGCGGCAGCGCCACCAACGACGCCGGTGCGGGCATGCTCGAGGCCCTGGGCGCCCGCCTGCTCGACAATGAGGGCCATCCCTTGCCGCCGGGCGGCGCGGCCCTGGCATCGCTCGCCCGGCTCGACCTGAGCGGACTGGACCCGCGTCTAGCCTCGCTGGCGGTGGATACCGCCGTGGATGTCGACAACCCCCTGCTCGGCGAGCGTGGCGCCAGCGCGGTCTTCGGCCCCCAGAAGGGCGCCACGCCCGAGGACGTGGCACGTCTCGACGCGGCCCTGGCGCATTTCGCCGAGCATGCCGCCGACGCGCTCGGCGAGGATCACCGCACACTGGCGGGTGCCGGCGCCGCCGGGGGCATGGGATTCGCGGCCGCCGCCTTCCTTGGCGCCCGCTTGAAACCCGGCATCGAACTGGTCATGGAACAGGTCGGCTTCGATCGCTTGCTGACGGAGGCCAGCCTGGTCATCACTGGCGAAGGCCAGCTCGACGGGCAGAGCCTGTCCGGCAAGACACCGGTGGGCATCGCCCGCCTGGCGCGCCGCCACGGCGTGCCCACCGTCGCGCTCGCGGGGCGTCTCGGCGACGGCTGGCGCGCCGTCCACGACGAGGGCATCGAAGCCGCCCTCGCCCTGGCCGACGGTCCCCTGTCCCTGCCGGACGCGCTCGCCCGCACCGCGTCATTGCTCGCCGACCGGGCCGAAACCCTCGTCCGGCTCTGGCAGCTCGGCTACCGACACGGGGTTCATGCCTCCCCGGACTAGCGGAATGCCGGACCAGGACACGATGCCGCACCCCCTGCCCTTGAAAAAACCGACCATCAGGGGCATTTCATGTACAGAGGCTATTCCGTCGATGGGAAAGATTCGTTACCCAATCCCAGGTCGACACTCTACACTTTGCCCATTGCCTACGAGGAGGTGCTTCATGTCCGACATCAACGCCATCGGTCTACACGAGAACAGTGCCAACCAGCTGGCCGAGAAGCTCAACGAGCTGCTGGCCAACTACCAGATCTTCTACATGAACGCCCGCGGCTATCACTGGAACGTGAAGGGCCCGAACTTCTTCGAACTGCACACCAAGTTCGAGGAAATCTACACCGATCTGCTGGCCAAGGTCGACGAAGTCGCCGAGCGCATCCTCACGCTGGGTCATCAGCCGCTGCATGCCTACAGCGACTACGCCAAGGTGTCGCGCATTCAGGAAGCCACCAACGTGCACGATGGCGCCGAATGCGTCCGCGGGCTGGTGCAAGGCTATCAGGCCCTGCTCGAGCTGCAGCGCGAGATCAACTCCATGGCCGCCGATGCCGACGACGAAGGCACCGCATCGCAGATGAGCGATTACATCCGCGAGCAGGAAAAGACCGTATGGATGCTCAGCGCCTATCTGGGCTGATGGCCCCGTTGACGGCACGACCCGCACGATGACGACGCCCGGCCTCGCGCCGGGCGTCGTGTTTCAGGGGTCGGCGGCCGTGTCGTCGCGCGCGGTCCCCGGCGCGCGCGCGTCATCCGCACCGCCCGGCTCCCCCGCCTCGTCTTCCGAGACAGCTTCCGGATCGTCGTCGTCGACGCCCTGCGTCAGGTGTTCGGGCAGGTCACGCTTCATGCGCACCCCCAGACGCTTGAGCATCAACGCCTGGCTGACCAGGCTGCCCTGCCCGGTGGAGAGACGTCCCATCGCTTGCCGGTAGCTGCCATCGGCACGTTCCAGGTGACGCCCGACTTCCTCGAGGCTGTCCACGAAACCGCGAAACTTGTCGAGCAGCTTGCCCGCTCGCTCGGCGATGACGCGGGCATTGTCGTTCTGACGCTCCAGCGTCCACAGGCTGGCCACGGTTCTCAGGCTCGCCAGCAGCGTGGTCGGCGTGACCACCACGATGTCGCGGGCAAAGGCATCGTGGAAGAGGGTTTCGTCATGCTGAAAGGCGACGGCAAACGCCGGTTCGACGGGCATGAACAGGAACACGAAATCCGGTGAATTGAGTCCCGGCAACCGTGGATAGTCACGCCCCGACAGGGCTTCGATATGCCCCCGCACGGCCTGCACATGGGCCCGCAGGGCCTGCGCGCGCGTGGCATCGTCCTCGGCGTTGACGTAACGCACGTAGGCATTGAGCGAGACCTTGGCATCGACGATCAGGTGGCGCTGGTCGGGCAGGTAGATGACGGCATCGGGACGCTGACGTCCCGCATCGCCCTCGATCGACACTTCGCGCTTGTATTCGATGTCGCGGCGCAGGCCGGAGCGCTCGAGCACCGATTCGAGCATCACTTCGCCCCAGTCGCCCTGCATCTTCTTGTCGCCCTTGAGAGCCCGCGTCAGATTCGAGGCCTCCTCGGTGATCTGGCGGTTCAAGGTTGCCAGATGCTCGATCTGCGTCTTGAGGGAAGAACGCTCGCGGAGCGACTGCCCGTGAATTTCCTCGAGACGCGCCCGAAAGTCGCCGACCTGTTCGCGAAACGGCGCCAGCAGGGTCTCGAGGCTTTCACGGCTCTGCGCGCTGAAGGCCTGCTGGCGCTCCTCGAAAATGCGTCCCGCCAGGGCCTCGAAATCCTGCGTGAGCCGTGTCCGCGCTTCCTCGAGCAGGGCGAGTTTTTCCGCATGGTGCGCGTGTTCCTGCTCGCGCTGTGTCTCCAGGCGACCATGGCGCTCGCGCAGCGCCGCCAGTTGCTCCTGGCGATCGCCGAGCTCTCGTTCGCACTGCGCCAGACGGCGCTGGGTCTCCAGTCCCTGTTCGCGTGCGGCATCCAGCTGGGCGTCGCTCTGGGCCAGCTCACGCTCCAGTCGGGCGCGGGTCGCGTCATCCTCATCGAGGCGGTGCCGCACGCTTTCGGCTTCTTGCTCCGCCGCCACGCGGCGCCCTCGCTCGCGCCGCCATGCCACGCCGAGCGTCAACGTGGCGAGCGCCATCAGCCCCGCGAGGGCCAGAAGGAAAGAAGGGGCAAGAACTGTGCTGGGCATGACATGATACCGACGGTTGCAGACGCGCGAGGAAAACGATCGATCAACGACTTCGCGCGTCACCTTCCCCCACTCGGCGCGACGACGCAAGCAATCGGGGCTTGAAGTCCCGCCTCGATGACCCAAACTGGTGAACTGAGGCCGTCGATGCCGGACCGGGAATGTCCGGGGGCGGTCGCCCACTCATGGAGCATCACGACCAGGAGGTCACGATGAGTCAAGCACAGTCAGGCAAGCGCGTCGCCATTCTCGCCACTCACGGTTTCGAAGAGTCCGAACTCTCCGCACCGCGTGCTGCCCTGCGCAGTCAAGGCGTCGAAGTACATGTGGTCTCCCCGGACGGCAAGGGCATTCGTGCCTGGGCAGAGACCGACTGGGGCGATACCTACGAGGCCGACAAGGCATTGAGCGATGTCGACTCGACCGACTATCACGCTCTGGTATTGCCCGGCGGGCTGTTCAACCCCGATGAACTGCGCCTCAACGACCAGGCTCTCGATTTCGTCCGCGGCTTCTTCGAAGCCGGCAAGCCGGTAGCGGCGATCTGCCACGCGCCGTGGATCCTGATCAATGCCGGCGTCGTCGAAGGACGTCGCATGACCTCGGTCGCCTCCGTCGCCCAGGATCTCAAGAATGCCGGGGCCGAGTGGGTCGACGAGAAGGTCGTGGTCGACAACGGGCTCGTCACCAGCCGGACGCCCAAGGACCTGGACGCCTTCAACGACAAACTGATCGAGGAGTTGGCCGAAGGTCGCCACAGCGGACAACACGCCTGATGGCAGCCCATCGACGCCAATCGACGCCCGCCTCGCAAGAGGCGGGCGCTTTGCGTGCGGCCTCCGCCGCGAGTGACGTCGGCTCCCGGGGTGGCATGGCGCGTGTCGGGCGACGCCTGCATGTCATCGCCAAGAGTCTGTTGCGTCTGTTCGCGCGTCCCATGAAGTCCGACCGGGGCGAAGGCGGGCCGGTCGTTCACCCGTACCGGGGGTACGGCTCGCACCATGAAGCCTTTCTGATGGGGCGCGTCTTTCGCCAGGTCGGTCTGGCACGGGTGATCCCACGACGCGGCGCGCTGCGCGATGCCGCCGACGTCACCCGCCGTCTCGCCCGGCGCGGCTTTGCCGACGCCGAGGTGCGCATCCGCCTGGGCGAGAACAGCGCCACCGTCACCACCGACCACGACGGATATTTCGATGTGCGCCTGCCACTCGATGTCCCGCTCGACGAGCATGTTTCCTGGCATCGCGCGGAACTGGAAGTGATCACGCCGGATCGGGAAAACGTGCGCACGCGTGCCGACGTCTACATCCCGCCGCCCAATACCGACCTCATGGTGATCAGCGATATCGACGACACGGTGATGCACACCGGCGTCGCCGACAAGCTGCGCATGCTGTATCGCCTGTTCGTGGAGAAGGCGCACCGACGCACGGCCTTTCCCGGTGTCGCCGAGTTCTACCAGGCCCTGCACGCCGGCACGGCGGGTGACGCACGCCGCCCGATCCTTTATGTCTCGCGAGGCCCCTGGAGCATCTACGAGGTCCTCGAAGCCTTCTTCCAGCTCAACCACATACCGGTCGGCCCGATCCTGTTTCTGCGCGAATGGGGCATTTCCTGGCGTCATCCCTGGCCGCGTCGCGCCGAGGACCACAAGTACGACCTGATCACGCAGATGATCACCCTGTTCGGCGACCTGCCCTGCGTGTTGATCGGCGACAGCGGCCAGCACGACCCGGAGGTCTACACCCGCATCGTCAAGGAAAACCCGGGGCGGGTGAAGGCGATCTACATTCGCCGGGTCGACCGCAAGACCGATCGCGAGACGGCCATCGCGCGCCTGCGCGACGAGATCGAGCATACCGACTGCGAACTGCTGCTGTCCGACGACAGCGCCGCCATGGCGGCGCATGCCCACGAGCGTGGCTATATCTCCGAGACGGGGCTCCACGCGGTGCGGCAGGCATCACGCTAGGCCTGCCGGATGCTCCTGTGGCTCACGCGGCCCGCGCCGATGCCAGATCCTCGATGATAGCGCGCAGCACTTGCCAGAACTCGGCCACCGAGTCGATCTCGACACGCTCCGCCGGCGAATGGGCGCCGCGAATCAAGGGGCCGAAGGAAATCATCTCCAGCTGAGGATACTTGCCACCGAGAATGCCGCATTCCAGTCCGGCATGGATGACCTTGACGTCCGGGTCGACGCCGGTGCGCTCGAGATGCAGGCGCCGAAAACGCGCCAGCAGGGTGCTCTCGGGCGCCGGTGTCCAGCCGGGATAGGCGTTTTCGACGCGCGTTTCCGCGCCGATCAACGAGAACAGTGCCCGAAAGCGATCGGCGAGATCCTGCGTGGCGCTGTCGCGCAGCGAACGCACCAGGGCACAGAGATGGAAACGCCCTTCGTCGAGCTTGACCACCCCCAGATTGTTGGAGGTTTCCACGACCCCGGGCACTTCCACGCTCATGCGTTCGACACCGCACGGCGCCACATGCAGGGCCGCGATCAAGAGACGGCTCGCGGCGCCGGTCAACGGCGCGGCGGACTCGGCAGGCTCCAGGGCAAGCTGCACGTCTTCGTCGACGCCCGCCAGTTCAGCGGCAAGCTCGGCCTGCAACTCGGCCAGGCGCGCGACGACGGCCGCCTCTTCGTCGGCGGGCAACGCGATGCTGGCGAAGGCTTCGCGCGGCAGCGCATTGCGCAACGTGCCGCCCTGATAGGCCACCAGGCAAGCGCCGAAGGGCTCCAGGGCACGGAGCACGCGCACCAGCAAGCGATTGGCGTTGCCACGCCCCTTGTGGATATCGATCCCCGAATGGCCGCCCACCAGGCCGGTCAGGGCGACCTGCCGAACCACTTCGTGCTCGCCGAGGTCCCGCGTCGGCAGGCGTGCCTCGACCACCACGTCGGCGCCGCCCGCACAGCCGATATACACCTGCCCCCGGTCCTCGGAATCGAGGTTGAGCAGATAACGCCCCTGCAGCCAGTCCGTGTCGAGCTCCAGAGCGCCACGCATCGAGGCTTCCTCCTCCAGCGTGAACAGTGCCTCCAGCGGACCATGGCGCAGCGTCTCGTCCTCGAGAATGGCCAATGCGGCGGCGACGCCGATGCCGTTGTCGGCACCCAGTGTCGTCTCGTGGGCATGCAGCCAGCCTTCCTCGACATAGGTCTGGATGGGGTCGCGGGTGAAATCGTGGGGATGCTCGGCGTTGGCCTGGGCCACCATGTCCAGATGGCCCTGCAGAATGACGCCGGGCAACGCCTCGCAGCCCGGCGTCGCCGCCTTGCGGATCAACAGGTTGCCGGCGGCGTCACGCTCGTGCGTCAAGCCGTGGGCGTCGGCCCAGGCCGTCAGCGTGGCGATCAGGGGCGCTTCGTGACCGGAGGGGCGCGGCGTGTTGCACAGCGTACGAAAATGGCGCCACAGCGGTTCGGGAGAAAGTTGCAGAAGATGATCGTTCATGAGAAATCGTCCTGTTGGGAGCCGCCGGCATCACGTGCCCCGTCTCCCGGTAACGACGCGCGATCAAGGGAGCGCGACGCGGCACGTGCCGGGCGTCATGACACCTTACGCGCTGCACCGTGCAACGCAAGTCCGCCAGTCGCGACACTCAGGCCGTCGCCGTCAGGCGACGGTGCAGCGCCGCGGCCATGTGACGCCAGTGCGCCAGCCGTGCCTGCCGGCCGCGCGAGGGCGTCGTCTCGGCATCGCGCCCCTGGAACAGCACGCTGGCCCACTCGCGCAGCGCCCGCGTCTCCTCGCAGGGCGTCTCGTCATCGACTGCCGGCCGTGCACGCCACCAGGCCAGCCACGCCTCGCACAGCCATGGGCGGGCGAGCGACAACTCTCCTGCGCCGCGCGCATAGTGCGCCAGCCGTGCGACGAGCGCCGCTGACACCACCGGTACCGGGCCTTCGCGCAGCAATGCCGTCGCCACCTCCCCTTCCAGCGCATTCAGCTCGAAGGCGAGCAACCCCGGCAAGGCGTCTTGCAAGGCATGCGCCCAGGTCTCGAGCGACCCATCGCCCGCCCCCGCTGGCGAACGCCCCATCATCAAGGCGTGCTCGCCGCTCGCCGCGTCGCGGGTCAGCCCCAGGCGCAGCGAGACGAAGCCCTGGCGGTGCCAGAAGGCGATCAACGACGCCTCGGCACCAAAGCTCACGCCCAGCCGATCGATGCCCGCCGCCGGCGCTGCCTCCGCCACCGCCTCGACCAAGGCGCGCCCGATGCCGCGACGTCGGGCGGCGGGGTGCACGGCGATGCGCATGATGCGCCACCAACGCGACGTCAGGGCCGCTTGCCAACCGCCGTGCGCCGCCAGCGACTGGGCCAGCAGATGCCCCCGCGGCCGACGCTCACCGAGGACCACGCGCTCGGCCAGGTCCTCGGGAAAACCACCTTCCGCCTGTACCTGGCACACGCCGAGACAGGTCGTGCCGGCGTAGGCCACCGCAAGGCGCACGTCGGGACCATCGAGCAATTGGCGCAGATCGCCGGGCGTGGTGCGGTAATGGGCCTGCACCAGCAGTCCGAACAGTGCCGCCAGCATCGACTCGTCCTCGGCCAGCGCCGCCCGGTCCAGCCAGCGAATGTGCACTGGCGAGGCCGCCAGCGCCGCCGTGGCCTCGGCATCGTCGGCCGGCGCGGCATCGAGCAGCAGCATGTCACGGGTCAGGCGCTCCAGAGGATCGCCCTCGGCCCAGCGCACCGGTGCCGCGAGACGAACCTCGCGCCAATCGGGTGTATCTCGGGACAGGCGTGCGTAGAACCGAATCTGAAAGCCACGCCCGGTGCCCTCGTATCCGTGCACGGTGGTGGCGAACGCGAGACGGGGAAAGGCCTCCAGCCAGCGAGCGAGAAGCGGTGTGGGAATGGCAGCGGCCTCGTCGACGAACAGGGTCGGCGGCGCGCGTCGGTCGACGTCCGGTGCGCTCAAGGCCTCGATCACGGCATCCGGGGCCAGAAAGCGCACTTCGCACGCCCGCGACGCCAGTGTGACCTGAAAGCGTCCTTCCGCCCGGTGTCCGTGCGGAAACAAGGCCGCCAACCGCGCGAACAGCGGCTCGACCGAGGCGCGACGCGGCGCGGTGACCCACAGCAGCGTCTCGCCCGCCTGCAAACGCCGGGCCGCGGCAATGCCCAGTGCCGCGGACTTGCCGCGGCCACGATCGGCACTCAACACCACGGGGCGCCGGCGACGCAGCCGTGTCAGGCGATGCACGGCGGCGGCCTGGTCGGCGGTCACGCAGGCTGTGTCGTCGGGTCGCGGCGGCGACGCCTCGCTCGAGGGCAACCGTCCGGGGCGCGGCATACGCCGCTCGGCGGGCCAGTACCAGACCCCGGCGTCGCGATGCAGCACGCGCGCCAGGCGGGTCAGGTAGTGCACGCTCAAGGAATGCGCATCGTGCGGCCAGTGCGCCAGGCGTGCGTAGTCGTTGTCGGGATGCGCCGTGCCGGTGGTCCATTCCGCGGGCGTCAGCACGACCAGCAACCCGCCGGCCCGCACGGTGCCGCTCAGCGCGCCGAAGGCATCGGGATCGAAGCCCGAGCCTGGCGTACGGGCATCGAAGATCAGCAAGTCGTGTTCCTGCCCCAGACGCGAGCGCGCCTGACTCATGGGCAGCCGGTCGATGGCCGGCATGTCCGCCCCGGGCTCGCCCTCCCCGACCCACAAGGGCGCATGCCACTCGCGCGAGCGGTGGATGGCGCAGGCCCTGGCCAGGGCCTGCTCGCCAGGCGCGGCGACCCACACCACGCCGCGATGATCCTGCGCCTGACAGGCCTCGACGAGCGTGGCGAGCCAGGTCATGGAGGCCGCCGCGTCATCGCGCGGAACACGCATGCATCACCTCCCGTCGGTTATCGCCCTCCCACACACGCCAACGCCCGCGAATCGCTTCGCGGGCGCGGTCGATGCCGGCATGTGCATGCGGCGAGCCGTGATCACTCCAGGCCGTCGAGATAACGCTCGGCATCGAGGGCCGCCATGCAGCCGGTCCCCGCGGAGGTGACCGCCTGGCGGTAGACGTGGTCCATGACGTCGCCGGCGGCGAAGACGCCCGGCACGCTGGTCATGGTGGCATTGCCCTCGAGGCCGGACTTGACCCGAATGTAGCCGTTGTTCATCTCCAGCTGCCCTTCGAAAATGCCGGTATTCGGCGAGTGGCCGATGGCGACGAACAAGCCCGGCGCCTGGATTTCCCGTGACGCCCCGTCGACGGTGGAGATCAGGCGCACGCCGGTCACGCCGGTGTTGTCGCCCAGCACCTCCTCGAGCGTGTGGTTCCAGATCACCTCCATGTTGCCGTTCTCGACCTTCTCGAACAGCTTGTCCTGGAGGATCTTCTCGGCACGCAGACTGTCGCGGCGATGCACCAGCGTCACCTTGGAGGCGATATTGGAAAGATACAGGGCTTCCTCGACGGCGGTGTTGCCCCCGCCGACGACCACGACTTCCTGGCCACGGTAGAAGAAGCCGTCGCAGGTCGCGCAGGCGGACACGCCCTGCCCCATGAACTTCTCTTCGGACGGCAGGCCCAGATAGCGCGCGCTGGCCCCGGTGGAAATGATCAGGGCATCGCAGGTATAGGTGCCGTTTTCGCCCTTGAGCACGAACGGGCGCTCGCGCAGCTCGACCTCGTTGATATGGTCGAACAGCACTTCGGTATCGAAACGCTCGGCATGGCTACGCATGCGCTCCATCAGCTCCGGTCCCTGCACGCCTTCGGCATCGCCCGGCCAGTTGTCCACATCGGTGGTGGTCGTCAACTGGCCGCCCGCCTGCATGCCCGTAATCAGCAGCGGCTTGAGATTGGCGCGTGCCGCATAGACGGCCGCCGTGTAGCCGGCGGGGCCGGAACCGAGAATGATCAGTCGTTCGTGACGCACGTCGCTCATGGAAAACCTCGCTTACTGGATACGCTGACCGGTGTGAGGGCCGAAAAAACGGGTTGTGGGATGAAGGCCTCGTCTGCATCCCACAAGCCGCTTGTCGCTACGGCAAAGGGCGGCCGTTTGGCCGCCCTTCGCTGCACAAGCGCCGGTACTTAGAGTTCGTCGGAGTGAGAACCCAGGTACTTGGCGACGCCTTCGGCGGTGTCCTTCATGCCTTCCTGGCCTTCGTCCCAGCCTGCCGGGCACACTTCGCCGTTCTTCTGGTGGAACTTGAGGGCCTTGACCATGCGCAGCATCTCGTCGACGTTGCGGCCCAGCGGCAGGTTGTTGACGACCTGGTGCTGGACGACGCCGTCTTCGTCGATCAGGAAGGACGCGCGCAGCGCGACGCCGGCTTCCGGATGCTCGATGCCGAAGGCCTGCGTGATCTCGTGCTTGACGTCGGCCACGATCGGGAAGCCGACTTCACCGATGCCGCCCTTGTCGTGGGGCGTCTTGCGCCATGCGTGGTGAGTGAACTGAGAGTCGATGGACACCCCGATCACCTCGACGCCCAGCTCGCGGAACTGCGCCAGACGGTTGTCGTGGGCGATGATCTCTGACGGGCAGACAAAGGTGAAGTCCAGCGGCCAGAAAAAGACGACACGCAGCTTGCCGTTGGTTTCGGACAGCTTGAAGTCTTCGACGATGGTGCCATCGCCCAGAACCGCTGCCGCTTCAAAATCGGGTACCTGACGTCCAACCAATACGCTCATTCATGTCTCCTGAAAAGTCGGGTGGATGACTGTAATGAAACCCTGCCAAGGCTAACGGCGGGTTCCCATTATGCCAATTTGATTGCCCCAATGGATGGTATAGGCACTTCCTATCGGGTCGATAACCTGACGCGTGCCCTGCACGGCCAGGGGCCGCGCATGACACCGAGATGCTCAAAAGACGTCGTCGTCGCGCCCCAGCGTGACATCCTCGAGTTCACCGCTGAACTCGGACACCGAGACCTGCACTTGAATCGGCGCACAGCACCGAGGACAGTCCTCCCATGTCTCGTGGCTGCCCGCGCTACTGTCGATCAGCAGATCGAACGCCGTATCGCAGTAGGGACAGGTCGCCGGCCAGGGAAACAGCATCTCTTCGTTCATCGCGACTCCTCGCGTGCGGCATACGCACCTGAACGTCTATGCTTCAGGCACGTCATGCTCATGAATGTCGGGACGATACATCGTCCTTTCAAGCCGCGCACCGAGATTCTTCGATATCACGGCCGGACGCCCGGTGCCGACCAGGCCTGTCGCCTGCCACCTTGGTGACATGGGAGTGCTTGAAATAAAGGCGTATCATGACCATGTCATCGCTATCGGCGAGTCTCGCGAGATCGCCGAAGGAACCTGACTCGCGGCGAACCGGGCCGCTGGATTGTCCCTCGGCCTATGCGGCACAAGAAGACGCAGGGTGGTTCGGCGTTCGCCATGTAAAATCGTCCAGCATGAGGAGGAGGGCCCCACATGTCCGAAGCTCCACAGAATACGTTATCGACACTCGATGTCGGCGATCGTACCTACCACTACTACAGTCTGGACAAGGCTGCCCAAGCATTCGGCGATGCCTCGCGGCTTCCCATGACGCTCAAGGTGTTGCTCGAGAACCAGCTGCGTTACAGCGATGATGAAAGCGTCTCCCCCGAGGACATGCAGGCGCTCGTCGATTGGCAGAAAGAGGCACGTTCCACCCGCGAGATCGGCTACCGCCCGGCCCGTGTTCTGATGCAGGATTTCACCGGTGTCCCCGGGGTCGTGGACCTGGCCGCCATGCGCGATGCCGTCAAGCGCCTCGGCGAGTCGGCCGACCGCATCAACCCGCTGTCGCCGGTGGATCTGGTCATCGACCACTCGGTCATGGTCGACCATTTCGGCGATCCGTCGTCGTTCAAGGACAACGTCGCCATCGAGATGGAGCGCAACCGGGAACGTTACGAATTCCTGCGCTGGGGCCAGCAGGCATTCGATAACTTCCGCGTCGTGCCGCCGGGGACCGGCATCTGCCACCAGGTCAACCTGGAATACCTGGGCAAGACGGTGTGGACGAAGGAAGAAGACGGCAAGACGTTCGCCTATCCGGACACCCTGGTCGGCACCGACTCCCACACCACCATGATCAACGGCCTGGGCGTACTCGGCTGGGGTGTCGGCGGCATCGAAGCCGAAGCCGCCATGCTCGGCCAGCCGGTCTCGATGCTGATTCCCGAGGTCGTCGGCTTCAAGCTCACCGGCAAGCTGCGTGAAGGCATCACCGCCACCGACCTGGTGCTGACGGTCACGCAGATGCTGCGTCAGAAGGGTGTGGTGGGCAAGTTCGTCGAATTCTACGGCGACGGCCTCAAGGACCTGCCGCTGGCGGACCGCGCCACCATCGGCAACATGGCGCCCGAGTACGGGGCCACCTGCGGGTTCTTCCCGGTCGACGAGGAAACGCTCAACTACATGCGCCTGACCGGCCGTGACGAGCACCAGATCGCGCTCGTCGAAGCCTATACCAAGGCCCAGGGCCTGTGGCGCGAACCCGGTGCCGAGCCGATCTTCAGCGACACGCTGCATCTCGACATGGGCGAGGTCGAGTCCAGCCTGGCCGGCCCCAAGCGGCCCCAGGACCGCGTCGCCCTGACCGACATGAAGTCCACCTTCGAGAAGATCCTCGAGGACCGCAAGCCGGATGCCGCCCCGACCGAACAGGGCAAGTGGCTCTCCGAGGGCGGCCAGACTGCCGTGGGCAACGAGGAAGGCGCCGAGAGCGGTGATAGCCAGGCGTGCGAAATCGACGGCGAGAACTTCCAGCTCGATCACGGCGCGGTGGTCATTGCCGCCATCACCTCGTGCACCAACACCTCCAACCCCAGCGTCATGCTGGCCGCCGGGCTGTTGGCGCAAAAGGCCGTGGAAAAAGGCCTCACCACCAAGCCCTGGGTCAAGACCTCGCTGGCGCCGGGTTCCAAGGTGGTCACCGATTACCTGGATGCCAGCGGCACCCAGAACGATCTCAACGAACTCGGCTTCAACCTGGTCGGCTACGGTTGCACCACCTGCATCGGCAACTCCGGTCCGCTGCCCGAGGCCATCGAGAAGGCCATCGACGACGGCGATCTGACCGTGGCCTCGGTGTTGTCCGGCAACCGCAACTTCGAAGGCCGCATCCATCCGCTGGTGCCCACCAACTGGCTGGCGTCACCGCCCCTGGTCGTGGCCTATGCCCTGGCCGGCAACATGCGCATCGACCTCTCCAAGGACCCGCTCGGCAACGACCGTGACGGCAACCCGGTCTATCTGAAGGACATCTGGCCGAGCCAGGCAGAAATCGCCACGGCCGTCGAGCAGGTCAGAACCGAGATGTACCGCAAGGAATACGGCGAGGTCTTCGAGGGCGACGAGATCTGGAAGTCGCTCGAAGTGCCGGAAAGCGATGTCTACGCGTGGAACAAGAATTCCACCTACATCCAGCACCCGCCATTCTTCGAAGGCATGGGCAAGGAGCCCGCACCGCTGGAAGACGTCAAGAACGCCAGCGTGCTGGCCATGCTCGGCGACTCGGTGACCACCGACCACATCTCGCCGGCCGGCGCGATCAAGCCGGATAGCCCTGCCGGTCGCTACCTGCAGGAAAACGGCGTGAAGCCCAAGGATTTCAACTCCTACGGCTCGCGTCGCGGCAATCACGAGGTGATGATGCGCGGCACCTTCGCCAACGTGCGCATCAAGAACGAGATGCTCGATGACGTCGAGGGCGGCTATACGCGCCACGTGCCGTCCGGCGAGCAGATGGCGATCTACGATGCGGCGATGAAGTACGCCGAGGAATCCACGCCGCTCGTGGTGGTCGCCGGCAAGGAGTACGGTACCGGCTCGTCGCGCGACTGGGCCGCCAAGGGCACCCGGCTGCTCGGCGTACGCGCGGTGATCGCCGAATCCTACGAACGTATCCACCGTTCCAACCTGATCGGCATGGGCGTGCTGCCCCTGCAGTTCCCCGAAGGCGAGGATCGCAAGTCGCTGGGCATGACCGGCGATGAAACGATCTCCATCGAGGGCATTGCCGATATCGAGCCCGGGGGCAAGGTCACGGTGACCATTGCATCCAGCAAGGGCGAGAAGAAGATAGAGGCGCTGTGCCGCATCGATACCGCCAACGAAATGGCCTATTACCGCCATGGCGGCATCCTGCACTACGTGCTGCGCAGCATGCTGTAATGTCGCGCTGAGCTGGCATCCGCCAGCGGCATGAAAAAACACCCCGCCGGCATTGCCGGCGGGGTGTTTTATTGTGCCTCGAGGCCACCCATGGCGCCACGTCAGGCTGGCACCCTTAGAAGGCGCGGCGACGATAGGCACGGTAACGCGGGTACCAGAAGTGGCGTTCGATGGCATCCCACAGCACCTCGTCGCTTGAGGCCAGGGCCACGTCTTCTTCCTGAGCCTGCTTCGCCACGGCGAAGGCGATTTCCTTGCTGATCTCGCGAATGTCCCCCAGCGAAGGCAGCAAGGCGCCCTTTCCGGTCTTGACGATGGGCGCGCCCTGGGCCAGGGCATTGGACGCCGCCATCAGCATCTTGTCGGTCACCCGGGAGGCGTTGGCCGCCACCACGCCCAGGCCGATGCCGGGGAAGATGTAGGCGTTGTTGCACTGGGCGATCGCGACCTCGCGTTCGCCGACACGTGCCGGCTTGAAGGGGCTGCCGGTGGCCACCAGCGCCTCGCCCCCGGTCCAGTCGAGGATATCCTGAGGCACCGCCTCGACCTTGGAGGTCGGATTGGATAGCGGCATCACCAGCGGCTGCGCGCAGCCCGCATGCAGGGTCTTGATCACCTCTTCGGAGAACAGGCCGCGCTGCCCGGACACCCCGATCAACACGCTCGGCTTGGCGTTACGCACCACATCCAGCAACTCGCGCGCCTGGGTGTCCCAGTCGCTCAGGCTGGCGGGGTCGTGGGCCAGGCGCTGCTGGAAGTCGTAGAGCGCTTGCATCTCGGTGGTCAACAACCCGTGACGATCCACCATGTAGACCCGGCGACGCGCTTCGGCTTCGCTCAAGCCCTCCATGGTCATCGCCACGACGATCTGCTCGGCGATGCCGCAGCCTGCCGAACCGGCGCCGAGGAAGGCGATGGTCTGGTCCTTGAGCGCCTCGCCCTTGGCCTTGCAGGCCGCCAGCAGCGTCGCGACGCAAACCGAGGCCGTGCCCTGGATATCGTCGTTGAAGCAGCACAGTTGATCGCGATAGCGCTCGAGCAACGGCATGGCGTTGGTCTGGGCGAAATCCTCGAACTGCAGCAGCACGTTCGGCCAGCGACGCTGCAACGCCGCCATGAACATGCCGATGAACTCATCGTATTCTTCCTGGCTCACCCGCGGATGACGCCAGCCCATGTACATCGGGTCGTCGAGCAGCGTCTGGTTGTTGGTTCCCACGTCGAGCACGATGGGCAGCGTGTAGGCGGGACTGATGCCGCCGCACGCGGTGTACAGCGAGAGCTTGCCGATGGGAATCCCCATGCCGCCGATGCCCTGATCGCCCAGTCCCAGGATGCGCTCGCCATCGGTGACCACGATCACCCGCACCTTGTCCTTGGTCGCACTGCGCAGGATATCGTCCATGCGGTGCCGGTCGGGATACGAGATGAAAAGCCCGCGATGGTTGCGATAGATCTTGGAAAATTCCTCGCACGCCTCGCCTACCGTGGGCGTGTAGATGATCGGCAGCATCTCTTCGAGGTGCTCTTCCAGCAGCCGGAAGAACAACGTCTCGTTATCGTCCTGGATGGCACGCAGATAGATATGCTTGTCGAGATTGGTGGCGCACTTGGCGTACTGCGCATAAGCGCGCTGCGCCTGCTCCTCGATGGTTTCCACGTTCTGCGGCAACAAGCCCAGCAGGTTGAAACTGACGCGCTCGTCGAGCGTGAAGGCGCTGCCCTTGTTGAGCAACGGCATCTCCAGCAGTGAAGGGCCGGCATAAGGGATATAGAGGGGACGCTTGGATGTTTCGCTCATCGTTTGCCTCGCGCGGGTGACGGTTCTCGGAGCCAGTGGCGGCTCCGCACGGCGCTCAAGGGAGCTACTATATCACGCCGATTTGACACCCACGCATACGCCATGACGACAAACGGCGCTCCAGGGAGCGCCGTCGATCATGGCGAGGGCAGCATGCCGCTCAGCAGCTGCGGGCCGCCGGACGCGCCGCCCCCGGGAAGAACAAGGGCCGCAAGCGCACACCCAGCATGTTGCCGGCGAAGGCCGCGACCAGCCATAGCCAGCCGTGCAGGCTGCCCGAGGCGATACCGCCGAAATAGGCGCCGATATTGCAGCCGAACGCCAGCCGCGCCCCGTACCCGAGCAGCAGTCCGCCGATGGCCGCCGCCACGGCCGAGCGCAACGGGATATTGAACTTGGGCGCGAAACGGCCCGCCAGCGCCGCGGCGGCCATCGCCCCCAGGATGATGCCGATGTTCATCACGGTGGTGATGTCGCTCCAGACGCTGGCCTTCAAGGCTGCCGCGTTGCCGGCCGCCTGCCAGTAGCCCCAGCCACTGACATCGCCGCCCAGCGCCTCGAACCCTTTGGCGCCCCACAGCGCGAAGGCCGAGGTGATCCCCCAGGGACGCCCGGCGAGTGCCAGGGTGATGAAGTTGAGTACCGCCAGTCCCACGGCACCGGCCAGCAACGGCCAGGGGCCCTGCAGCCACCGTGCGCGGCCGGCTTCGACCTGCGGGGCGCGCTCGAGCTGGCCGTGGCGACGCTTCTCCATGATGACCGTCAATGCCGCGATCGCGATGAACAGCCCCAGGCTCACGACGATCCCGCCGCCCACACCGAACAGGCCATGCAGCGATGTCGGCTGGAACGCCGGCAACGTCTGCCACCAGGCGAAATGCGCCGTACCGATCAACGAGCCGATGATGAAGAACGCCAGGGTGATCACCATGCGCGCATTGCCGCCGCCCACCGTGAACAAGGTCCCCGAGGCGCAACCGCCGCCCAGCTGCATGCCGAGTCCGAACAGGAACGCCCCGACCAGTACCGATACACCGATCGGCGCGATATAGCCGGCGACCGGCGTACCGAACAGGGAGCCCGCTCCCAGCGCCGGAAAGAACAGCACTACCGCCAGGGCCAGCATGACCATCTGCGCGCGCAGCCCACGCCCGCGCCACTCGGTGATGAAGACCCGCCAGGCCGAGGTGAAACCGAAGGCCGCATGGTAGAGCACCATGCCGAAGGCGCCCCCGACGACCATGAGCCACCCCTTGGCGGCACCGAATGCCACCCCGACGGCCAAGGCCGCCAGCAACAAGACCACCGCCGATGCCAGCGCCAGTGGCGGCAAGCCACGACGCGGTTCGGCGGTGGCAGATGAAACGCTGGACGCGTCACGCATCGCAACCTCCCGAAAAGTGTTCGAATGGAAATTGTTGGCTATCTTAGCGTCTGCCCGATCCTTTTAAAAATTCATAAAGACCATTTCTGCTATAGCTTATGGCAATATAAAAACATGGGGCCCGTGTCATCGCGACACGGGCCCCAGGGAAAACGGGCAGGCAAGGCGCCGGTTACACGAAACGGCCCAACCCGACGACTTCACGCAGACGCTCCATGAGAGGTTGCGCCTCGGCGCGGGCCTTGTCGGCCCCCTGCTGCAGCACGCGCTCGATATGCCCCGGATCCTCGAGCAGAGCGTTGTAGCGCTCGCGCGGTTCGCGCAGATGCTCGTTCACATACTCGAAGACCCGATTCTTGGCGTCGCCCCAGCCGATGCCGTTCTCGTAGTCGGCGCGCATGGCACGCGTCTCCTCCGGCGTGGCAAAGGCCGAAAAGATCTGGAACAGGGTGCAGGTGTCGGGATCCTTGGGCTCGCCCGGCTCCAGCGAGTTGGTCTTGATCTTGCGCACCAGTTTCTGGAGCTTCTTCTCGGAGACGAACAGCGGAATGGTGTTGTCGTAGCTCTTCGACATCTTGCGGCCGTCGAGCCCTCGCAGCACTTCGACGTTCTCGTCGACCACTGCTTCGGGCAACGTGAAATAGTCGCCCTTGTAGATGTGATTGAAGCGCCCCGCCATGTCGCGCGCCATCTCGATGTGCTGAATCTGGTCGCGGCCGACCGGCACCTTGTTGGCCTTGAACATCAGGATGTCCGCCGCCATCAGCACCGGATAGCCGAACAGCCCCATGCTCACGCCCTTGTCCATGTCCTGATTGCCGAGCGCCTCGTTGTCGGCCACCGCCGCCTTGTAGGCATGCGCGCGGTTCATCAGGCCCTTGGCGCACACGCACGACAGCAGCCACGTCAACTCGGGAATCTCGTGAATGTCCGACTGACGGTAGAAGACCGCGTTGTCGGTATCCAGCCCCAGGGCCAGCCAGGTCGCGGCGATCTCCAGGCGCGACTGCTGAACGCGTCTGGGGTCCTGGGCCTTGATCAGGGCATGCAGGTCGGCGAGGAAATAGAAGGATTCCACGTCGGGCGTCTGGCTGGCATGAATGGCAGGCTTGATGGCCCCGACATAATTGCCGAGATGCGGGGTGCCGGTCGTGGTAATACCGGTCAGAACGCGTGTCTTGGTCATGAAATTGGGCTGATCGCAACGAAATGTGAGAATTCGTCCAGTGTACAACGACGCCCCGGTCAAGGCGACCGGGGCGCGCGAGGTCCGCTGGTCACAGCGAAGTGACTATGACAGCAGTGTGCGCGGGTCGACGGCCTCCAGAGCGAAGGCCTTGGCCACCGCCGGGTGGGTGATGCGTCCGGCATGCACGTTGAGCCCCTCGAGGAAGTGAGGATCTTCCGCCAAGGCGCCCTGCCATCCCTTGTCGGCCAGGGCCAGCACGAACGGCAGGGTGGCATTGGTCAACGCCTGGGTCGAGGTGCGCGCCACGGCGCCCGGCATGTTGGCGACGCAGTAGTGCACCACGCCATCCACCACATAGGTGGGGTCGGCATGCGTCGTCGCGCGGCTGGTCTCGAAACAACCGCCCTGGTCGATGGCCACGTCCACCAGCACGCTGCCCGGACGCATGTCGGCGAGCATGTCGCGCGTGATCAGCTTGGGCGCCTGCGCACCGGGCACCAGCACCGCCCCGACGACGATGTCCGACTCGCGCACCGCCGTCTCCAGGGCATCCGCCGTCGAGTACACGGTATTCAGACGCCCCTGATAACGATGATCGAGCACTTCCAGACGCGCCAGCGACTTGTCGAGCACGGTCACCTCGGCACCCAGCCCCAGCGCCATGCGCGCGGCGTTCTCGCCGACCACGCCGCCACCGATCACCGTGACCTTGGCCGGCGCCACGCCGGGCACCCCGGGAATCAGAATGCCGGCACCGCCCTGGGCCTTTTCCAGGCTGTGCGCCCCGGCCTGGATCGCCATGCGGCCGGCAACGCGGCTCATCGGCGCCAGCAGCGGCAACCCGCCCTGGTCGTCGGTGATCGTCTCGTAGGCGATACAGGTGGCTTCACTGTCCATCAACCCCCGGGTCAACGACTCCTCGGCGGCCAGATGCAGGTAGGTGAACAGGGTATGCCCGGGCTTGAGGCGCTTGACCTCCTCGGGCTGGGGTTCCTTGACCTTGACGATCAACTCGGCGTTGTCCCACAGCGCATCCAGGTCCTGCTCGATACGCGCCCCCGCAGCGGCATACTCGGCATCCGGGAAGCCGGCACCCTCGCCCGCCGATGCCTGCACGGCCACGGTATGGCCGCGCGCCGCCAGCTCTCGCACCACACTCGGCGTCAGAGCGACGCGATACTCATGATTCTTGATTTCCTTGGGTACGGCGATTTTCATGGCGCCTCCGCTTCACGATGGGGTCAATGTAGGCTCGATGCCTACCCATTACAGCACACACACCGGAATCGAAGGGGCAACGCGGAAAAAACAAAACAACGTGCTGAACAGACCCCGCCGGACAGAAAACCTTGCGGTCACACGGCGCGATACCGAAAGATTTACGCCGACTAGCGCGGACGCTCCCGGTTGCACTGCCAGCAGGCATCGAACGCGCCCTCCAGCCATTCGCCGCACGCAGGGCAACGCCAGTCAGGCGCTGGCTCGGCAGGACCGTCGAGTGCCTCCTCGACCAATGCCTCGGCGCGCAGACGATGGCCGGCCGGCACCCAGACCTCCGGCTCGCATTCGCCTGGCGGCAACTCGCCGGCGCCACCGCCCAGGGTCATGTTGCGCAGCGTGGGAACCAGCCCCGCGCTAGCCAGCACGTTATGCACGTGGCTGACCAGTAACGCGTTGGGGTGTCGAAAGACACGTACGTCGTCGCCCGTCATGCCTGCCTCAGTTGCGGAAGACCCGCACGCCAAGCGCCTTGAGATAAGCGGTCTCGGGAATGGCCGGGTGCACCGGATGGTCCGGGCCCTGGCTACCCTGGTAGATGACCTGTCCGTGGCGATCCTGATGACGCACCGCGCCGCGCACGCATTCCATCAGGCGGTCGGGCGCCAGGTGCATCGAACAGGACGCCGAGAGCAGCAGGCCATCGCGCCCCAGCAGGCGGATCGCTTCACGGTTGAGCCGTGAATAGGCGCGCTCGCCGTTGGGAATGTCCTTGCGTCGCTTGATGAACGCCGGCGGATCGAGCACGATCACGTCGAACTGCTCGCCTTCCGCCTTGAGCGCCGCCAGTGCCTCGAAGGCATCGCCTTCACCGATGGCGACCTGTTCGGCCAGACCATTGAGCGCGGCGTTCTCGGCCACGTGCTCCAGCGCCTGGGCGGAACTGTCCACGCACAGGACGTCACTGGCGCCATGCGCCGCCGCCTGGATGCCCCAACTGCCCACGTAGCTGAAGACATCCAGCACGCGCTTGCCGGCGACCAGGCCGTTGAGCCATGCCCGGTTGGGACGGTGGTCGAAGAACCAGCCGGTTTTCTGTCCATCGAGCACCGGCGCCACGAAACGCACGCCATTCTCCTCCAGCAGGACCTGATCGGGCAGCTCGCCGTAAGCCACCTCGACTTCCTCGCCGAGCTGCTCCTGGCGACGACCGGACGAGTCGTTCTTGAAGACGATGGCGCGCGGCGCCAGCACCTTCTCGAGCGCGGCGACGATCTCGTCACGCAGCCGATCCATGCCCACGGTGTTGAGCTGCACGACCAGCACATCATCGAAGCGGTCGATGATCAGCCCCGGCAGCAGATCGCCCTCGCCATGCACCAGGCGATAGAAGGGCTTGGCGAACAGCCGCGCGCGCAAGCTCAGCGCCTGCTTGAAGCGATGCACCAGCAGTGAACGATCGAGACGCACGTCGACGTCGCGCGAGACGATACGCGCGCAGATCAATGAATGCGGATTGACGTAGGCAACCCCCATCGGCTTGCCGTTGGCCGCTTCGATGACCGCCTGGCCACCCGGCTCGAAATCTTTCAGCGGCGTGGCATCGGTATCGATTTCGTTGGAATAGAGCCACAGGTGACCCGCCTTGAGACGGCGATCGGCGTTTTTCTTGAGGCGTAGACGTTCGGTCACGGAAAACCTCTTGGCGATGACATGGCGTGGCGCGAGGCGCTCAACGCTGACAGTGAGGACAGAAGACGCTGGCACGCTGACCCAGCGTTACCAGGCGAAGAAGCTCGCCGCAACGCCGACAGGGGGCATCGTGCCGTCCATAGACGTTGAGGCGCTGAGCGAAGTAGCCGGGTTCGCCGGTGCCGCTGACGAAGTCGCGCAAGGTCGTGCCACCCTGGGTGATCGCCGCCGCCAGCACGTCGCGCGCCGCCTCGGCCAGACGTTCGTAGCGCTCGCGCGAGATACGCCCGGCCGCGCGCCGCGGATCGATGCCCGCGAGAAACAGCGCTTCGCTCGCGTAGATGTTGCCGACTCCCACCACCACCGCGTTATCCATCAGAAACGGCTTGACGGCAACGCGCCGCTTGCGCGACAGGCGGTAGAGACGCTCGCCGTCGAAGTCGGGCGACAACGGCTCGGGCCCCAGGCGCGCCAGGCGTGGATCGTCGAGGGGAGACCCCTGCAGCCAGTCCACGAATCCGAAACGGCGCGGATCGTGGTAGCGTAGTATCGCACCGCCTTCCAGCACCAGATCGACATGGTCGTGCTTCCTGGGCAGATCGCCGAGGCGCGCCAGGCGCAGACTGCCGGACATCCCCAGATGCCACAGCAAGGTGCCTGCGCCGACCGGCATCAACAGGTACTTGGCGCGCCGCCCGAGTTCACCGATGCGGTGGCCGACGAGGGTGTCCGCCAGATCGTCCGGCACCGGCGTGCGCAGGCGCGGCTGGCGCACGATGATCTCACGAATTTCACGCCCCTCGACATGCGGCGCGATGCCTCGGCGCGTCGTCTCGACTTCGGGAAGTTCAGGCATGCAGGCACCTCGCCACGTTCTTGCCGGCATAAAAAAACCCGGAGCGACCCGGGTTTTTCGAACAGGTGAACATCACCTGTGGCGCAGGAGGACCAAGATCACTTGATCTTGGCTTCCTTATACATCACGTGCTTGCGGACGACCGGGTCGAATTTCTTCATTTCGAGCTTATCCGGGGTGTTCCGCTTGTTCTTGTCGGTGGTGTAGAAATGGCCGGTACCGGCGCTTGACACCATCTTGATCTTGTCACGCATGACTCGTTACTCCCTGATTAAACGCGATCGCCGCGCTTGCGGATGTCGCTGAGCACTTCTTCAATGCCCTTCTTGTCGATGATGCGCATGCCCTTGGAGGAAACGCGCAGCTTGACGAAGCGCTTCTCGCCTTCCACCCAGAAACGATGGGTGTGCAGGTTCGGCACGAAGCGACGGCGGGTCTTCCGCTGGGAGTGAGAAACGTTGTTACCAGTCACCGGGCGCTTACCGGTAACCTGACATACTTGGGACATGGAAGCCTCCAACCACTGGCGAGTTGTTCAAAACCTGTCGGGCAAACCGGGAATGGCAGGCTACCGCCTTCTGCCCTGATTCAAAGGGCGTACTTTATACCAGACGTCAAGTATTGCCGCAAGCTCGCGGCAACATGACGGACGGGCAACCTGGCACGGCGGATACGACATTCAAAGCCATCCGCGTTCGGCGAACGATACTACCTCACCATCGCCGACGACGAAATGATCCAGCACGCGAATGTCGAAAAGTCCCAGCGCGTCGCTGAGACGCTGCGTGATGCGGCGGTCGGCGTCACTCGGCTCGGCCACCCCCGACGGGTGGTTGTGCGCGAAGATCAGCGCACCGGCATTCAGCGCCAGCGCCCGCCGCGAGACCTCGCGCGGATAGACGGACGCACTGTCGAGCGTGCCTTTCGAGAGCGTCTCGAAGCGAATCACGCGATGCTGCGTATCCAGAAACAGCGCAGCGAACGCCTCATGAGGCAAGTGACGCAATTGCGACGTCAAAAAACGCCGCACCAGCGTCGGCGAGGTCAGGGCCGCGCCGCGCTCCAGCAGGCTCCCCAGATGCCGCCGAGACAGCTCCAGCGACGCCTGCAGCTGCACGTACTTGGCCTCGCCCAGCCCATGCTCGGCGCAAAAGCGCGCCAGGTCCGCCTCCAGCAACGGCCGCAACCCACCGAACGCCAGCAGCAGGTCACGCGCGAGATCCACTGCCGAGCGCCCCTTCACGCCCACGCGCAGAAAAATCGCCAGCAACTCCGCATCCGAAAGCGCCGACGCCCCCAGGGCCAGCAGTTTTTCGCGCGGCCGCTCCCCTTCCGGCCATTCGTGGATCGCCATTCCCAACGGCTCCTCGTGCTCGTGTCTTGCGTGAATCCAGATTGATATCGGCAGGTCAATATAAGCCAATTCGAATAAAAGCGTAACATTTCGACCAAGGTCTGACCGACCAAAGTGTCATCGCGCACCACCCTGACCCAACTACCATACTAGTCAGACAACGAAACGAGGCAGGGTTTTCACATGACGCCATCGCTGCTCGCACTCTGGGAGGAACAGCCCGACGGCAACGTCCGCCAACGGCTTTATGCGGTCCTGCGCCAGTCGATCATCCGCATGACGCTGGCTCCGGGGCAGGCGCTGTCGGAGAAGGAGATCGCCGAAACCTTCGCGGTCAGCCGCCAGCCGGTCCGCGAAGCCTTCATTCGTCTCTCGGAGGCAGGCCTGGTCGAGGTGCGCCCCCAACGTGGCACCTACGTGGTGCATATTTCCCAGGCCGCCGTCATGGAAGCGCGCTTCGTGCGCGAGGCCATCGAGATCGCCGTGGCCCGCGACGCCGCCGAGCAGGGGCTCGACGCGGCCATCCACGACGAGCTGCATGAACTCATCGCCCGCCAGCAGCGCTGTATCGAATCCCAGGACCACGACCGTTTCTACCGGCTCGACGAGGACTTCCACCGCACCCTGGCGCTGGGCACCGGCCACGATGCCGCCTGGCGCGTGACCCAGGAAGTCAAGGCGCAGCTCGACCGGGTGCGTTACCTGAGCGTGCCGGACGCTACCCCCATCACCAAGCTGATCGACCAGCACACCCGCATTCTCGAGGGCATCGTCGCGCGCGATGCCGATGCCGCCGAACGGGCCGTGAAGGAACACCTGCGCGAGATCCTCAGCTCGCTGCCGGCCCTGGTCGAGCGCTTCCCCGACCTTTTCGAAGCCGCCGCGTCCAGCGGTCGTCGACCCCCGCTGCCCTCTGGAGTCAGTGCATGAAGATTCGCGACGCCTACACCATCGTCACCTGCCCCGGCCGTAACTTCGTGACGCTCAAGATCGTCACCGAGTCAGGCACCCACGGCATCGGCGATGCCACCCTGAACGGCCGCGAGATGGCGGTGGCCGCCTATCTCGACGAACACGTCGTGCCGGCACTGATCGGCCGCGATGCCGGCCGCATCGAGGACACCTGGCAGTACCTCTATCGCGGTGCCTACTGGCGGCGCGGCCCGGTGACCATGACCGCCATCGCCGCCGTCGACATGGCGCTGTGGGACATCAAGGCCAAGGCCGCGGGCATGCCGTTGTACCAGCTCCTCGGCGGCAAGAGCCGCGAGCGGGTGATGACCTACGCCCACTGCACCGGGCAGACGATCGAGGATTGTCTCGGGGAAGTCGCTCGCCACGTCGAGCTGGGCTACCGGGCGGTACGCGTCCAGGCCGGCGTGCCGGGCATCGAGACCACCTACGGTGTTGCCAAGACGCCCGGCGAGCGCTACGAGCCGGCCGACTCGTCGCTGCCCGCCGAGCACGTATGGAGCACCGAGAAATACCTCAATCACGTACCCAAGCTGTTCGCCGCGGTGCGCGAGCGTTTCGGTGACGACCTGCACGTCCTGCACGACGTCCACCATCGCCTGACGCCGATCGAAGCGGCACGACTGGGCAAGGCGGTCGAGCCCTATCACCTGTTCTGGCTGGAAGACTGCGTGCCGGCCGAAAACCAGGAGAGTCTGCGCCTGATCCGCGAGCACACCACCACGCCGCTGGCGATCGGCGAGGTGTTCAACTCGATCCACGACTGCCGCGAGCTGATCCAGAACCAGTGGATCGACTATATCCGCATGCCGCTGACCCACGGCGGCGGCATCACCGCGATGCGTCGCGTCGCCGACCTGGCGTCGCTGTATCACGTACGCACCGGCTTCCACGGCCCCACCGACCTGTCGCCGGTATGCCTGGGCGCGGCGATCCACTTCGATACCTGGGTGCCCAACTTCGGCATCCAGGAGCACATGCCGCACACCGACGAGACCGACGCGGTGTTCCCCCACGACTATCGCTTCGAGGATGGCCACTTCCTGGCCGGCGAGAGCCCGGGACACGGCGTCGACATCGACGAGGAGCTCGCTGCCAAGTATCCCTACGAACGCGCCAGCCTGCCGGTCAACCGTCTGCAAGACGGCACGCTCTGGCACTGGTGATCCCGTCTTCCCTTATCCAGAGCGGAGTCCGTCATGAAAGCATTCGAGGTTCGCGCCCCTCACGACTTCGGCATCGTCGACATCGATGCCCCGCAGGCCGCCGCCGGCGAGGTGCTGGTCGGCGTCGCCTTCGCCGGGATCTGTGGCTCGGACATGCACATCATCCACGGCGATAACGCCTTCGTGCGGTTCCCACGCATCACCGGCCACGAGTTCGCCGGCATCGTCGAGGACATCGGCGACGGCGTCGAGGGCCTCGCGGTGGGCGACCGGGTGTGCATCGACCCGGTCATCAGCTGCGGCGAGTGCTACCCGTGCCGCATCGGCCGTCCCAACGTCTGTACCCGGCTCGCCGTGATCGGCGTGCACCGCAACGGCGGCTTCGAGCAGCGCGTCAGCGTGCCGGCGGACAACGTGCACCGCCTGCCGGCGAACGTCGGTCTCGACCAGGCCGCGCTGGTCGAACCGTACACCATCGCGGCCAATGTGCTGGAGCGCATGCAGCCGCATGACGGCGACG
The DNA here is from genome assembly GCF_039830575.1 of Chromohalobacter sp. Taxonomy (NCBI): domain Bacteria; kingdom Pseudomonadati; phylum Pseudomonadota; class Gammaproteobacteria; order Oceanospirillales; family Halomonadaceae; genus Chromohalobacter; species Chromohalobacter sp. The sequence continues at coordinate 79,000 of NZ_JBDOOX010000007.1, read as the reverse complement.
CCCTGCTGATCCTCGGCGCCGGCGTGATCGGCCTGACCATCCTGCAGGTCGCCCGCGCCAAGGGGCTCACCGACATCACCGTCTGCGACGTCATCGACGACCGCCTGGATGTCGCCCGCTCGCTGGGCGCCAGCCACACCGTCAATGGACAACGACAGGACCTGGAGGCCGTGATGAGCGAGCGCAGCGACGGCGAGGGCATTCCGCTGATCGCCGACGCCGCCTGCGTGCCGGCCCTGTTCCCGCAGCTGGCGCGCATCGCCTCGCCGGCCGGGCGCATCGGGCTGCTGGGTTTCAACGCCACGCCCAGCGACCTGGTTCAGCTCGAGGTGATCAAGAAGGAGCTGACGATCGTCGGCTCGCGCCTCAACAACCGCAAGTTTCCCGACGTCATCGAGATGCTCGCCAGCGGGCGGCTCGATGCCTCGGCGCTGGTCAGCCACCGGCTGCCCTTCGCCGAGATGGGTGAGGCGATCCACATGATCGACCATCACCCGGAACGGGTGCGCAAGGTGCTCATCGAGCTCGGTGCCTGACGCATCGCGCGATGCGCCTCGCGCTCCACAACGCTGGATTGCCGGACACTTCAATGCTCGACAACAACAGCCATCAATCGAAGTCAGGAGCAACGTCATGTTCAAACAGCTACTCGCCAGCGCCGTCATCGGCTCGAGCCTGCTTGCGGCACCGTTCGCCACGGCGGCGGACTACACCCTCAAGTTCGGTCACCTGGCCAACGAGGAACATATCTGGAACAAGGCCGCCGAACGCTTCAAGGAGGTCGTCGAGAAACGCTCGGACGGCCGGATCGAGGTACAGATCTTTCCCAACGAACAGTTGGGGAACGAAATGGACGTCATCAACAGTATTCAGCTCGGCACCGCCGACATGACCATTACCGGTGAAAGCCTGCAGAACTGGGCCCCCAAGGCGGCGATGATGGCCGTGCCTTATGCCTTCAGCGATTCGGGGCAGATGCGCAAGGCGGTCGAGGGCGACATCGGTGAGCAGATCGAAGCGCAGATCGAGGAGAAGACCGGCCTGGTCCCGATCGCCTGGTTCGAGCGCGGTCCGCGTGAGCTGACCTCCAACCGGCCGATCAAGGAACCCGCCGATCTCGACGGCCTGCGGCTGCGCGTACCCAACGTGCCGCTTTTCGTCGATACCTGGCAGGCGCTCGGCGCCAAGCCCACGCCGATGGCCTTCAGCGAGGTATTCACGTCGCTGCAGCAGGGCACCATCGATGCCCAGGAGAATCCCCTGTCGCTGATCGAAAGTGCCAGCTTCGACGAGGTGCAGGATTACGTGAACCTGACCGACCACGTGCGCAGCTGGATCTACGTGGTAATCGGCAAGCAGAAGCTCGAATCGATGCCCGATGACCTGCAGAAGGTCGTTCTTGACGCCGCCGACAAGATGCAGAGCTACGAGGAAGAGCTGTTCGCCGAAGATCAGAAGCGACTGCGCAAGACGCTCGAGGAAGCCGGCATGGAATTCGTCGAGGTCGACCAGCAAGCCTTCGCCGAAAAGGCCCGGCCCGCCGTCGAGGCCTCGTTGAACGAAGAACAACAGGCCCTCTACCAGGCCATTCAGGACCTCTGAATCGAGGCGCTCCGGGTCGGCGATACCCCGCCGCCCCGGAGACTTCGCTCATTCACCGCAGGCTTTCAAGCAAGGGATTCCCATGCGTGAACCCGATTCAGCCTCTCCCGACGCCCTGCACGACATTGCCGCGATTCCGCCCATGGGCGGTGCGTTCGGCCGCCTGGTCACCGGACTGGACAGACTGTTCGCCCTGCTCGCCTCGCTGGCGCTGGTCGGCATCGCCGCGGTAGTGATCCTGCAGATCGTCGCCCGCACGGCACTGCCCAGCTCTCCCGCCTGGACCGAAGAGCTGTCGCGCTACCTTTTCATCTACATGGTGGCGCTGTCCGCCGGCCTGGTATTGCGTCGCGACCGCCACGTCAACGTCGAGCTCTTTCAACAATACCTCGGGCGTCGCGGTCAGTGGCTGTATCGCGCCCTGATCTGTCTCGCGGTAGGCAGCTTCGCCGCGATGATGCTGCCCTACGCCTGGCAGTATGCGCAGATCGGCGCCTTCCAGACCTCGCCGACCCTGCGCCTGCCCATGCGCTACGTGTTCTTCTCCACCGTCGTTCTCTTTGGCTTGACCGCCCTCTATGCGGTGATCGGCGTCATCGAAGCCGGCGTGGCGATCAAGCGCGATGCATCCGCCCAGCGTCAGGAGCCTCACTGATGGAAGTCTTCATTCTCTTCAGCGTATTCATCGTGCTGCTGCTGATCGGCATCCCCATCGCCTTTTCCCTGGGCATCGCCTCGCTCTCCTATCTCCTGCTCGCGGACATCTCGCTGACCATCATCCCGCAGCGAATGTACGGCGGCATCGACACGTTCGTGCTGCTGTGCATCCCCGGCTTCGTGCTGGCAGGCAACCTGATGAACGTCGGCAACATCACCGACCATATCGTGCGTTTCTCGAACGCGCTGGTGGGGCACATCCGTGGCGGCCTGGGGCTGGCCAACGTGGGGGGCTCGATGATCTTCGGCGGGATCTCCGGCACCGCCGTGGCCGACGCGGCGAGCATCGGCTCGGTGATGATCCCCGGCATGTCCCGCGCCGGGTACGACAAGCCCTTCGCCGCCGCGGTGACCGCCGCCTCCTCGACGGTGGGCCCGATCATCCCGCCCAGCGTGCCGATGATCATCGCCGGCTCGCTGTCCGGCGTCTCGGTGGGACGCATGTTCCTGGCCGGCGCCATCCCCGGCCTGCTGCTGGGCCTGGCGATGATGATCACCGTGTACATCCTGGCGGTGAAACGCGGGTACCCGCGCGAGAAACGCTCCACGTTCCGGCAACTGGTGCTGGAAGGACGCAGTGCCTTCTGGGCATTGCTGATGACCTTCATCATTCTCTACGGGATCGTCGGCGGCGTTTTCACCCCCACCGAAGCCTCGATCGTCGCCAGCCTGTATGCCCTGGTGATCGGCATGTTCGTCTACAAGGGCATCACCTGGCGCAATCTGCCGCAGATCGTCATCGACACCGTCCTGACCTCGGGGTCGCTGATGATCCTGGTCGGCCTGGCCAACCTGTTCGGCTGGATCCTCACCAGCCAGCAGATTCCGCAGATGATCGCCGACCAGATCCTGGCCATCAGCGACAACCCGCTGGTCGTGATCCTGATCCTCAATCTGATCCTGCTGGTGGTGGGTACCTTCATGGAAACCATCGCTGCCCTGATCATCCTGTTCCCGGCGCTGCTGGGCGTCGCCACCGGGGTCGGCATGGATCCCGTGCACTTCGGCCTGATGGCGGTGCTCAACCTGATGATCGGACTGACCACACCGCCGCTCGGGGTCTGCCTGTTCGTGGTCGCCGGCATCGGCAAGCTGCCCATGCTGCGCGTGGCCCGTGCCATCGTGCCGTTTCTGATCTGCAATCTCGTGGTGCTGCTGCTGGTCGCATACATCCCCGCCCTGTCGCTCTGGCTACCCAACCTGCTGCTCGGGGAGTGATCGTTCATGACACCGACATCGATACCCAGCGTCCATGCGCCAGCCGAGGTGGGCATCGTGCATCTCGGCCTGGGTGCCTTCCACCGCGCCCACCAGGCGGTCTACCTTGAGCGCAACCTGGCCCGCCACGCTGGCGGCCCGTGGGGCATCGCCAGTGCCAACCTCCGCTCCAACCGCCGTCTCGTCGAGCTGATGCGCGAACGCGGTCAGCACTATCACGTCGCCGAGTACGCCGACAGCGACACCCTGACGCTGCGGGAAATCACGGCGATCCGCGAAACCTACTATGCCGGCCCCGACGGCGAGGACCTCGACGCCCTGCTGGAGCGCATGAGCGAACCCGATGTACGCATCGTCACGCTGACCGTGACGGAGAAGGGCTACCACCTTGATCCGGCCGACGGCCGACTGCGGCTCGATGCCGAGCCGATTCGCCACGATATCGCCTCGCCCGCGCGGCCCTGGACCGCCCCGGGCATGCTGGTCGAGGCGCTGGCCCGGCGCCGGGCGGCCGGTACGCCACCTTTCGCGGTACTCAGTTGCGACAACATGCCGGACAACGGCAAGCGCGTCCGTCGCGCGGCAATCGAGCTGGCGCGCCATCGCGACGAGCGGCTCGCCGAATGGATCGCCGATGCCGTCGCCTTCCCCTGCAGCATGGTCGATCGCATCGTCCCGGCGATGAGCGACGATGCGTTCCAGCGCCTGAGCGCCCTCGGCATCGACGATCCAGCAGCGGTGGTCTGCGAGGCCTTCAGCCAGTGGGTGATCGAGGACGACTTCCCACAGGGTCGCCCCGACTGGGAGCACGACGGGGTACAGATGGTCGCCGATGTCGCGCCCTTCGAGACCATGAAGCTGCGCATGCTCAACGGCAGCCACTCGCTGCTCGCCTATCTCGGCGCGCTGGCCGGCATCGAGACGGTGGCAGAAGCCGTCGAGCGCCCTGAATTCGTCGCTCTGCTGCGCCGCTACATGCGGGGTGAAGCCGCACCGACACTCGCCATGCCGGCCGGCATCGATCTCGAAGCCTATGCCGACCGCCTGATCGAACGCTTCGCCAACGACAGCCTGCATCATCGCCTGCAGCAGATCGCCATGGACGGGTCTCAGAAACTGCCCCAGCGCTGGCTCGCCGGCGCCCGGAAACAGCTCGACACCGGCGGCGAGATCGGCTGCACGGCGCTCGGCGTGGCGGCCTGGATCCGCTATACCGCCGGCAACGACCTGGCAGGCGCGCGCCACCCGGTCGACGATCCGATGGCCGACACCCTCGCCACCCTGCATGCCGACCATCGCGAGAGCGAGGCGCTGATCGCCGCCTTTCTCGGTCTCGACAGCGTTTTTCCGCGCGACCTGACCGACGATGCCCGCTTCTCACATGCAGTGCTCGAGGCCTACCGCACACTGGACGAAGGTGGCGTCGAGAGGTCGCTGACCGACCTTGACGCACGCACACGATAGGAGACGACCATGGAACACACCTGGCGCTGGTTCGGGCCCGACGACCCGATCACCCTCGACGAGATTCGCCAGACCGGAGCCACCGGTATCGTCACCGCCCTGCACGAGATCCCCAACGGCGAAATCTGGCCGGAAGCGGCGATCACCGAACGCAAGCGCCTGATCGAGGCCTCGGGTCTTGCCTGGTCGGTCGTCGAAAGCGTCCCCGTGCATGAAGACATCAAGCAGGGGCGCGGCGACTGCGAGACCCATATCGCCCGCTACCAGCAAACGCTGCGCAACCTGGCGGCCTGCGGCATCGACGTGGTCTGCTACAACTTCATGCCGGTGCTCGACTGGACGCGCACCGATCTGGCCTGGCCACTGCCCGGCGGGGGCACGGCGCTGCGTTTCGATCAGACCGCCTTCGCCGCCTTCGACCTCTATCTGCTCGAGCGTCCAGGCGCCGAGGCCGACTACGACGCCACCGAGCGCGACGCCGCACGCGCCTATCTCGACGGCCTCGACGAGAGTGCCCGCCAGCGGTTGACCGATACCATCATCGCCGGACTGCCCGGCGCCGAGGAGCACTACAGCCTGGCACGTTTCCGCGAGGTCATTGCCGAGTATGCCGAGATCGATGCCGAGCGCTTGCGCGACAACCTCGGCCACTTCCTGCGTGCGGTGGTGCCGGTGGCCGAGGAGGTCGGCATCCGCCTGGCGATCCATCCCGACGATCCCCCGCGGCCGCTGCTGGGTCTGCCGCGGGTGGTCTCGACCCCCCGTGACGTGCAATGGATTCTCGATGCCGCGCCCAGCCCGGCCAACGGCCTGACCTTCTGCACCGGCTCCTACGGTGTCAGCGCGTCAATCGATCTGGTGGCGATGGGCGAGCGTTTTGCCGAGCGCATCTACTTCGCCCACCTGCGCGCCACGCAGCGCGAGGACGACCCCCGGAGCTTCCACGAAGCGGCCCATCTCGACGGCGACGTGGACATGGTCGGCGTGATCAAGGCCCTGGTCGGCGAGGAACGTCGCCGCGAACGCGACGGCGGCCCGCGACTGCCCCTGCGTCCCGATCACGGTCATCACCTGCTCGACGACCTGAGTCGCGACACCCGCCCCGGTTACCCCCTGATCGGTCGGCTCAAGGGGCTGGCAGAATTGCGCGGGGTCGAGACCGCGATCAAACAACTCGCGATCTAGCGCTCCCAGGAGAGGGACGGGTCATACGCAGCTAGCTGACAGAATGGTAGTATCATCGCTGGAGCCTCCCAGGGATGAGCCACCATGTCACAGTTGAGTCCCATGCCACTGGCGGGCAAGCGCGTCTTGCTCGGTATCAGCGCGGGTATCGCCGCTTATAAAAGCGCCCATCTCGCACGCCTGCTGAAAAAGGCGGGCTGCGAGGTGCGGGTGGTCATGACCGAAGGGGCGCAGGCCTTCATCACGCCGCTGACGCTGCAGGCGCTGACCGGAGAGGCGGTACGCACGTCACTGCTCGACCCCGAGGCCGAAGCCGGCATGGGCCATATCGAGCTGGCGCGCTGGGCCGAACTGATCCTCGTCGCGCCGGCCACCGCCGACGTGATGGCACGCCTGGCCCACGGCCATGCCGACGATCTGTTGACCACGCTGTGTCTGGCCAGCGACGCCGAGTGCATCATGGCACCGGCGATGAACCAGGCGATGTGGGCCCATCCGGCGACCCAGGCCAACGTCGCGACACTCCACCGCCTGGGCTGGCGCTTGCTGGGCCCCGACGGCGGCGAACAGGCATGCGGCGATGTCGGCCCCGGCCGCATGCGCGAGCCGGAGGCGCTGCTCGCCGAGCTGACGGAGGCACCGGTCGTGCGCGATGCCGAGGCGTTGCGGGTGACGATCACCGCCGGGCCTACCCGGGAGGCGCTCGACCCGGTGCGTTACCTCTCCAATCACAGTTCCGGCAAGATGGGCTACGCCCTGGCCGAGGCCTGGGCCCGGCGCGGTGCCCAGGTACGCTTGATCAGCGGACCGGTCAGCCTGGCGGCGCCCACGAATGTCGAGCGCGTCGATGTCACATCAGCCAGCGAGATGCTGAGCGCCGCCGAGAAATCCGCCGCCGAGAGCGACATCTTCATCGGCTGCGCGGCGGTCGCCGACTACCGTGCCGACACGGTGGCCGAGCACAAGCTCAAGAAGGCCGACGCGAGCGATACCATGACGCTCACCCTGGTCAAGAATCCCGACATCGTGGCGACCATCGCCGCCCGTTCCCCGCGTCCGCTGGTGGTGGGATTTGCCGCCGAGACACGGGACCTGGAGCGTTACGCTCGCGACAAGCTCACACGCAAGGGCATGGACATGATCGTCGCCAACGATGTCTCGAGCGCGGGGCTCGGCTTCGGTGCCGACGACAACGCCGCGCTCTTGCTCTGGCACGCCGACGACACCATCGAGCGTCAGGCGCTGCCCGCGCAAGCCAAGACCGACCTGGCCGACGCCATCGTCGACCGGGTCTTGAGCCTTTACGCCAACCGCGCCGCCACGGCGCACGACTGACGGACCGATTTCCCATGTCAGAAGCTTCGTTGTCCGCCGACACACGCCTGTCGGTGAAGATACTGGACGAACGCGTACGCGACTTCCCCCTGCCCAGCTACGCCACCGCCGGCAGTGCCGGCCTGGATCTGCGCGCCCTGCTCGACGGCCCGCTCACCCTGGCGCCCGGCGACTGCGAGCTGGTACGGACCGGCCTGGCCGTGCACATCGGCGACCCGGGGCTGGCCGGCATGATCCTGCCGCGCTCCGGTCTGGGGCACAAGCACGGCATCGTGCTGGGCAATCTCGTCGGCCTGATCGATTCCGACTACCAGGGCGAGCTGATGGTGTCGGTCTGGAACCGGGGACGCGACGCCTTCGTCCTCGAGCCGGGCGAACGCCTGGCACAGTACGTGCTTGTACCTGTGGTACAAGCGACCCTCGACATCGTCGAGGATTTCGCGGTCAGCGAACGCGCCGCCGGTGGCTTTGGCCATTCCGGCCGCCACTGAGTGCGGGCTGGGCGGCCAACGCCCCCGTCCCGATGTTCACGGCCACACGGCCACCGACTTGAAGGGATTCAATCATGAGTCAGCAAGCTTCCATCAGCGCTTCCATCTTCCGCGCCTATGACATCCGCGGCATCGTCGACGACACCCTGACCGAGGAAGGCGTCGAGCTGATCGGTCGCGCCATCGGTGCCGAAGCCGCCAGCCGCGGCGAGTCCACGGTGGTCGTCGCACGCGATGGCCGGCATTCGGGCCAGCGCCTGCAGGCCGCCTTGATGCGCGGCCTGCGCCGCGCGGGGCGCGACGTCGTCGATATCGGCATGGTGCCCACGCCGGTTCTCTACTTCGCCACCCACACGCTGGACGGCACGCGCTCCGGCGTCATGGTCACCGGCAGCCACAACCCGCCCGACTACAATGGCTTCAAGATCGTGCTGGGCGGCGAAACCCTGTCCGGCGAGGCGATCACCGCACTCTACCAGCGCATCCAGGACGACGCGCTCGGCGATGGCGACGGCGGCCTGCGGGAGATGGATGTACGCGATGCCTATCTGGAACGCATCCTCGGTGATGTCGTCCTGAACGGACGCATCAAGGCCGTGGTCGACTGTGGCAACGGCGTGGCCGGCGAGCTGGGGCCCAAGCTGATCGAGCGCCTGGGCGCCGAGACCGTACCGCTGTTCGCCGAGATCGACGGCGACTTCCCCAACCACCATCCCGACCCCGGCAAGCTCGAAAACCTCGAGGACCTGATCCGCACCGTCAAGGAAACCGGCGCGGACATCGGCCTGGCCTTCGACGGCGACGGCGACCGCCTCGGCGTGGTGACGCCCGCCGGCGAGGTGATCTATCCCGACCGTCTGATGATGGCCTTCGCCGAGGACATGCTCGAGCGCAATCCCGGCGCCCGCGTGATCTTCGACGTCAAGTGCACCGGCAACCTGGCCCAGGTGATCGAAAACGCCGGCGGCACGCCCGAGATGTGGCGCACCGGCCACTCGCTGATCAAGGCGCGCATGAAGGAAACCGGCGCGGCATTGGCCGGCGAGATGAGCGGCCACATCTTCTTCAAGGAACGCTGGTACGGTTTCGACGATGGCCTGTACGGCGCCGCGCGGCTGCTGGAGATTCTTGCCAGGCAGCGCGCCGAGCACGACCTGGACGCCGATGCCTTCTTCGCTCGCTTTCCGCAGGACCTGGGCACGCCGGAAATCAACGTCAAGGTGACCGACGACAACAAGTTCGACATCGTCGAGAAACTGGCCCGCGACGGCGATTTCGGCGACGACGGCGTCAAGACCACGCTCGACGGTATCCGTGTCGACTTCGCGGATGGCTGGGGGCTGTGCCGCGCCTCCAACACCACGCCGATGCTGGTGCTGCGTTTCGAAGGCAAGAACCAGGACGCCTTGTCGCGCATCCAGGCCCAGTTTCGCGCCGCCCTCAAGCAGGTCGCCCCCGAGGCCGATCTCCCGTTCTGACCCCCGCGGCCGGCGCTACGCGCCGGCCGTAGCCAATGGAGACAGCGCTCATGAGCGAAAACGCACGCGACCCGCGTCTAGTGGTCGAGATCCTGTCCGAGGCGCTGCCCTACATCCAGCGCTTTTCCGGCAAGACCGTCGTGGTCAAGTACGGCGGCAACGCCATGACCGAGGACACCCTGATCGACTCCTTCGCCCGCGACATGGTGTTGATGAAGGAAGTCGGCATCAATCCGGTGGTCGTCCATGGCGGCGGGCCGCAGATCGGCGAGCTGCTCGAACGCTTGAACATCGAGTCGCGCTTCGTCGGCGGCATGCGCGTCACCGACGCCGAGACCATGGATGTGGTCGAGATGGTGCTCGGCGGCCTCGTCAACAAGAGCATCGTCAACCTGATCAACCGCAGCGGCGGCAAGGCCATCGGCCTGACCGGCAAGGATGGCGCGCAGATCACCGCGCGGCAGCTGCGTGTCGAACACCAGACGCCGGAGATGACCGCGCCGGAGATCATCGACATCGGCCATGTCGGCGAAGTCGAGCATATCGCCACGGATCTCATCGAGATGCTCGCCGCCCGCGACTTCATTCCGGTGATCGCGCCGATCGGCGTCGATGCCGAGGGTCACAGCTACAACATCAACGCCGACCTGGTGGCCGGCAAGGTCGCCGAGGCCCTGGGCGCCGAGAAGCTGATGCTGCTGACCAACGTCGCCGGGTTGATGAACGCCGAGGGCGAGGTCATGACCGGCCTCTCCACCGCGCAGGTGGACGCCATGATCGGCGACGGCACCATTCATGGCGGCATGCTGCCCAAGATTCGCTGTGCCCTGGAAGCCGTCAAGGGCGGCGTGGCCAGCTCGCACATCATCGACGGACGCGTCCCCCACGCCACGCTGCTGGAGATCTTCACCAACGCCGGTGTCGGTACCCTGATCACCGACACTGCCAGCGACGTGAGCCCCGAGGACTGACATTTTCTCGCACCCGGGACGGTGCACCGGGAGTGCCGACGATTTGTCGGTATCCCGGCTGCCCATTAGGATGGGCTAACACGATTCCAATAGAAGAATATCGATGACGCAGGAAACACCCAAGCAAACACGCCGGGAGCAGATCCTCCAGGCGCTGGCGCTGATGCTTCAGGAGGATAGCGGCAAACGAATCACCACCGCCGCGCTGGCGCGTCAGGTCGGCGTCAGTGAAGCCGCTCTCTATCGACACTTCCCCAGCAAGGCCAGGATGTTCGAAGGGCTGATCGAATTCATCGAGGAGACCCTGTTCGAGCGCATTCGCCGCATTCTCGAGGAAGAGGAACACGCCCAGGCACGCTGCCATCATATCCTGACGCTGCTGCTGGGCTTCGCCGAGAAGAACCCGGGGCTGTGCCGGCTGCTCGGCGGCGACGCCCTCACCGGGGAGACGGCGCGTCTGCGCGTGCGCATGACGCAGCTCTTCGACCGCCTGGAAACCCAGCTCAAGCAGATCCTGCGCGAGGCCGAGATCCGCGAGGGACTGCGCACCACGCTGCAGGTCTCGGCCGCCGCCAACCTGCTGCTGGCAGCGGCCGACGGCCGCATCACCCAGTACGTGCGCAGCGACTTCCGCCGTCTGCCCACCGAACACTGGGAAGACCAGTGGCAAATGCTGTCCGCGCGTCTGCTGGTCGCAGCCCCGCACCCCGCTCAGGTCTGAACGCACCAACGAAAACGCCCGGCACAAGGCCGGGCGTTCGCGTGTTCCACTTCTGAATCTGTCTCAAGCAGCCAGGGTATCGCCCAGTTGCTGCTTGATCTTCTTCATGGCGTTCTTTTCGAGCTGACGAATGCGCTCGGCGGAAACGCCATACACATCGGCAAGCTCGTGCAGGGTCGCCTTCGACTCGGCGAGCCAGCGCCGCTGCAGGATGTCCCGCGAACGCTCGTCGAGTTCGCCGAGCGCCGCTTGCAGACGGTGCGTGGAATCCTCTTCCCAGTCGGCGGCCTCGAGCTGCGCGGCGGGATCGAAACGTTCGTCGTCGAGGTAGTGTGCCGGCGCCTGGTACCCCTGGTCTTCTTCCTCGGACGGCGTGGCATCATAGCCAGCATCGAAGGCCGACAGGCGCCCTTCCATTTCGCGCACGACCTGCGGCTTGACGTCGAGATCCTTGGCGATGGCATCGACCTCGTCGTTGTTGAGCCAGGCCAGACGCTTCTTGGCGCCCCGCAGGTTGAAGAACAGCTTGCGCTGCGCCTTGGTGGTGGCGATCTTGACGATGCGCCAGTTACGCAGCACGTACTCGTGAATCTCGGCCTTGATCCAGTGCACGGCAAACGACACGAGGCGCACGCCCTGCGTCGGATCGAAACGCTTGACGGCCTTCATCAGGCCGACGTTGCCTTCCTGGATCAAATCGGCCTGGGGCAGCCCATAGCCGGAATAACTGCGGGCGATATGCACCACGAAGCGCAAATGCGACATGACCAGACGCCGCGCGGCTTCGAGATCACCTTGTTCGTAGAGGCGGAACCCCAACTCGCGCTCCTCCTCGGAGGACAGCACGGCAATGCGATTGACGGCCTGAATGTAGCCATTCAGGTCATGACCGGGAGAAAGATGACCCACGGACTGAAGACTGGTGCTCATGCAGATGTCTCCATCGGTTGTTCGCCCTGCGTGCGGTACGACGACCGGCACGGCGAAGGAATCAATGTGCCTGAAGACACGGATGACCCATTAGATTGCTAACCTGAACGAAAGTTCAATACATGTCTTCAGGCTTGTCAAGCCTAGCGGGGCTTGATGTCGGCGAGATGACGGCCGACGGCTAACCAGGCACCCGCCAAGCCGAGTAGTGTACTACAAAGGCACAACAATGCCGATCCCCCGAGCCCCAGCCGGGGCATGCTGAAATGCGCACCATAGCTCTCCGCCAGCGCGCTCACCGGCGCCGACAGCCATTGTCCGCCCAGGGTCAGCAGGAGAATCGCCAGGATCCCGCCCCCGAGACCGTACCAGGCGCCGCTGTACAAGAAAGGGCGTCGCACGAACGCATGCGTGGCACCGATCAGCGTCACCACTTCGATTTCCTGACGACGGCTTTCCACCGCCAGGCGAATGGTGTTGCCGACCACCAGCAGGACCCCGAGGCCGAACAGGCCGGCCAGCGCCAGTGCCATGCGCTGCCCGAGCTCGGCCAGACGGCGCAGGCGCTCCAGCCAGGCGAGGTCGACGCGCGCCTCGGCGACACCATCGACCGCTTCGAGATTGCTCGCCAGCACGCGGACCGCCTCGGGCCGCGTATCGTCGGGCGTCACCACCACGGCGGCGGGCAGCGGATTGTCCTGAAGCTCCGACAACGCATCCTCGAGGCCCAGGCCTTGCTGGAACTCGGCCAGCCCCTCGGCAGCGGTCACCAGGCGCGCCCCTGCCACGGGGGACTGCTCCCGCAGGCGCGCGGCGACATCCATGGCCTGACGCTCGTCGAGACGTGTGTCGAGATAGACGGTCACGGTCGCGCTCTCGTCGAGTTCGGCATCCAGCAGGCGGGCGCTGTCCAGTGCCAGCCACAGGCCGCTGGGCAGCACCAGGGCGATGGCGATGGCCAGCATGGTCAGCAGGCTGCCCATCGGACGCTTCGCCAAGCGCCAGGCACTGTCGACGCACATGGCACGGTGGTGGCGCAGCCACGCCCGCGTGCGACTCTCCAGCCCCACCTGGGACGTCCTGGCGCCGCGCCGCGTCGGACGCTGGCGCGCCTGGGTGGCCGTGCGTCGCGTCATGCCGCCTCCTCGTCGCCGACCAGGCGCCCCTGGCGCAGGCGCAACACGCGGTGATGCAGACGCGCGATCAATGCCAGGTCGTGGCTGGCGACCATGACGGTGGTGCCGATGCGGTTGAAGTCCTCGAACAGACGCATGATGTCGGTGGAAAGCTGGGGGTCGAGATTGCCGGTGGGCTCGTCGGCCAGCAGCAGCGACGGCTTGTTGACCACCGCGCGGGCGATGCCGACCCGTTGACGCTCGCCGCTCGAGAGCTCGATGGGCAGCGCCTTCTCGCGATGCAGCAAGCCCACCTTGTCCAGTGCGGCGCGAACGCGACGCGCCGACTCGCGCGGTTCCACGCCCTGAATGTCGAGCGGCAACGCCACGTTGGCGAACACGCTGCGGTCGAACAACAGCTGGTGGTCCTGGAACACCACCCCGATCTGGCGACGGTAGTAGGGAATCTGGCTGAGATGCAGACGGTCGAGGTCATGACCGGCGACCAGAACCCGCCCCCGCGAGGGCTTTTCCAGCCGCATGATCAGGCGCAGCAGCGAGCTCTTGCCGGCACCGGAATGCCCGGTGAGGAACAGCATTTCGCCCCGCCCCACGCGGAAATTGACATCCGCCAGGGCCTCGAAACGTCCGCCGTAGCGCTTGCCGACATGCTCGAAAGCAATCATGACGCTATGCGTCTCCGCCGGTATCGCGTTCGAACAAGGCCGAGACGAAATCCTCGGCGGCGAAGGGCCGCAAGTCGTCGAGCGTCTCGCCGACGCCGATGAAACGAATCGGCGTGCCCAACTGCTTGGCCAGGGCGAAGATGATGCCGCCCTTGGCGGTGCCATCCAGCTTGGTCAGGGTGATGCCGGTCACCGGCACCGCCTCGTTGAAGGTCGAGGCCTGGGAAAGCGCGTTCTGCCCGGTGCCGGCGTCCAGTACCAGCATCACCTCGTGGGGCGCCTGCTCATCGAGCTTGGCCATCACGCGGCGCACCTTCTTGAGCTCCTCCATGAGGTGGCTCTTGTTGTGCAGGCGGCCGGCGGTATCGGCGATCAGCACGTCGACGCCACGTGCCTTGGCGGCCGAGAGAGCGTCGTAGATGACCGAGGCGCTGTCGGCCCCGGTATGCTGCGCGACGACCGGCACATGGTTGCGCTCGCCCCATACCTTGAGCTGCTCCACGGCGGCCGCGCGGAAGGTGTCCCCCGCCGCCAGCATCACGCTGCGCCCTTCGCGCTGGAAGCGCTGCGTCAACTTGCCGATGGTGGTGGTCTTGCCGACGCCGTTGACGCCGACCATGAGGATCACGAAAGGCCCCTGACCCTTGGGCGGCAACGCCAGCGGCTGGGCGACGGGATCGAGCAGATCCTGGAGCTCTTCCTGCAGGGCCGAATACAGCGCCTGGGGATCCTTCAGTTCCTTGCGCGACACCCGCTCGGTCAGGCGATCGATGATCTCGGTGGTCGCCTCGATGCCCACATCCGCCATCAGCAACTGGGTCTCGAGGTCTTCCATCAGATCGTCGTCGATCTGCTTCTTGCCCAGGAACAGCCCCGCCAACCCTTCGGTGAAATTGGCGCGCGTCTTGCCGAGCCCCGCCTTGATGCGCGCGAACCAGCCCGCCTTCTTGGGACGCTCCTGAGGCTGCTCCCGAGGCGCGGCAGCGGCGGCGTCATCCTCGGCACGGGCATCGTCCTGCGCGGCGGGCGCTTCAGGCGGCACGTCGCGCGTGTCGTCAGCGACAGCGTCGGGGCGAGGCTCGGGCTCGGGCTCGGGCTCGGGCTCGGGCTCGGGCTCGGCAAGCGTCGTCTCCTCGCCGGCGGCCGGAGAAGATGCCCCCTCGGAAGAAGGCGACGCGGTTTCCTCGCGGGGCGGCGCGGCATCCTCGGCCAGCGCCTCGGCATTGGGGTCGAGCGGATACGCCTCGCCCATGGCGCCGTCTCGCGGCGTCGCTTCGGGCGTGTCCAGGGCCTCGCGGGCTGCCTCGGTCTCGTGCGGTGCCGGGTCGAATTCGGCCGCCTGGCTCGACTCGGGGTCGACCGTTTCGACGGCACGGCGCGCCTCCTCTGCGGACGGCTCAGCACCGTCGCCGGTGGTGTCTTCATGATCGAGCGCGGCATCCTGACGCGACTCGTCGACCTCCTGGGCGGGAGACTCTTGCTTCTTCTTGCGCTTTAAAAAACCGAACATGGGCGTGATCTACGTCGCGATACACGGACGGCGCGCGCCGCACCTCCCCGACCGTGTCGAGGACGACGCCCGGCGTCCTGAAGTGTCTGATGCGCCACATCCTATCACTGTGCGACGGGTGGCGGTACAATCCGCCGATCATGAATCGACGACGCTCCTCTTCCACCCGGCGCCCGGCTCGCGGCACTCGCCGCCGCGAAAGCGCGCCGCGCGCGACCGGACGCCTGCGCCTCATCGCCGGGACCTATCGCCGCCGCCAGTTGCCCGTCCTCGACCGTCCCGGCTTGCGTCCCACGCCGGATCGCATTCGCGAGACGCTCTTCAACTGGCTGACCGGCGAGCTCAGCGGTGCACGGGTGCTGGACCTCTACGCCGGGACCGGCGCCCTGGGGCTGGAGGCTTTGTCGCGAGGCGCCCGGCAGGCCTGCTTCGTCGAAGCCGACAGTGACGTGGCTGCCTGCCTGGGCACCAACCTCGACACCCTGGGCGCCAACGGCCGCGTCCACCGGCAAGCCGCGCTGGACTTTCTCGCCGGCGCTCCCGAGACGCCCTTCGACCTGGTCTTCCTCGACCCGCCGTTTCGCCAGGGGCATGCCGACGACGCCTGTCGGGCACTGGAGGCACGCGGCTGGCTCGGTGAGCAGGCGTGGATCTACCTGGAAGTCGAACACGAGCTGACCCCGGCGGTTCCCGACCACTGGCAACTTCATCGCGAGGTGCGTGCCGGTGACGGTATCGGCCGTCTCTATCGCCGCCACGCCAGCGCTCGGCCCTGATGCCTGTCGGCGCCCGGCGACGCTTGTCGCGCGCGCGCCGCGCGCGTACGCTGACCGCCAGCGGGCTCGGTCGACCGCATGCCGACCGCACCGTCCCATCCACCGTGTAGGAGAAGTCCATGAGCCTCGAACTCTTCAACCAGCTCGAGCAAAAGGTGCAGAACGCCGTCGAGACCATCGAGATGCTGAAAATGGAGGCGGAAGAGCTGCGCGAGGAGAACACGCGCCTCAAGCAGGAGCGTGACGAGTGGGAGCGCCGCCTGAACGGGCTCCTCGGCAAGTTCCAGGAAATCGAAGACGGCAACGGCGAGACGTCCCAGACGCCTTGACGCCGCGGGGCGCGTCGCTAGGTGGACGCGCCCTCGGCCAGCGGATACGACATCAACACGGCCGTTTCCCGCTTCCCGGCGCTGGCGTCGGCCGGCGGATAATAGCCGGGGCGCCGTCCGTCCTCGCGAAAGCCGAGCTGGCGATAGAGGGCCAGCGCCGGGGCATTGCCTTCCCGTACCTCCAGCAACAGTCGCTCGGCAGCGAGGGCCTCGGCACGCGTCACGAGATGTCTCAGCAGGTCATGGCCGACGCCCTGACGACGCGCCTCGGGCCTGACGGTCAATGCCTGCAGCTCGACCTCGAAGGGCAGGCGCGCCAGCACCGCAAAGCCCAGCAAGGTCTGCGCTCGCCACGCCCCCCAGACTTCCAGCATGGCATCATCGAGCGCCCGGGCCAGCGTGTCGCGCGTCCAGGGATGTGTCTGCCCGAGACGTTCCACCTCCGCCACGGCCTCGAGATGCGTCGCTCCCAGGCGCTCAAGATGCATCGCCGCTTCCGTTCCAGGCATTGCGCCAGGCGACCAGGCGTGGCCAGAGGGCCCGCTTGGCGTCGGCGGACGTCATCAGTGTCGCGAGCGACGGCAACCGCCAGCAAGGCAGGTCCAGTGTCTCGCTGTGCGCTTCGTCGACCGCCAGTACGGTGGTCAGCGTTTCATCCTCGCCGAACACCATCAGGCGCTCGGGACGCCAGCCGCGTCGCGCCTGGCCATTGAGATAGGCCCGCAGGCCATCGCGCGCTTCATCCAGCGGCGCGGCGACCGGCGCGTTGTCGACGAGTGGCCATTGAAAGCTCTGGAAGGCGGGCTCCGTCGCCGCCTCGATTCCGGCCGTGCGCAGCAGATTGACGAGCAACTGACGCATTCGCGGGTCAGGGGCCTGAGCCTCGGGCAGCAGCAGCAACCAGCGCCCGTCGAGCGCCGCGACCTGCACGGCATAGCGCAGTGCTTCGCGGGGAGCCTGACCGGTCGTTTCGGACGCCGGCGCGGCGGGTGCGGCCTCGGACGGCGTCTCGCTGGCTGCCTCGCCCAGCAGCAAGGCACGAGCGCGCGACCCCGCAGGCTTGTCGGCGGGCCCCTTCTCGGGGGCTGGCGCCGGCTCGCGCGCGGGCGACGTCGATGGCGCGGCAGGCGCCGCCACGTCGTCGAGCAGGGCCTGCAGCCGCGCACCGTGATTCGGGGTCGTATCGGGTTGCGCCGGCATGTCCCACTCGCACTGCGGCGTGGGCCGCGCATTGGGCAACCGGTAACGGCTGGTCCAGGCGCCCAGCCCCATGGCCTCGAGATATTGCAGCCGCTGAACGTCGCCTGCCATATCAGTGCGCGCCGCCGCCTCGGCAATTGGGGGAGTCGGGACGCGCCGCGCTACGCTGGCGCCACTCATCGGGGGTATAGAGGTGCAGGGCCAGGGCGTGCACCGGGCCGGAAAGCTCGTCTGCCAGCAGTGCGTAGACCTGTTGATGGCGTTTCACCGGCATCAGCCCCGCGAAGCGCTCGGCGACCAGCGTCACCTTGAAATGCGTGGCGGAGTCCGGCGGCACATTGTGCATGTGGCTTTCGTTCTCGACCGCCACATGCTCGGGGTCAAGTGACTGCAGCTTCTCTTCGATACGGGCCTGAACACTCATGGCGCCTTCCTCCTATGTCGGATGCGCTTCATTGTAACGTTTTCCCGCGAGGGGGAATAAGCCTCGGTCAGGCGCGGACGCGGGCCAGCGGGATGCGCCACACGCTGAGCGCCAACGCCGCCACCACGCTGACACAGCCGAGCCATAGCGCATGCGTCAGGGACGCCGCCGGGAGCGCCAGCATCAGGCCCACGGAGGCCGTGCCCAGCGCCTGCCCGAAGGTGCGAACCGATGCCAGCACCCCCGAGGCATTGGCACTATGGGCCAGTGTCACGCTGCCGATCATCTCGCGATTGTTGGGCGCCTGGAACAGCCCGTAGCCGACACCGCACAGCACCGCACGCCAGCCGATCGCCAGCGCGTCGGCGTCGGCGGTCAAGGTGGCCAGGCTCGACATCCCCAGCAGGAAGATCATCAAGCCCAACGACGAGATCAGCGTCGGGTTGAAGCGGTCGGCGAGGCGCCCGGAGAGCGGCCCCACCAGCATCAACGCCATGGGCCAGGGGGTGAACAACAAGGCCGCCTCGAGCGGCGACGCCCCCATCACGGTCTGGAACATGAACGGCAACCCGACGAAAGCGATGCCCTGGGCCACGAAGGCCAGCAACGACACCGTCGCGGCGATGCTGAAACGTGCCTGACGAAACATGCCAAGCGGTACCAGCGGCGCGGCCGCCCGGCGCTGACGCCACACGAACAGCACCAGGCAGAGCGTGCTGATCAGCAGGGGCAGCCAGGCACTCATGCCACGCGCGCCATGACCGATATGGTCGAGGGAGAACACGAACCCGCTCAGCATCACGACCGACAACACCGCGCCCGTCCAGTCGAAACCATGCGACTGGGCGGGCTCGCCGGGCAAGGCTCGCAGCCCCAGAACCAGTGCCAGCAGTCCCAGCGGCACATTGATGGCGAACAGCCAGGGCCAGCTGGCGAAGTGCAGGATGATGCCGCCGAGCGACGGTCCGAAGGCAATGCCGAAGGCCACCACCAGGGCCCCCATGCCGATCGCCGATCCCAGCAGACGCGACGGGAAGATCAATCGGTACATGGAAGGCCCGATGCTCAGCATCGCGGCGGCACCGACACCCTGCAACATGCGCGACGCCACCAGCCACTCGAAACTGCGCGACAGGGCGCAGCACAGCGAGGCCACCACGAACAGCGCCAGACCGCCGAGATAAAGGCGTCGCCGCCCGACCAGACGACTCAGGGCGGCAAACCCCAGCAGCAGGGCCGCGCACACCAGTTGATAGATATTGGTGATCCAGACCGCGCGGGACTCGCTCACCGCCAGCTCGCTGGCCAGGGTGGGCAAGGCGATGTTGACGATGCCGTTGTCGAGCACCGACATCAGCGTGCCCAGCACCATCACCAGCATGGCGTGGCGGCGCTGCGGGCCGGGCAAACCTTCGTCGCCCGGGCGTGTCACGAACAGGCGCCGGATCAGCATGTCGCCTCACCTTTCACCCGAGGCGGCATGAGAATGGGGCGAGCCCCGAGGGGGCTCGTGTGGATCAACGATCGGTCACTTGCAACGCTCACCGACGATTCAGTCCTCGTCGGTTTCCAGGAGGAGTTCGTCGTCGATCTCGGATATCTCCATGGGCACCTCGTCGTCGAGGTCCAGGGCCAGATAACTGTGCTCGACGATGAGGAATTGCTCGAAGAGCGCCCAGTCGAGAGGCTCGGGCCATTGGCGCGAGTCTTCTTCCCAGCCGCGCAGCTCGGTCTCGAGCAGGTCAAGGTGACGCTCGCGAACGTAGGCAGCCAAGGCCTCGGGCGTGTCCATTTCCGGGATGAGGTAGACGGTGCTTTCCCGCTCGACGTCGTCGAGGGTCAGATCGTCCTCACCGACGGTGGGCTCCAGCGAGTTGATCCAGTCCACGAACGCCTGGGTCGGCTTGACGCTCAGCGCGGAGCGGTTGAGCAGTTTCATCGTACGATCCTCGATTCGGGTGGCAGCCATTATGGGCGTAGGTCACGCCCCCTTGCCAACATTTTCGCCCGATCGGCGGCCTCGTGCCGATACGGACGCCGCCGGGCCGTTGCACGGCCCGACGGCACGCCACGTTCGTGCGGCGTCAGTCGGCCGAGGGACGCATCGCCGGGAACAACAACACATCCCGGATCGACGGGCTATCGGTGAGCAGCATGACCAGCCGGTCGATGCCGATCCCCTCACCCGCGGTCGGCGGCATGCCGTATTCCAGCGCGCGTACGTAGTCGGCATCGTAGTACATCGCCTCGAGGTCGCCGGCATCCTTCTCCGCCGCCTGGGCGGCGAAGCGTTCGGCCTGGTCCTCGGCGTCGTTGAGCTCCGAGAAGCCATTGGCGAGCTCGCGGCCGCCGACGAAGAACTCGAAGCGATCGGTCACATGGGGATTGGTATCGTTGCGCCGCGCCAGCGGACTGACCTCGGCCGGGTATTCGGTAATGAACGTCGGGCGGTCGAGCTTGTCTTCGGCGACGGCCTCGAAGATCTCGGTCTGCAACTTGCCCAGCCCCCAGCTCGGCTTGACGGGGACGCCCAGACGCTCGCAGGTGGCACGCGCGCCATCGAACGTGTCGATGTCGCTTTCGCCGAGCCCCTCGCCGTACTCGAGGATCGACTGCCGCAGCGTGAGCCGCTGGAACGGCTCGCCGAGTTCGTAGCGCGCCCCCTGATACTCGACCGTGGTCGTGCCAAGCACCTCGTGCGCGACGTCGCGAACCATCGCTTCGGTGAGATCCAGCAGGTCACGGTAATCGGCGTAGGCCCAGTAGAACTCGAGCATCGTGAACTCGGGATTGTGACGGGTCGACAATCCCTCGTTGCGGAAATTGCGGTTGATTTCGAAGACCCGCTCGAAGCCACCGACGACCAGGCGCTTGAGATACAGCTCGGGGGCGACGCGCAGGTACATGTCGATATCCAGCGCGTTGTGGTGCGTGACGAAGGGCCTTGCCGTGGCGCCGCCGGGAATCTGCTGCAGCATCGGCGTCTCGACTTCCATGAAGCCGCGCTCGACCAGAAAACGCCGAATGCCGCTGATCACCCGCGAACGCACCTCGAAGACGCGACGCGACTCGGGGTTCATGATCAGGTCGACATAGCGCTGGCGGTAGCGGGCCTCGGTATCGGTCAGGCCGTGGTACTTGTCGGGCAGGGGACGCAGGCTCTTGGTCAGCAGTTGCGCCTCGCCCATCATGACGTAGAGGTCACCCTTGCCTGACTTGTGCACCGGCCCGCGGGCCGCGACGATGTCGCCGATATCCCAGCTCTTGATGTCGTCGAGGGTCTCCGCGGGCAGCCCTTTCTTGTCGACGTAGAGCTGGATCTGGTCGGAGACGTCCTGAATGACGATGAAGGGCCCACGCTTGCGCATGATGCGCCCGGCCACCGAGGCCCGGCGGTCGAGCGCTTCCAGCTCGGCCTTGTCCTTGTCGCCCAGCTCGGCCTGAAGTTCGGCGGCGAGGCTGTCGCGGCGAAAGTCGTTGGGAAAGGCGCTGCCCCCGGCTTCCGCGGCTTGGTCGCGGCGCGCCGCCAGCTTGGCACGGCGTTCCGCGATCAGATGATTCTCGTCGTGTTGAGCGGCGTCTTGGTTGGCCATGTCGTTACCTGTGAAGATGTGACTGCGGGCTGCGAGCGACGCGTCATGGGCGCCAAGCGACCGTCATGTCGCTCGCGCGCCATGCTGCGGTACCGAGGTTACAGCCCTTGTTTCAGGCTCGCCTCGATGAACTGATCCAGATCGCCGTCGAGCACTTTCTCGCAATTGCTGGATTGCACGCCGGTGCGCAGATCCTTGATGCGCTGATCGTCGAGCACGTAGGAGCGTATCTGGCTGCCCCAGCCGATATCCGACTTGCTGTCCTCGGCCTCCTGCTTGGCGGCGTTGCGCTTGTCCATTTCCAGTTCCCACAATTTCGCGCGCAGTTGCTTCATGGCGAAATCGCGGTTGGCGTGCTGACTGCGCTGGCTCTGACAGGCGACCACGATCCCCGTGGGCTCGTGGGTGATGCGCACCGCCGAGTCGGTGGTGTTGACGTGCTGACCGCCCGCACCGCTAGAGCGGTAGGTATCGACGCGCAGATCGGACGGATTGACCTCGATCTCGAAGTTGTCGTCGATCTCCGGCGACAGGAACACCGAGGCGAACGACGTATGCCGGCGGCCACCGGAGTCGAACGGGCTCTTGCGCACCAGGCGGTGAACGCCGGTTTCGGTGCGCAGCCAGCCGAAGGCATGATCGCCCTGGATATGCAGCGTCGCCGACTTGATGCCCGCCACGTCACCGCTGGACAGCTCGGTGATGTCGGCCTTGAAGCCGTGATGCTCGCTCCAGCGCAGGTACATGCGCAGCAGCATGTTGGCCCAATCCTGGGCCTCGGTGCCGCCGGAACCCGCCTGGATGTCGAGATAGGCGTTGTTGGCATCCATCTCGCCGGAAAACATGCGCCGGAACTCGAGCTTGGCGAGCTGGGATTCGAGCTTCTCCAGTTCGCTTCTGACTTCCTCGACGGTGGCCTCGTCTTCCTCCATCGCCGCCAGCTCGAGCAGTTCCTGGTTGTCCACCAGCCCCCGCTCCAGGGTGTCGAAGGTCTCGACGACGGTCTCCAGGGAGGCACGCTCCTTGCCGAGCTTCTGGGCATGGGCCGGATCGCTCCACACGTCCGGGTTTTCCAGCTCGCGGGTGACTTCCTCTAGCCGATCCTTCTTTTCGGCATAGTCAAAGATACCCCCTCAGGACGTCTGTCCGTTCGGACAGGTCCTTGATGAGGTGGTTGATCGGGTTGATCTCTTGCATGGGAATCCTTCGCAGGCTGATTCGCACCGCGAGGCGACACGCATGCCGCCTCGCGGTGAAGAAAAGAGACACATTGTAGCCAATGCACCCGCGAGCGGCTATCCCATGCGCCACCTCGACCTCACTCATGAGCTCCCTATCGAATATCTGAAACGGTATATACGAAATTTGCAATGGACAGCTTTCGTCGCACGGAGAGATGGTAACGACACGTTATGTCGCCACTCGCGGCATCCGACACAACAACAAGCGGAACAGACGACATGCTTCGACACTCGCACACTCGGCTTGCCACGACACTGCTATCCTCCCTGTCGCTGGCGTCACTGGCCCTGGCGGCGCCGGCCCAGGCCGACACGCTGAACATCGGCGTCATGGGGGAGCTGGCCTCGTTCGATACCTCGCAGGTTTCCGGCGGTGTCTGGGAATCGCAGATCCTCATGGACGTCTACGAAGGCCTGCTCAAGGAAAACCCCGAGGGCGAGGTGATGCCCGGCATGGCCACCGACTGGGACATCTCCGAGGACGGCAGGACCTATACCTTTCATCTGCGCGAAGGCGCCAAATGGTCCGACGGCGCGCCAGTCACCGCCGAAGACTTCGTGTTCGGCTGGCAGCATCTGCTCGACCCGGCCAGCGCCTCGAAATACGCCTACCTGCTCTATCCGATAAAGAATGCCGAAGCCGTCAACACGGGCGACAGGCCGCTCGACGCACTCGGCGTCGAATCGCTGGACGATGGCAAGACGCTCAAGGTGACACTCGATGCCCCCACGCCCTACTTCCTGCAGCTGCTGACCCACTACACGGCCTACCCGGTCCCCAAGCACGCCGTCGAGAAATACGGCAAGCAGTGGGTCAAGATGGACAACATCGTCACCAACGGCGCCTTCACGCCCGTCGAGTGGGTCTCGCAATCGCGCATCAGCGTCGAGAAGAATCCCGACTACTACGAGGCCGACGAGGTCGAACTCGACGGCGTCAACTACTTCAACACCGAGGATCGCAATGCCGCCATCTCGCGCTTCCGCGCCGGCGAGCTGGACATCGTCCGCGATTACCCCTCGAGCCGTTACCAGTGGCTCGAGGACAACCTCCCCGAGGCCACCCACCTGAGCCCGATGCTGGGGTCCTACTACTACGTGCTCAATACCCGCGAGGGGCGCCCGACCGCCGACAAGCGGGTCCGCGAGGCCCTGAACCTGGTCGCGCGCCGCAAGGTACTTTCCGAGCAGATCATGGCCGGCAGTTTCAAGGATGCCTACTCGCTGGTCCCGCCGGGCACCAGCCATTACGACGTCCAGCGCATGGACGGTGTCGATGGCGACTACCAGGAGCGCCTGGCCAGGGCCAAGCAACTGATCGAGGAGGCCGGCTACGGCCCCGACAACCCGCTGCACCTGCAACTGCGCTACAACACGTCCGATGAGCACAAGAAGATCGCCATCGCCCTGGCCGCGATGTGGAAGCCGCTGGGTGTCGACGTCGAGATGACCAATGCCGAGGCCACCGTGCACTACCAGACCATCCAGCAAGGCGACTTCGATATCGCCCGTGCCGGCTGGATCGCCGACTACAACGATGCCGAGAACTTCCTGACCTTGCTGCGCAGCGGCGTCGGCAACAACTACGGCGGCTACGCCAATCCCGAGTACGACGCGCTGCTCGCTCAAGCCGCCACCGTTCGGGACCTCGACGAGCGCGAGGCACTGCTCGAAAAAGCCGAGAACGTCGCCCTCGACGACTACGCTCTCGTGCCGCTGCTCTATTACGTCACTCGCAATCTGGTCAATCCCGATATCAGCGGCTGGCAGGACAACGCCGAGGACGACCACCCATCGCGCTGGGTGACGTTCACCGAGTAACGAAACGCCTTTTCACGACATAAAGCGATGGGGGACGCCGGCAGCAGGCAAAAGCGAGGGCCATTCGTCACGGGCGACGAATGTCGCACCCGGAGAGGGGCCACGGAGCCCTCGCGCAGACTTGCCAGCGGAACGCCCCATCCCTGTAACGCTCGGCCCGAGGGCTGCACCCGGACGATCCCATGCTGACCTATACCCTTAAGCGGCTGCTCATGGCGGTCCCCACCCTGCTGATCGTGATCACGATCTCGTTTTTCCTGATGCGCATCGCGCCGGGAGGCCCGTTCGACGGCGAGCGCCAGCTCCCCCCGGAAATCGAGGCCAACCTCAAGGCGGCCTATCACCTGGACGAACCCCTGCCGCAGCAATACCTGCGCTACATGGGCAACCTGCTGCAGGGCGACTTCGGGCCATCGTTCAAGTACAAGGACTTCTCGGTGACCGAGCTGATCGCCCAGGGCTTTCCCGTGAGCCTCGAGATCGGCGGCCTGGCGATCCTGCTCGCTCTCCTGGTGGGCCTGCCGCTGGGTGTCGTCGCCGCCTTGCGACGCAACTCGGGCCTGGACTATGCGGTCATGGGGGCGGCCTTGGCCGGCATCGCGGTTCCCAACTTCGTGATCGCGCCGATCCTGGCACTGGTCTTCGGGGTGTTGCTGGCCTGGCTGCCGGCCGGCGGCTGGAACGGCGGCGCGCTGCCCAACCTGATATTGCCGGTGATCGCGCTTTCGATTCAGCAAATCGCCTATATCGCACGCATGATGCGCGCCAGCATGATCGAGGTGCTGGGCAGCCATTACATTCGCACCGCGCGAGCCAAGGGGCTCTCCGAGCGCCAGGTGATCTGGCGCCACGCCATTCGCCCCGCCCTGCTGCCGGTGACCTCCTACCTGGGGCCGGCGATCGCAGGCATCATCACCGGCTCGGTGGTGATCGAACAGATCTTCGGCATTCCCGGCATTGGCCGCTACTTCGTGCAGGCCGCCCTCAACCGCGACTACACCCTGGTGATGGGCACGGTGGTGTTCTACGGGGCACTGATCGTGCTGATGAACCTGCTCGTCGACCTGCTCTATTCCGCGCTCGATCCGCAAATCCGCTACGACGACTGACCGGACCTCATGCCATGACCACCGATACGCTCCCCGACAACCGGCTTTCCCTGTCCGACGCCACGGCCGGCGAGAGTCTCGGCCGCGACGCCTGGCGCCGACTCAAGCAGAACAGGGCAGCGATGGTCAGCCTGATCCTGCTGGTCGTGATCGCCGTCACCTGCCTGATCGGTCCCTACCTGCTCCCCTGGGGACTCGCCGAAGTGGACTGGAACGCCTTCAGCGCCGCTCCCGGTCTCGATAGCGGCCATTTTCTGGGGACCGATGCCAACGGCCGCGACCTGCTCACCCGCACGCTCTACGGCGGCCGCGTGTCGCTGTCGGTGGCGCTGGTGGCCACGCTCGTCAGCCTGGTGATCGGGGTGCTCTACGGCGCCATCTCCGGCTACGTGGGCGGACGCCTGGACAACCTCATGATGCGCTTCGTCGACATCATGTATTCGCTGCCGTTCATGTTCCTGGTGATCCTGCTGATGGTCGTGTTCGGGCGCAACATCTTCCTGATCTATGCCGCCATCGGCGCGGTCGAATGGCTCGACATGGCACGCATCGTGCGCGGCCAGACACTGGCCCTCAAGCAGCGCGAGTTCATCGAGGCCGCTCACGCGCTGGGCGTGCGCGATCGCAAGATCGTCACCCGCCACCTGATCCCCAACGCCATCGGCCCGGTGATCGTCTATGTCACGCTGACGGTGCCCAAGGTCATCCTGCTCGAGAGCTTTCTGTCGTTTCTCGGCCTCGGGGTGCAGGAGCCGCTGACCAGTTGGGGCGTGCTGATCTCCGAAGGGACCGACATGATGCAGAGCGCGCCATGGTTGCTGCTGGTGCCGTCGCTGTTCCTCGCCACGACGCTGTTCTGTCTCAACTTCCTGGGCGACGGACTGCGCGATGCCCTGGATCCCAAGACCCGTTAGGAAAACACCATGTCCGACACGTTACTCGAAATCGACAACCTGACGGTCGACTTCCAACTGCCCACCGGCACGGTCTCGGCGGTCAAGCACGTGAGCTTCTCGCTCCAGCCCGGCGAGACGCTGGCGCTGGTCGGCGAATCGGGCTCCGGCAAGTCGGTGTCCTCGACCGCCGCGATGCGGCTGCTGCCGGAACTGGCCCGGACATCCGGCGCCATCCGCTTCAAGGGCGAGGACCTCTTGCGCGCCACGCCCAGGCGCATGCGCCACATTCGCGGCAATGCCATCTCGATGATCTTCCAGGAACCGATGACCTCGCTCAATCCGCTGCATCGCATCGGTCGCCAGGTCGCCGAGGTGCTGGAAAAGCACCGCGGGCTTAAGGGTAGGCAGGCCCGCGCCAAGGTCGTCGAGCTGCTCGAACAGGTGGGCATCCCCGACCCCGCTCGGCGCATCGACAGCTATCCTCACGAGCTCTCGGGCGGCCAGCGTCAGCGCGTCATGATCGCCATGGCCCTGGCCTGCGAACCGGAACTGCTGATCGCCGACGAACCCACCACCGCGCTCGACGTCACGGTCCAGGCACAGATCCTGGCGCTGCTCAAGGACCTGCAGGCGCGCTACGGCATGGCGATTCTGTTCATCACCCACGACTTAGGGATAGTGCGCCATTTCGCCGACCGGGTATGCGTGATGCGCCGCGGAGAACTGATCGAGAGCGGCCCCACCGCCGAGGTATTCGACACACCGCGCGACGACTACACGCGCATGCTGATCGACGCCGACCCGCGTGGATGCAAGGCGCCGGTGGATCCCTCGATGCCGGTATTGTTCGAGGCGAAGAACCTGCAGGTACGCTTCACGTTGAAGAAACGCCTGTTCCGTGCAAGCGAGTATTTCGAGGCGGTACGCGGCATCGGCCTGACCATCCGCCGCGGCCAGACCGTGGGCATCGTCGGCGAATCCGGCTCGGGCAAGTCGACACTCGGCCGGGCGCTGCTGCGCCTGCTCGACAGCCGTGGCGAGATTCGTTTCGACGGGCAGGACATCGCCGCACTGGATACCGCCGGCATGCGTCCGCTGCGCTCGCGCCTCCAGGTGGTCTTTCAGGATCCCTTCGGCTCGCTGTCGCCACGCATGACCGTCGGCGAGGTCATCAGCGAAGGGTTGCGCGTCCACCACCCGACGCTCGACCGACGCCAGCGCGAGGCCCGGGTCATCGAAGCGCTGGAAGACGTCGCACTGGACCCGGCGATGCGCAACCGCTACCCCCACGAGTTTTCCGGCGGCCAACGCCAGCGTATCGCCATCGCCCGGGCGCTGGTGCTCAAGCCGGAATTCCTGCTGCTCGACGAGCCCACCTCGGCGCTGGACCGTTCGGTGCAGGTCACGGTGATCGACCTGCTGCGCGATCTGCAGCAGAAACACGGCCTGACCTACCTGTTCATCAGTCACGACCTGTCGGTGGTGCGCGCGCTGGCCGATACTGTACTGGTGATGAAAGCCGGGCAGATCGTCGAGCAGGGCGCAACCGAAGAAATCTTCGCCAACCCGCGCGAGCACTACACCCGGGAGCTGATGCGGGCCGCCTTCGTCGATGCGGCCTGACGCCGTCACCGACTCTCCTCCCCCTCGTAACGCCGCAACGGACAGCGCTTGTCGGTGACGGCGACCTGGAATGGGCCCGCCTTAACATAGGCTAAATACACATCCTCGGCTGTGACGTAGCCTCGGCGGTTCGCCTCAAGCGGGCCTGACAAGGCAGGCGAGCTACAAAGGCATACACGGCAGTGTTTGTCGGCGTCGACCTCTCCGACTACGTTTATGCGGGGATCGGCGGCAACACCGTTCCAAGCAGACTAATGGAGGAGTTTGCAATGAAAGAGACACAAGACCTGTTTCCGACGCGCCTGGAACGCAAACTGGGAATGTTCGAGCGCATCGATCCGGTCGTGCACAGTGAAGGCGAGCAGCGCAAGGGACCGCTCAGCGAAGCCGAGCTCGACGAGTTCGACCGCAAGGGGTTCCTGTCTTTCGAGGGGTTCTTCGACGAGGACGAAATGGAAGCGTTCCTCCAGGAGCTCCGCGATTACGAGAGCGATGAAGACCTCAAGCTCTCGGAAGGCACCATTCTCGAGCCCGGCAAGCAGGAAATACGTTCGATCTTCGGCATCCACGAGGTGTCCGAACGTTTCAGTCGTCTGACGCGCGATCCACGCCTATTGGCCATGGTGCAACAGATTCTCGGTGGCGATGCCTACATTCACCAGTCGCGGATCAACTACAAGCCGGGCTTCAAGGGCAAGGGCTTCGACTGGCATTCGGATTTCGAGACCTGGCACAGCGAGGACGGCATGCCGCGCATGCGCTCGGTGAGCTGCTCGATCATTCTCACCGAAAACGGCGAGTTCAACGGTCCGCTGATGCTGGTGCCCGGTTCGCACCATTATTTCGTGCCCTGCGTGGGGCGCACGCCGGAGGACAACTACAAGGAGTCGCTGAAGAGCCAGGACATCGGCGTGCCGGACGACGCCAGTCTGCGCGACCTGATGCTCAAGGGCGATATCGAAGCCCCCAAGGGCCCCGTCGGTTCGCTGGTGATGTTCGAGTGCAACACCCTGCACGGCTCCAACATCAACATGTCGTGCTGGCCGCGCAGCAACCTGTTCTTCGTCTACAACAGTGTCGAGAACACGCTGCACGACCCGTATTGCGGCAACCGTCCGCGGCCCGAGTTCCTCGCCAACCGCAAGGACTGGCGGCCGCTGACACCGGCCGAGTAAGCAGGTGCCCGATAATGAGATGAAGTGACGACCGCCTTCATCCACGACATCGGCTAACTCGCAGGCCAAGGCGAAACGACGAACCCCGGCACATCGCCGGGGTTCGTCGTCATGCGTCCCTACCGCGCGGAACGCTCAGAAGCGATAATCCATCGACAGCGCGAACACATCGGCCTCGACTTCATAGGTCCCGGACAGGTTGCCGCGGCTGGCATTCTCGTTGGTCGGCGTGGCGTTCTGATCGATATCGCCATCGTCACCGAACACGTGCATGTAGCCCGCCGTCACGCCCAGGTTCGAAGTCGGCATCCAGGTGGCCCCGAGCGTCGCCCAGCGGCGGTCGGCATCGGGCACACGCGGCGTACGGTGTTCGCTGTCCGGCACCGGCGATTCGTCGATGCCCAGGCCGGCGCGCAGCAGCCACTGCCGGTTGAGCTGATAATTCGCCCCCACCGAGAAAGCCCAGGTATCGTCCCAGTTCTCGGTCGTGGTGCTCTGCCCTCCATTATCGAACTCGACGGTCAGCTCCTCGAAGCTGCTCCACTCCGTCCATTCGGCATTGGCCATCAAGGCGAGCCGGTCGGTCAACTGATGATAGATCCCCAGATTGAGGTTGGCCGGCGTGGTGATCTCCGCCTTGCCGCCACCGTCCTGCAGCTGACCGGTGGCCTGCGCCCCGGCCAGTACCGCCTGCGCCGTGGGGCCGTCGGCACTGTAATCGACGTCGCCGTCCAGCGTCAGCTCGACCTCCGAGCGGTAGCTGATGCCCAGACGGGTCCGCTCGGTGGCCTGGAACAGCGCCCCCAGGGTGTAGCCGTAGCCCCAGTCGTCACCGGTCACCTCGGCCATGCCATCGGCATTGCCGATCGCCGAGGGCGGCAACTGACCCGCGCCGGCTCCCACCGCGCCCAGATCGATGGCGTTGGAGAGCGTGGCATCGGCATACTGAGCACGCAGCCCCACGGCGAGGTTGAGGCGGTCGGTGGCGCGATAATTCAGCGTCGGCTGGATGTCGATGGTCTTGAGCTCGGTTTCGATGGCGTGATAGCGCCCGATCCATTCCTTGTCATACTTGGTCGAAAGGCCGTACGGCGCGGAGACCGCCAGGCCAAGATCGAAGCGCTCGTCGAGACGGGTCTTGAAGGCAAAACTGGGTACCCAGGCCTCCTCGCCCCCTTCGTTATTGCCATTTCCCGTGTAACTGGCCCCGGTAACGGAGCTCGCCGACGCGTCGGTCAACTCGAAGCTGGCATCGATGTAGGAAATGCCGCCGGCCACCTGAGTGCCCTCGACGTTACCGATGGCCGCCGGGTTGTAGGTCATGTAGCTGACGTCCTCGGCACCGGCCGCCGCCCCGGCCATGGCGTTGCCGAGTGCCTTGGCGCTCTGTTCGCGGACCTGGAAGCCAGACGCAGCGGCATGGCCGGAGGCGATCACGGTAGAGGCCAGCGTCACGGCGAGTGTGAGCTTGTTGATGTTGTTATGCATGAAAAACGTCCTCTTCTACGGCGACGTGGAGGCGAAAATTGTTTAGGTCTTTTACCCTTGCCCGAATAATGGCGTGCCTCTTCGTTTTGGCCGATGGTCGTTTTCAAGTCAAGAGCAAACGTTTGTTTTAATCCGGTAATCGCTCATTCTTTAGTCTTACCCGATTTCTCCGCGCCACCCCCTGCCCATGCGACCTCACTCTTTCCTCAAGCATTTCATAAAGTTGCCACTCCATCGTCGACGCTTGCAGACATTTCCTTGACCTTTGTGTTACCCACAGGTTTTAGACTTTTCCCATCGCACAGGAGACCGCCATGAAAGTCAGCGACCTGGCTCGCGCCGCCGGCGTGACCGGCGAAACGGTTCGCCACTACACCCGTGAAGGATTGCTCCATCCGCGTCGCGACCCCGGCAACGGTTATCAGCTCTTTGACCCCGATGATCTCAATCGGCTGCGTTTCATCCAGCGGGCCCGCACGCTGGGCTTCAGCCTGCGCGAGGTGCGCGAAATTCTCGAGCATGCCGACCACGGCGATTCACCGTGCCCCATGGTCCGCGACCTGCTCGCCGCGCGCCTGCCGGACATTCATGCGCGCATTCGCGAGTTGCAGGCCCTGGCGACACGCATGGAACGTGCCCTGGAGACCTGGCGCGACATGCCCGACGGCACGCCCGATGGACACAGCCTGTGCCGGTTGATCGAAAGCCTGCCGATGGAAGACGACGGCACGCCCGCCCACACCCCTTGAACGCGGGCCACGCAAAACGGAGGAACGCGCCCATGGCATCGCACGACGAACACCGCTTCCACGTCCCCGGCATGAACTGCCAGGGCTGCGTCAAGCGCATGCGCGAGGCGATCCAGGCCGAGGACGACCAGGCCCGGGTAACGGGCGAACCCGACGAAAAGCGTCTGACCGTCGTCTCTGCGCTCGACGATGCGCGGCTGTCGGCCCTGCTCGAGACCGCCGGCTATCCGCCCGCGACGGATGCTGACCGCGACGCCGCCTCCCCCGCGCCGACACCGGCCGCGGCCTCCGGCGGTGCCGAGGCCCGCGATGTCGCGAACACCTCGCTGCGTCTGTCGTTGTCCGGCATGACCTGTGCCGGTTGCGTCAACACCATCACCCGCGCCCTGGAAGCCACTCCCGGCGTGAGCGCGGCGAGCGTCAACTTCGGCTCGCACACCGCCCAGGTCGAGGGCACCGCTACGGCCCGGCAGCTCATCGACGCCGTGAAAGACGTCGGCTATGGCGCCGAGCTGATCGAAGACCTCGGACAGGCCGCCCGCACGCGGGAGCACAACGAGGCCCGCGAATATCGTCAGCGTCTGCGCGACACCGCACTGGGCCTGATTCCCGGCGTGCTGCTGATGGGCAGCATGCTGCTGCACCATCCCCAACTCACCGGCACGGAACGCGGGTTCTGGCTGCTGGTCGGGCTGGGCACCCTGGGCGTCCTGGCCACCGCGGGTCGGCGCTTCTTCGTCAATGCCTGGAAGACGTTCCGCCATCACCAGGCCAACATGGACACCTTGATCGCCGTGGGCACGGGCACGGCCTGGCTGTACTCGATGGTCGTGGTGCTCGTCCCCGACGCCATTCCCGACGCCGCCCGCGGGCTCTACTTCGAGGCATCGGTGATGATCATCGGCCTGATCAGCCTGGGACAGGCCATGGAACTGAAGGCACGCGGGCGCACCTCCCGCGCGCTCAATCGACTGCTCGATCTGCAAGCGCCCACCGCGCGGGTGATCCGTGACGGTGCGGAGCGGGACGTCCCCCTCGAGGAGGTCGTCGTCGAGGACCGGATCCGCGTGCGGCCCGGCGAGCGCTTGGCGGTGGACGGGGTCGTCGAGGCAGGTGAAAGCCACGTCGACGAGTCGATGCTGACCGGCGAGCCCCTGCCCGTCGCCAAGCAACCCGGCGACGAGGTCAGCGCGGGCACCGTCAACGCCCAGGGCACCCTGACGTACCGGGCCACCCACATCGGTGCCGACAGCCGCCTGGGGCGTATCGTCGAACAGGTCGCCAAGGCCCAGAACTCGCGCCCTCCCATCGGTGCGCTCGCCGACCGCATCGCGGCCGTGTTCGTGCCCGGCGTGCTGCTGATCGCCGTGCTGACCGCCCTGGTATGGTTCAACCTTGGGCCCGAGCCGCGCCTGATCCACATGCTGGTCACCGCCACCACCGTGCTGATCATCGCCTGCCCCTGCGCCCTGGGCCTGGCGACGCCGATGTCGACGATGATCGGCGTGGGCAAGGCCGCCGAACACGGCATTCTGGTGCGTGACGGCGATGCCCTGCAGACCGCCAGCCGCCTGACCACGCTCGTGGTCGACAAGACCGGCACGCTGACCGAAGGGCGCCCACGGGTCACCGATACCGAGTGGCTCGAGGGCGACGCCGCCGAGGGCATGGCACTCGTCGCGGCGCTGGAGCGCGGCTCCGAGCATCCGCTGGCCAAGGCCCTGCTCGAGCATGCCCAGCAGACGCTGGGCGACAAGCAGCCGCCCGAGGTGCACGACTTCCAGGCGCTGAGCGGGCGCGGCGTCGTCGCGACGCATGCCTCGGGGCACCGGCTACGCCTGGGCAACGCCGCCCTGATGCGCGATGGCAACGTCGCACTGGGCGATGCCGAGCATCACGGGGCTGCCCTGGAAGCACGCGCCCGCACGCCGCTGTACCTGGCCCGGGACGAACGGGTGCTGGCGGTCTTCGGCATCAGCGATCCCTTGCGTGACGACAGCCGCGAGGCCATCGAGCGGCTGCGCGGGGACGGCATCGAGGTGGTCATGCTCACCGGCGACAACGCGCATACCGCCGCCGCCGTGGCACATGAGCTGGGCATCGAGCGCTTCGACGCCGAACTGATGCCAGGAGACAAGCGCGACGCCGTCGCCCGGCTACAGCGCGAGGGCCATGTCGTGGGCATGACCGGCGATGGCATCAACGACGCGCCGGCCCTGGCCCAGGCCGATGTGGGCTTCGCCATCGGCCAGGGCACCGACGTGGCGATCGAGTCGGCCGGCATCACGCTGATGCGCAACTCCCTGCATGGCGTGGCCGACGCCATCGAGATCAGCCGCGCGACCCTGCGCAACATCAAGCAGAACCTGTGGGGGGCCTTCGGCTACAACGGGCTGGGGATTCCCATCGCCGCCGGCGTCTTCTATCCGCTGACCGGCATGCTGCTGTCCCCGGTGGTGGCCGCCGTCGCCATGTCGCTGTCCTCGGTCACCGTGGTCAGCAATGCCAATCGACTGCGGCTGTTCAAGCCCTCGACACGCCCGTCCAGGGCACCCGCATCCGAGCATCATCGGGAGGCCGCATGAGCATCTTCGTCAATCTGGTCGGCATCGCTCTGATGGCAGGCATCGTCTGGTGGTTCTGGGTGGCGCGTTGAGCACCACCGCTCACACGCCTAGGCTGTAAGAACATGCCAACGCAGGAGGCAGCATGCCCAGGCTACGCGGCGTTCTCGAAACCGCACTCTACGTCACCGACATGGCGCGGGCACGCGCCTTCTTCGAGGACGTGATGACTCTCACCCCCTTTACCGCCGATCACCGTTTCACCGCCTACGCGGCCGGCCCGGGCAGCGTGCTGCTGCTCTTTCAGCAAGGCAGTACGCAGGAGACCGTGACCCTTCCGCAGGGCATGGGCACCATCCCGCCCCACGACGGGGCCGGGCGCGTGCATCTGGCGCTGGCCATCGACCGCGATGAGCTGGAGGAATGGGAAACCCAACTCGCCGCCCACGACATTCCCATCGAGGGGCGCACGCATTGGCCGAAAGGCGGCGAGAGCCTCTACTTCCGCGATCCCGACGAGCATCTGCTGGAGCTGGCGACCCCCGGCGTCTGGCCGAACTATTAAGCATCGAAGGAAGCGGGGAGACGCTGCCCCCAGGTCGAGCGCGCAGCAGCGGTTCAGCGTACCGGTTCGGCGTGCTCGATCATCAACTGCAACGACTCACGCCCTTTCCAGCGGTTGCGTGCCAGCTTGTAGGCACAGTGCAGGCGGTCGCCAGGTCCGAATGCCGGGACTTCACCGGGCGTCAGGGCGCGAAACCAGATCGCGCGATGACTGACCGGCCCCATCGACAGCTCCAGCATCAGGTGGTTGCCATCGGCGCCCACGGCGCGAAGCTGTTCGATGCGGAATTCGCCCTCGAACAACGGCGCGTCGAATTCCCGGCCGTAGGGGGCCAGGCGCGCCAGCTCATCCACCGAGGCCAACGACAGCTGCGCCGGCTCCAGGGCACCATCGGTGAGCACGTAGGGAAACAGGTCGCGGCCACCGAGTTGTTCCTCGACCGCCGTGAGGAAGGCATCGCGGAACGCCGTCAGCCGCTCGCGCGGCACGCCGACCCCTGCCGCACCACGATGCCCCCCGAAGCGCGGCAGTGCCTCGGGGGCCAGCTCGTGCGCGCGCTGCAATGCATCGCGCAGATGCAGCCCCTCGATGGAGCGCCCCGAACCGGTCAACATCCCCGCCGCGGCGGCGGGCGTGAGGACCAGCGTGGGACGCCCGAACGCCTGGACCAGGCGCGAGGCGACGATGCCCTGCACGCCGGCATGACCGTCCTCCAGGAAGACCACGATGGCCGAGGCCCCCTCGGCCAGGGCCTCGAGGGCCAGGCTGCGGGCACGTTCGACCATGTCCGACTCGATGGCCTTGCGCGACTGGTTGTCGGTATCCAGCACCTCGAGATGACGCCGCGCCGTGGCGTCATCGGCGGCCAGCATGAAATGCAGCGCCGCGTAGGGGTCGTCGAGACGCGAGCGGGCATTGATGCGCGGGCCCATCTGAAAGGCCAGGGTCTCGGCATCGAAAGGCACGCTGTCCGTCCCCAGGCGTTCGGCCATGACGCGCCAGCAGGCGGCTTCCATGCGGTTGATCAATGTCAGCCCGTGACTGACCACCGCCCGGTTGGCCGGGCTACCGCCCAGCGACACGCAATCCGCCACGGTGCCGAGCGCCACGTACGACAGCCATGGCGACAGCTTGGGAGTCGAGGGCGAGGCCACGCCCTGCTCGATGAGCACCGAGCGCGTCAGTGACATGGTCAGCCACGCCACCATGCAGCCGGCGATGGTCGGGTCGGGGTAATCGCAGTCGGCACGCGTGGGATTGACCGTGGCATAGGCGGAAGCCGGCGGTCCCGACGCCGGCAAGGCGTGATGATCGGTGACCACGACGTCGAGCCCGGCCTCGCGAAGGCGCGCGATACGCGGCTCGTCGGAGCTGCCGCAGTCGGCGGTGATCACCAGGCTGGGACGCGGCGACAGCGCCAACGTCCGCTCCACCAGCGGCAGGCTGATGCCATAGCCATCGAAGATCCGGTGCCCGATCAGGCTGTGCAGCTTGTGCAGGGGCACGCCGAACAGCTCGTTGAGCGTGCGCAGGATCACCACGTGCGAGGTGATTCCGTCGACATCGTAGTCGGTGAGAATGCCGATGTGCTCGCCCTCGGCCACCGCTTGGGCGATGCGCTCGGCGGCGCGACGCGCATCCTGCAGGCGCTCGGGGTGGGTCAGATAGCGCAGGCTGGGATCGACCAGCGGCGCGATATCGCCCGCATAGGCGTTCAGACGTCCGGCCAGCACGCGTGCCTGGAGCTCGCTGAGGCCTGCCGCCTGCGCGCGGCGATAGACGCCTTCGTCACGCGGACGGGGCAGCATGCGACGGCGCAGGAGACCCTCAAGGTCGACCTCGGCTACGGACACGGTCAAGCTCCTCGGAAAACGGCGGGTGGCAATGCCCGACGCCGGGTCATCCCCGGCGTCGTGAGGTTCAGCGGCGCTGTTCGGCGACGAAGGCCTGCACGGCTTCCAGGTCGGCAGGCAGTACCTGGTAGCGCTCCTCGCGCTCCAGCAAGCCATCCATGTGAGACGGCAACGGCACTTCGTCGATGCCCGCCTTGATCACGGCATCGGCGAACTTGGCCGGATGCGCGGTCGCCAGGGTGATCATCGGGGTGACCTCGTCGGCACGCACGCGCTCGGCCGCGCGATACCCGGTGGCAGTGTGCGGATCGAGCAGTTCCTTGGTGCGGGCATGCGCCTCGCGAATCACCTCGAGGATGGTCGCGTCGTCGACGCTGAAGCTGGAGAACTGCTCGCGCAGTCGCGCCAGGGGCGCCTCGGCAAGCACCGTGGGTTCGTGCTGGAATCGCTCGAGCAGGTCACGCACCGCCGCGCCGTCGCGATCATAGGCCTCGAACAGCAAGCGCTCGAAATTCGACGACACGACGATATCCATCGACGGCGCCAGCGTCGCCTTGAGCGCCTGCTTGGAGAAGTCGTTGGCGGCCAGGGTGCGATGCAGGATGTCGTTGGCGTTGGTGGCGACGATGAATTGCTTGACCGGCAACCCCATGCGCGATGCCACGTAGCCGGCGAAGACATTGCCGAAGTTGGCGGACGGCACGCAGAAGCTCACCTCGCGGCGCGGCGCGCCCAACGCCACGGCAGAAGCCACGTAGTAGACCACCTGCGCCATGATGCGCGCCCAGTTGATGGAGTTCACCGCCACCAGGCGCGTGCCCTTCAAGAAACGCTGGTCGGCGAAGCTCGCCTTGACCATCGCCTGGGCGTCATCGAAGTTGCCCTCGATGGCGATGTTGAAGACGTTGTCGGCAAGCACGGTGGTCATCTGCCGGCGCTGGACCTCGGACACCCGGTTGTGCGGATGCAGAATGAAGATGTCCAGATTGTCGCAATGCCGGCAGCCTTCGATCGCCGCCGAGCCGGTATCCCCGGACGTGGCGCCCATGATCACCGCGCGCTCGCCACGCTTGGCCAGGAAGTGATCGAGGATGCGTCCCAGCAGCTGCAGGGCGACGTCCTTGAACGCCAGGGTCGGGCCATGGAACAGCTCGAGCAGGAAATGATTGCTCGACAGCTGGTTGAGGGGCACCACCGCTTCGTGGCTGAAGGTCGCGTAGGCGTCTTCCACCAGGTGCCGGAAGGTCGCGTCATCGATCTCCCCGCCCACGAACGGCTTCATCACCCGAAACGCGATCTCGGCATAGGACAGCCCGGCCATCGCCTCGAGCTCCGCCTGCGAGAAGGTGGGGATCGTTTCCGGCACGTACAGACCACCGTCGGCGGCCATGCCGGTCAGCACGACATCCTCGAAACTCAGCGCCGGCGCCTCGCCGCGCGTACTGATATAGCGCATGCTTCACTCCATGAGTGGCGAGCGGCGATGCCGGACCGCAAGCGAATATGCTCGCGGCCCGAGGCTCGCGGCTCGAAGCTTGGATTATTCGTTCTCGTCGAGCGACTCGACCCGGATGCGGTTCACCGGTCCGGCGATATCGGCCAGCGACTCGAGCTGGCGGATCGCCTCGTTCATGTGCTGCTCGCGCGTGCGATGCGTCATCAGGATGATGGGGACCAGCTCTCCCTCGATGGCCTCCTTCTGGATGATCGCCTCGATGGAGATCCCCTGCTCGGAGAGAATCGTCGCCACCCGTGCCAGCACGCCCGGGCGGTCCACCGCCAGCAGACGCAGGTAATAGGCGGTGACGATGTCTTCCATGGGCAGGATCGGCAACGAACCATCGGCTTCGTCGATGCCGCTGAAGGCCAGGTACGGCACGCGGTAATGATGCTCGGTGGTGATGTCGCGGGCCACGTCGAGCAGGTCGGCGACCACCGCCGAGGCCGTGGGTTCGGCTCCTGCGCCGGCACCATAGTACAGGGTCGGGCCCACGGCATCGCCCATCACGGCAATGGCGTTCTTCACGCCATGCACGCTGGCCAGCAGACGTTCCTTGGGAATCAACGTCGGGTGCACGCGCAGCTCGAGGCCATTGTCGGTGCGCTTGGAAATCCCCAGGTGCTTGATGACGTAACCCAGCTGGTCGGCCTGCTCGACATCCTCGGCGGTGACCCGCGAAATGCCTTCGGTGTAGGCCTTGTCGAACTGCAGCGGCACACCGAAGGCGATCGAGGCGAGAATCGTCAGCTTGTGCGCGGCGTCGATGCCTTCGACGTCGAAGGTGGGATCGCTCTCGGCATAGCCCAGGGCCTGCGCTTCGGCGAGCACGTCGTCGAAGGCACGGCCCTCGTCGCGCATGTGAGTGAGGATGTAGTTGCCGGTACCGTTGATGATGCCGGCCAGCCACTGGATGCGGTTGGCACCCAGTCCCTCGCGCAGGGACTTGATCACCGGAATGCCGCCCGCCACGGCCGCCTCGAAGGCCACGATCACGCCCTTTTCGTGCGCCGCCTGGAAGATCTCGTTGCCGTGAACGGCGATCAGTGCCTTGTTGGCGGTGACCACGTGCTTGCCATGCTCGATGGCGGTCATCACCAGTTCGCGTGCCACGTCATAGCCGCCGATCAGTTCGACCAGCACATCGACATCCGGGTTGCGGGCCACTTCGAAGACGTCACGGGTGACCTTGACCCCGGCGGTCTCGCATTGCGGGTTGTCGCGACGCGCGCCAACCTGCTCGACCACGATCGGCCGGCTGGCGCGACGCGCGATGTCGTCCGCGTTGCGCGTCAACACATTGAAGGTACCGCCACCCACGGTCCCTAGCCCACAGATACCTACTCTCACCGGTTTCAACGTCACGCTCCCCTTGTTCAGTGTATGTGTCCAGCGGCCTCCGGCACCGGGCCGGAGGCGGAATCGTCTTGTCGTTCGTCGTTCACTCGTCGATGCCCAGCATCGCGGCCAGCCGCTCCGGCGGCACGTATCCCGGCAGCATGCGGCCATCCGGCAGCACGATGGCGGGCGTGCCCTGAATGCCCAGCTCGATGCCCAGGGCATGCTGCTCGGCCACCGGCGCATCGCACTGCGCCGCGGAGGTCGGTGCGTCGTCGCCGCGCATGGCGGCACTCAATGCCTCGCTGGCATTGTCGGCACACCAGGCGTGGCGCATCACCCGCGCCGCCTCGGAGTCGACACCGGCACGCGGGAAGGCCAGATAGTCTACCTCGATTCCCATCTGATTGAGACGGGGTACGGCTTCATGCAGCTTCTGGCAATAAGGGCACGAGGTATCGGTGAACACGGTCACGCGTGCCTTGACCTCGCCGGCGGGCTTGTAAATCACGCGTTGCTCGTCGGGAATCGCATCGAGCCGCTCGACCCGGCGCTCGTTGGCGGCACGCTCGGTGAGGTTGATCATCTGCCCATCGCGGTTTCGATAGAGGTCGCCGACCACCATGTACTCGCCATTCGCATCGGTATAGAGAGTCTGACCACCCTTGAGATGCACCTCATAGAGCCCCGACAGTGGTGAATCATCGATCGAGATCACCGGCAGCGGCTGGCCATTGTGGTTCAGCTTGTCGGCCAGCCCCTCGGGAGGAGCGGCGAGCGTCAGCGGTGCGATCAGGAGGGCCAGGGCACCTCCCAGGACGGACAACGGGACTCTTGGCATGATCAACCTCTGGGATGATGTTGGGCGTGCAGCGCTTCCAGCCGCGCCTGGGCCACTTGGGTATAGATTTGCGTGGTCGACAGGTCGCTATGACCCAGCAACATCTGTACGACACGCAAGTTGGCGCCATGATTCAACAGGTGCGTCGCGAACGCATGACGCAACGTATGCGGCGACAGCGGCTTGTCGATGCCCGCCGACACGGCATGTCGCTTGATGCGGTGCCAGAACGTCTGACGCGTCATGAAGCCATCGTGTCGGCCGGGAAACAAGGGCGGCCGGGTAGGATCCTGCATCAAGTCGCCGCGTCCCTGGCGCAAGTAGCGCGCCAGCCATGCGGTCGCCTCCTCGCCCAGCGGCACCAGGCGCTCCTTGTCGCCCTTGCCGAGCACGCGCAGCACTCCCTGGCGCAGATTGACCGCGTCCACCGTCAGGCCCACCAGCTCGGAAACGCGCAAGCCGCACCCATAGAGCACCTCGAGCATGGTGCGGTCCCGCAGACCCAGCGGCAGCTCGACATCGGGCGCCGCGAGCAGCCGTTCCACCTCGGCCTCGTCCAGGGTATCGGGCAATTTGGTGACGGCCCTGGGGGCACGTGCGTCGGCCAGCGGGTCGACGCTGACGTGCCCCTCGGCCAGCGCCCAACGGTAGAAACGCCGCAAGCAGGACAGCAGACGGGCCACCGAGCGAGGGTGGTAGTGCTCGCGACGCGCCGCCAGGAACGTCTCCAGCGCCTGTTCGTCGGGCGCCATCAGGCAGGCGCCACGCGCCGCGAGATGCGCGAGCCAGGCATCCAGGTCACGCCGGTAGGCCGCCAGCGTATGCTGGCTCAACCCTCGCTCCAGCCATAACCCATCGAGAAAGGCATCGCGCCATTCGAGATCGTTCACCGTCTCCCTCCCCGGTACCGCCCACGGCCGCCCAATATGCAAGAACCCCGCGAGCCGCAGGCCCGCAGGGTTCTCGTCGAGCGCCCAACGGGGCGTTCGTGGCGCCTGGCCGGCGCCGAAAGCCGCTTATCGAGCCAGCTTTTCCTTGATGCGTGCGGACTTGCCGCTGCGCTCGCGGAGGTAGTACAGCTTGGCCTGGCGGACGTCACCGCGGCGCTTGACCTCGATGGAATCGACCAGCGGGCTGTACGTCTGGAACGTACGCTCGACGCCGACACCGTGAGAAATCTTGCGCACGGTGAAGGCGGAGTTGAGCCCGCGATTGCGCTTGCCGATCACCACGCCTTCGAAAGCCTGCAGGCGCTCGCGGTTGCCTTCGACGACCTTGACCT
Organism: Chromohalobacter sp.; assembly: GCF_039830575.1. NCBI lineage: Bacteria > Pseudomonadati > Pseudomonadota > Gammaproteobacteria > Oceanospirillales > Halomonadaceae > Chromohalobacter > Chromohalobacter sp. The sequence goes on along the minus strand of NZ_JBDOOX010000007.1, from coordinate 37,212 downwards.
GAACGGTCACGGTGTCACCGGGGGCGAACTCGGGAACGTCCTTGCCCATCTGCTCGGTTTCGAGCGCCTGGATCACCTTGTTCTTGCTGCTCATGACTGACTCCTAACTGTTTGAATGACCGATGCTGCCTGAAGCGAGTTTCGGTCGTGATCCCGGCGTCGCGAAAACGCGGGAATCGACGTTGTGGGTGACGCGCGCCCCTCACTCTTCGAGGGGTCGTCGCTCCTCCGTCCTGCCGACGTTCTGGCTCGTGGCTTGTTCCGCGATGAACTCGTCGAGCAAGCGCTGCTGCTCACGGTCCAGAGCGCGACCCTCGAGCAACTCGGGCCGCCTGAGCCAGGTGCGTCCGAGGGACTGCTTCAGTCGCCAGCGGCGGATCGCCGCATGATTGCCACTGAGCAGGATATCCGGCACCTGGCGTCCGTCGATGGTTTCGGGACGCGTATAGTGCGGACAATCCAGCAGCCCCTCGCTGAAGGAATCCTCGAGTGCCGAATCGCCGTGGCCGAGCACCCCCGGCACCAGCCGGGATACCGCATCGACCATCACCATGGCCGGGAGCTCGCCGCCGCTCAGCACGTAGTCGCCGATCGACCATTCTTCGTCGATGTCGGCCTCGACGACTCGCTCGTCGATGCCTTCGTAGCGACCGGCGACGACGATCAGTGCCTCCAGATCGGCCAGCTCACGCACGCCGCGCTGGTCGAGCCGCCGCCCCTGGGGCGACAGATAGACCACCCGCGTGCGCGCCGGCGCACAGCCACGGCGTTCGGCGTCACGCCGCGCCTCGGCAATGGCGGGTCGCAGCGTCGCGACCTTCATCAGCATGCCGGGGCCACCGCCGTATGGGCGATCATCCACCGTGCGGTGCTTATCCGTGGCGTAATCCCGGGGATTCCAGAAATCCACCTCTAGCAACCCCTGGTCGACGGCACGCCCCGTTACGCCGTAACGGGTGATCGCCTCGAACATCTCCGGGAACAGGGAGACAACACCAATCCACACGGCTTCATCACTCGGCCAACGACACCGCCCGAAGCGGCGTCAGAATTCGGGATCCCAATCCACTATCATTCGCCCGGCGTCGAGATCCACTTGACGGATCACGTCGTCGGGCAGAAACGGCAACAGCCGTTCCCGCTCATCGAGACTCGCCTCGCTGGGCCGGATCACCAGTACATCGTTGGCGCCCGTCTCGAAGAGGTAGTTCACTTGCCCCAGGCATTCACCGTCCAGCGTCTCGACCCGCAGGCCTTCGAGCTGGTACCAGTAATAGTCTCCCGGCGCGAGCGCCGGCAACGCCTGCTTGGGCAGGAGAATGTCCGCGCCGGCCCATTGCTCGGCCAGTTCACGGCTCGAGATGCCTTCCAGGCTGGCGACCAGCCCTTTGCCATGGGGGCGTCCCTGGCTCAGCTTGCACGCTCGGCGCTCGCCTCGCTTCGACAACACCCATTCGGCATGCTCGAAGATGCCCTCGATGGGGCTGGTGTACGAATACACCTTCAGCCACCCTTTCACGCCGTAGGGACTGGTCAGGCGGCCGAGCACCACGTGCTCGTCGTCTTGCGCCGTGTCGGCGCCACCGGTCTCGTGCGACATGTCGGGCAGCGCACTCACGCTTGCTGCTTGCGTGCTTCTTTCAGCAGCTCGGCGACGCGATCGGAGACCTGCGCGCCCAGTTCCTGCCAATGCGCGGCACGCTCGAGATCGACGCGCAGACGCTCTTCCTGACCACGGGCCACCGGGTTGAAGAAGCCGATGCGCTCGATGAAGCGGCCGTCGCGAGACTTGCGCGAGTCGCTGACGGTCAGGTGATAGAAGGGACGCTTCTTGGCGCCACCACGGGCCAAACGGATGGTAACCATGCGCTAAAATCCTACGGTTGAAGTTTTACGTTACGCCACGGACTGTCGCGGCGGGCATACCCACCTGCGAAGACGCAGCATTCTACGGAAAAAGGCACGTATTGGAAACCTTTTTCCTTGACAAGCAGACGCCGCACTCAGCGGCGCGGAAAGCCGCCGGGACCACCGCCCATGCCGGGGCCGCCCATTCCCGGGCCACCCATGCCGGGCCCGCCGGGGCCACCGCCCATGCCGGCCATCCCGCGCATCATTTTCTGCATGCCGCCTTTCTTGCCGACCTTCTTCATCATCTTCTGCATCTGCTTGTGCTGCTTGAGCAGACGATTGAGATCGGGCACCTGCAGCCCCGCCCCCGCCGCGATGCGGCGCTTGCGCGAGCCATTGATGATCTCCGGCTTGCGGCGCTCCTTCGGCGTCATCGAGTTGATCAGCGACTCGAGCTTGCCCAGTTCCTTCTCGGCACCGGGGCTTTGCGCGGCCTCGGCCATCTGCCCCATGCCCGGCAACTTGCCCATCAAGCCGCCCATGCCGCCCATCTTCTTGAGCTGCTGCAGCTGGTCACGGAAGTCCTCGAGGTCGAAGCCGTCGCCCTTCTTGACCTTCTTGGCCAGCTTCGCCGCCTTGTCCTCGTCGACGCTGCGCTCGGCCTCCTCGATCAGCGACAGCATGTCGCCCATGCCGAGAATCCGCGACGCCACGCGATCCGGATGGAAGGGCTCCAGGGCGTCGACCTTCTCGCCCATGCCCATGAACTTGATCGGCTTGCCGGTGACGTGGCGCACGGAGAGCGCCGCCCCGCCACGCGCATCGCCGTCCGCCTTGGTGAGAATCACCCCGGTCAGCGGCAGCGCTTCGTGGAAGGCCTGGGCGGTGTTCGCCGCATCCTGGCCGGTCATCGCATCGACCACGAACAGCGTCTCGTCCGGCGTGGTCGCGCCATGCAGCGCCTGAATCTCTTCCATCATGGCCTGATCGACGGACAACCGGCCGGCGGTGTCCACGATCACGACGTCATGAAACTGGATTTTGGCGTGCTTGATCGCCGCCTGGGCAATCTCCACCGGCCGCTGCGCGCTGGTCGACGGGAAGAAGTCGACCTCCACCTCGTTGGCCAGCGTCTCGAGCTGATCGATGGCCGCGGGACGATAGACGTCGGCGGAGACCACCAGCACTTTTTTCTTTTCCCGCTCGCGCAGGAAGCGCGCCAGCTTGGCAACCGAGGTCGTCTTGCCCGCGCCCTGCAAGCCGGCCATCAGAATGACCGAGGGCGAACTCTTGAGCGACAACGCTTCGTTGGCTTCGCCCATGATCGCTTCCAGCTCCTGCTGGACGATCTTGACGAACTGCTGGCCCGGCGACAGGCTGCGGGAAACTTCCTGTCCCACGGCACGCTCGCGCACCCGCTCGACGAACGCCTTGACCACCGGCAGGGCCACATCGGCCTCCAGCAGTGCACGACGCACCTCGCGCAGGGTATCCTTGATGTTGTCCTCGGTCAGCTTGGCCTGACCGGTGATCGACTTGAGCGTGCCCGACAGGCGCTCGGTCAAACTTTCAAACATGGCGCTCTCCGGCAGGAATTGCCTAGGCATGAAACGGCGATTATACGCGTTCGTAGCGATGGTCTCCATGCACCCGTGGCAATGCCCGGATGACGCAGGGGATTCGCTATGGCGCGGGGATTCGCTATAGTAACGCTCCCGAGCCCACGTGGCACGGCCACAATGGGGTACTTCAATTTATCTTCGACGCCGACCGGCGCAGGGATTGGCCACCGATGCAGGCGCTGCCTTTTGCGATTCTCGCCATTGTCTGTTATCTCGCCGCAGGAAGCTGGCAAGCACTGGCGCTCGCCAGGCGCGTGGCGCCCCGAGCGGCGCTCGTGCGCTCGCTGGGCCTGCTTGCGGTCAGCGCGCACGCCGTGGTCGTGGCCCACAGCGTCTTTCTCGGTCACGGGCTGCATCTGGGGCTGTTCGAGAGCGCGTCGCTGTTCAGCTGGCTGATCGCGGCGCTGTTGATCGCCGTCAGCCTGCTCAAGCCGTTATTGAGCGTCGGAGCCGGTCTCTTTCCACTGGCGGCGCTGACCCTGATCGCGCTGATGCTGTTCCCCAGCCACATGGTCGAGGCCAACGTCTCGCCCGGCATCGTCTTTCATATCCTGACGTCGAGCGTGGCCTCGGCATTGCTCAGCATCGCCGCCGTGCAAGCCATGCTGGTCGCGCTGCAGAATCACGCACTCAAGCGCCGGCATACGCGCGGCATCGTCCAGGTGCTGCCTGCCCTGACCAGCATGGAACGCCTGCTGTTCGAGCTGATCGGCGCCGGCCTGCTGCTGCTCACCGCGGCGATCGTCAGCGGCTTCATCTTCATCGACAACCTGTTCGCGCAGCATCTCGTGCACAAGACGGTGTTCTCGCTGGCCGCCTGGATGGTCTTCACCGGCCTGCTCATCGGGCGTCACTGGCTGGGCTGGCGCGGCGCGCGCGCCGTGCGCTGGACGCTGGGCGGCTGCCTGCTGCTGGTGCTCGGCTACTTCGGCACCAAGGTCGCGCTGCAGCTCGTCTTCCACGACGTGTGATAGCCCAGAGGTCGCCTTGACACCCCCGGGGGGAATCCCTACAAACGACGTTGGCTTTCAAGCGAGGACCTCTCCACCTTGAGCGATGACATACCCTTGGGGCTGCTGCTGACGCTGCTGCTCGTGCTCATTTGCCTATCCGCCTTCTTCTCCAGCTCGGAAACCGGGATGATGTCGATCAACCGCTACCGCCTGTCGCATCAGGCCAATAGCGGCGAGCGCGCGGCCAAGCGCGTGCTGCGACTGCTCAGTCGCCCCGACCGCCTCATCGGCGTCATCCTCATCGGCAACAACTTCGTCAACAATCTCGCGGCGTCGATTGCCACGATCATCGCCATTCACTTCTTCGGCGATGTCTCCGGGCCGGCCATCGCCACGGCGGCGTTGACCATCGTGATCCTGATCTTCGCCGAGGTCACGCCCAAGACCTTCGCCGCCGTCAAGCCCGAACGCATCGCGTACCCCGCGTCGGTGGCCCTCGAACCGCTGCTCAAGCTGTTCTATCCGTTCGTGTGGCTGGTCAACGCCATTTCCAACGGCCTGCTGCGCCTGCTGGGCATCCGCGACATCGATGGCAGCGCCGACAACCTGACCCGCGACGAACTGCGTACGGTAGTGCACGAAGCCGGCACCATGATTCCACGTCGCCACCAGACGATGCTGCTGTCGATCCTCGACCTGGAGAACGTCACCGTCAACGACATCATGGTGCCGCGTCAGGAAATCGCCGGCATCGACCTCGACGACGACCTCGAGACGATTCTCGCCCAGATCCGCTCCAGCCAGCACACGCGGGTGCCGGTGTACAAAGGCGACATCAACAACATCATCGGCATTCTGCACTTGCGCAACGCCGCCCGTTTCCTCTCCAAGCCCGAGGTCACCAAGGCCGCCATCGTGCAGGAGGCCCGGGAGCCCTACTTCATTCCGGAATCGACCCCGCTGCACACGCAACTGCTCAACTTTCAGCAGCACAAGCGGCGCATCGGCATCGTGGTCGACGAATATGGCGACGTGGAAGGGCTGGCGACGCTGGAAGACATCCTCGAGGAGATCGTCGGCGAATTCACCACCGACGAAGCCGCCACCCATCGCGAGATCCACCCGCAGGACGACGGCAGCTACATCATCGAGGGCACGACCAACATTCGCGATATCAACAAGGTGCTCGCCTGGCAGTTGCCTACCGATGGGCCCAAGACCCTCAACGGCCTGATCCTCGAGCACCTGGAGGCCTTCCCCGACGCGCCCGCCTGCCTGCAGCTGGGCGCGATCCGCATGGAAATCCTGCAGATCAAGGACAACCTGATCACCTCGGCGCGGTGCTGGCAGTCCGCACGCCGCACCCGATCCCTGGGCTAGGCCACCCCGATCTCGGCCTCCGCCCTAGCCTTGAGCGCCACGACATGCCGCGTCATCTCGTCGCGTGTCGCCCGCTCCGCGGGAATGGGGTCGCCGAAGTACAGCGCCACGCGGGCCCGGAAACGGCGCGGCCACTTGGTCAGCGCCTTGCCGCCACGGTTCGAGGTCCATGACCCCCACAGGCCGGCCAGACCGGCAGGCACCACGGGGACCGGGTCGCGGGCCAGGATGATGTCGATGCCGCGCCGGAACCGATGCACCTTGCCATCGGGCGTCAGCCGCCCTTCCGGAAACAGCATGACGACCTCGCCCTGGCGCAGGGCATGGCTCACCTCGTCCAGGGCCCGGCGCACGCCGCCCGGGTCGCAGCGCTCCGAATCCACCGGAATCGCACCGGCGATGCGGAAGAACCAGTTGAGCCAGCGGGACTCGTAGATCGGGCGATCCATCAAGAACCGCAGCGGACGCGGACAACCTCCACCCAGGATCAATGCGTCCATGAAGCTGACATGGTTGCACACCACGAGCGCCGCGCCCCGGGCGGGGACGGCCTGGCGCCCGCGAAAGCGCAGCCGGTAGAGCACACGGATCAGCACGAAGATCGACAGGCGCAGCACGGGGCGTGGCACGCAGCACAAGATCGCCGCCGCCAGGGTCAGCGAGATTGCCGAAAGCGCCAGCATGAAGGCGTTGAGCGACGCACCGACCAGGGTCAGCATCACCACCCCGAAGGCCGCCGCCAGCACCATGAACAAGGCATTGAGGATATTGTTGGCGGCGATCATGCGAGCACGATGGTCATCGCGGCTTTCCAGCTGGATCAGCGTGTACAGCGGGACGATGTAGAGGCCACCGCCCAGGCCGATCGCCGCGAGATCGAGCATCTGGTGCCAGAATGCCGGCACCAGGCTCAAGGCCGCCAGGCCCGAGTCGTTGCCCGCCAGCGGCTGGCTCAGCCCCAGGTCCAGCCCGGCCAGACCAAAGATCATGGCCCCCGCCGGTACCAGACCGACTTCCAGTCGCCCGGCCGACAGGCGCGCACACAGCAGCGCACCGGCCCCCACCCCGAGCGCGAATGCCGCCAGCAAGGCGCTGACGACGGCCTCGTTGCCGTGCACGACATCCCGCGTCCAGGCCGGCAGCTGCGTCAGGTAACAGGCCCCCAGGAACCAGAACAGGCTGATACCCAGCAAGGCACGAAACACTCGCGGCTCGCGCCAGGCATCGCGCATGACCTCGCACGCTCCGCGCCAGGGTCGCCACTGGATCGCTCCTTCCTGACTGGAGGGGGCACTGGGCACCCACAGGCTGGCAAGGCAGCCGAGCAACGCCAGCGACACCAGGGTGACGGCGATCGCGCCACGCGCCCAGGCGCCGTCCAGGGCGGCCAGCAGGCCGGCCAGCAGCGTTCCCAGCAATATCGACAGGAAGGTGCCCAGACTGACCCAGGCATTGCCCTTGACCAGCTCGGTCGCCGACAGATGCTGCGGCAGGATGGCGTACTTGACCGGGCCGAAGAGCGCCGACTGGGTGCCCATCATGAACAGCAGCGCCAGCAGCAGGAGATAGGCCTCGTACCACACGGCGGCGGCCGCCACGCACATGGTGACGAGCTCGAGCAGCTTGAGGCGACGAATCAGGCGCTGCTTGTCGAGACGGTCGGCCAGCAGGCCGCCCCACGCGGAAAACAGCAGGAAGGGCAGAATGAAAAGGCCTGCAGCAAGGTTGTTGAGCAGCCCCGTGTCCCAGCCGTAACGCGGCACGGCCACGAAGGTGAGCAGCAGCAGCAGCACGTTCTTGAAGACATTGTCGTTGAACGCGCCCAGAGCCTGGGTCCAGAAGAAGGGAGCGAAACGCCGTTGGGTAAGCAGTTGCGGGATCACGGCTCTCTCGGACCGTACTTGAGCCCCATCAAGGTCGTGGTCAGCAATTGATCGAGCAGCGCCGTGACCTCCAGCGACTGCCCCTGCCAGACTCCCAGGCGCTCGCTGAGGCCCAGTTGCACCAGACCATGCACGCTGCCCCACAGGGTGCGCGCCATGCGTCGGGCCTCGAGCTCGCCCATGCGGGGCTGGTACTCGGTCAGGGCCGCCTCGACACGCACGAACAGCCCTTCGATCATGTCGTTCTGGCGCTGATCCAGTTCGCCTTCCTGAGCCAGCGGATAGTCGAACAGCATCTGCCAGCGGTAGGGCTCGTGCTGCGCGTACATCCAGTACGCGGTGGCCAGCGCCTTGAGACGCGGCTCGGGGTCGGTGCCCTCGAGCCCTTCCATGGCCGCCCGCAAACGTCCCAGCGTCTCGACGTTGACGTATTGCAGCAGGTTGCCGAAGCTGCCGTAGAGCTTGAGCAAGGTGCTCGGCGCGCATCCCACTTCGCGCGCCAGGGAGCGCAACGACAGCGTATGCACGGGATTATCGCGCAGCCAGGCGTCACACACCGCCATGACCTGGCCATGCAGCACCTCGGGTGCATGCTGTCTGGGACGAGCCATCGGATTCCTCATGATGAGCAGGCGCGATCTCGTCTCCCGTCGAGTGCAAGAGTTCGAGCCGCGCATGGTCGAACAGCGTTTCCCCCAGCATATCGGGAACGCACGCAAACGCAAGTCACAAGCTTGCCGGATATCAAAAGCAGCGCTGGCAAGCCCCCGTCGGCTTGGCTTACCCTGACGCGCCCAACCGCGAGGAGAGCGCATGGCCGGCCGTCTCTATATCAAGCCCTGGACAACGCCGCCGCTCGACGCATTGCGTCAGGAGGTCACGCCGATCGTGGGGCCCAATCTGGCGCCGCGCCGTCCCCTGTCGATCATTCGACATGGGCAGGGCGAGGCGCATTGGGCCACGGCATTCTGGGGGCTGACACCGCCCTGGCTCAAGGTGCTGGACCATGCCCCCCACTGCGCACGCGCCGAGTCGCTCGAACAACGCCCCATGTTCCGCGAGGCGTTCCAGGCACGTCGCTGCCTGATCCCGGTCGCCGGGGTCTATGTATGGAAGCCGCAGCCACGCATGAAACAGCCGTTCCTGGTCACTCGCGTCGATCGTGCACCGCTGTTGCTGGCCGGGGTCTGGTGCCGTTACCACACCACGCTGACCGAATTCACGGATTCCGCGGCCCTGGTCACGGTCCCCGCCAACCTCATGCTGACGCCCTTGAGCGACCGCTTTCCGGCAGTCATCGACGCCCGGGATGCGCCCCGCTGGCTAGACCCCGCGACGCCGCTCGATGACGCGCGTGCCATGCTCACTCCCGCGCCCTTGGAACTGTTGGGCGCTTTTCCTGTATCAAGACGTGTCAACGATCCATCGCACCAGGATTGGGCCTGCGGTCATCCCACCGGTCCGATGACCTACTGGCATCACTGAACAAGGAGCCATCATCGTGCTTTCATCCCGTTCCCGTGCCGGCCGCTGGCTGCTCGGCATGTGCCTTTTTCTCCTCGCCGTCTCTCAGACGGCGTACGCCAGCGACCCGGTGGCCAAGGTCGTCGATCCCATCGCCAGCCCCAACGATGCGCGCGACTACCGGGCGCTGACGCTCGATAACGGCCTCGAGATCCTGCTGGTCAGCGACCCGGAAGCCGACGAGGCCGCCGCCGCCATGAACGTGGACGTCGGCAGCAGCGACGATCCCGACGCCACGCCCGGCCTGGCACACTTTCTCGAGCACATGCTGTTTCTCGGCACCGACCGTTATCCCGAGGCCGATGCCTATCAGAATTTCATTTCGGCGCACGGCGGCGACCACAACGCCTTCACCGCCTCACGCGATACCAATTACTACTTCGACATCGAACCGACGGCCCTGCCCGAAGCCCTGGACCGTTTCAGTCGCTTCTTCGTCGCCCCGCGCTTCAACCCCGAGTATGTCGAGCGCGAGCGCAACGCCGTGCACTCCGAATACCAGGCCCGCCTGCGCGACGACGGGCGCCGCATCAACGAAGCCACCGATCGCGCCCTCAACCCCGAACACCCGGCGACGAGGTTTGCAGTAGGCAGCCTGGAGACGCTCCAGGGCGGGGAGCGCTCACTGCGCGAGAAACTGATCGACTTCTACGAATCCCACTACGGGGCCAATGTCATGCACTTGACGGTCATCGGCCCCCAGTCTCTCGACACCCTCGAGTCCATGGTCCGCGATCGCTTTGCCGAGATTCCCGATCGAGGCCTGACACGCACCGCGATCGAGACACCCCTGGTCACCGACGCCGAGCTTCCTGCCCGCCTGGCGGTCAAGAGCCTGTCCCGGGACCGGGAGGTTCGCTTTTTGTTCCCGATTCCCGACCCGCAGCAGGACTACCGCACCAAGCCTGCCGAGTACCTGGCCAATCTACTCGGCCACGAAGGCGAGGGCAGCCTGCTGGCGGCCCTGCGCCGCGAAGGGTGGGCCGATGGCCTCTCGGCGGGTACCACGAACGGCGACGGCCGGCATGCCTTGTTCGCCGTCTCGATCAGCCTCACGCCGGAAGGCGCCAAGCATCTCTCGCGCATTCAGGCCAGCCTGTTCGACCAGATCGAGCGCATCCGCGAGCAAGGGCTCCAGGCCTGGCGTTACGACGAGCAGGCCCGCCTCAATGAGCAGGCCTTTCGCTTCCAGCAACGTGGCGAGCCGATCGAGCAGGCGAGCCAGCTGGCCATGCGCCTGGCCCACGTGCCGCTCGAGGATGTGCAGTACGCTCCCTACCGCATGGACGGATTCGACGCCGCCCGCATTCGCGACTATCTGGCCGACATGACGCCCGCGCACCTGTTGCGCGTGTACAGCGGGCCGGACGTGGAGGGCGAGACCACCTCGCCCTACTTCGACGCCCCCTATACGCTGACCCGGGTCGAGACCTGGCCGGAGGCCAGCGCCCTGGACGGCCTCGAGCTCCCTTCACGCAATCCTTTCATCGCCGAGGACCTCGAGGTGCACGCCTTGAGCGGCGATCGGCCCCAGGCCATCGTCGACGCACCCAGCGTCGAACTCTGGCACCTGGCCAACGACCGCTTCGGCACACCACGCGTGGAGTGGCGCTTCAGCCTGCAGTCTCCCGACACCTCCGCCAGCGCCCGCAATGCCGCCCTGACGCGACTGCTCGCGGGCTGGATCACCGACAGCCTCAATGCACGCTTCTACCCCGCTCGCCTGGCCGGACAATCCTTCGATGCCTATGCCCACGCACGGGGCATCACGCTGACCTTCTCCGGCTGGCGCGACCGTCAGTCAAGGTTGATGAACGATGTCGTCGAACGCCTGAAACGAGGCGACATCAGCGAGGCGAGTTTCTCGCGCGTCAAGTACCGGCTGTCGCAGCAGTGGCGCAACGCCGCCCAGGCGCCTCTTCACCAGCAGATGTACCGGTCGCTCGGCGAAGCGCTGCTGCGTCCCCAATGGTCGACATCGGCGATGCTCGACGCCTTGTCGTCCCTCGACGTCGAGGATCTGCGCGACTACCGTGCCACGTTCCTCGGCGACCTCTACGTGCAGGCCATGGCGGTGGGCAACCTGAGCGACGAACTGGCGCGTCGCGAGGGACTGCAGATCGCCAACGCCCTCGCCCCTCGTCTGCATGCCGAGGACATACCGCCCCTGGCGCCGCTGGCGATCCCCGAGACGCCGCCGACCCTGCACCCCCGCAGCACGCGCAACGACGCCGCCGTACTGCGCTATCTGCAAGGCCCCGACCGCAGCCTGGAAAGCCAGGCTCGGCTGGCGGTCATCGGCAAGCTGATCGAGGCACCGTTCTACACCCGATTGCGCACCGAGGAGCAACTGGGCTATATCGTCACGGCCGGCTACTCCCCGATACTGGATGCGCCAGGCCTGGCCATGCTGGTGCAGTCCCCCGACACCGGAAAACAGCGCATCGCCCAGCGCATGGAGGCCTTCCTGGAGGACTTCGACGCGCGCATGGCCTCCCTCGACGACAGTGCCCTCGCGCCCTATCGCGCGGCCGTCAGCAGCCGCTTGCGGGAGCGTGACAATAGCCTGGGCGAACTGACCGACCGGCTCTGGCAGACGCTGGCCTTCGCCGAGCCGGACTTCGCGCGCCGCGACAAACTGGCCGACACGGTCGACGCCCTGGACGCCGAAGCGGTGCGTCAGGCCTGGCAGCGTCTGCGTCGCTCGCAGCCGCTCACGGTCAACTACGACGCTCGGACCACTGCCAGCGACATCCCGTCCCTCGTCGACACCTTCCGTCCCCTGCCGGCAACGCGGGACTGAGCGTACGCGGCTCGAAACGACATGCGCCCGGGCCTGATGTGGCCCGGGCGCATGTCGTCATGACGTGAGCGTCGCATCGCGACGAAATCGTGTCAGCCGAACGCCTGCGGCGGCATCATCGCCTCGACGTGCATGACCAGCTCTTCGAGCACCTGGCGCTGCGCGTCGTCCAGCGGCACCTGGTTGAGACGTTCGATCTCGCGCGCGAACCCCGTCAACGTCAGGCTGGCCACCTCGGCGTCGTTCATGCGCGCCCAGCGATAGGCCTCCCACTGCGCCTGCTCCTCGCTGCTCAGGGTGTCGGGATAGTTGCGCGCGCGCAGACGAAACAGCATTTCCTCCAGACGCGGATCCTGAAAGGCGAAGCTCGCCTCGGCCAGGTCCCAGGCCGGCATCTCGCGTGCGCGCTGCATCTCGCGCCGGTCCGCGGGCGAGAAAAAGCCCCCCGAATACAGCATCAGATCCGGGTCGCTGGGTGGTGCTCCGGGGCCCTCGGCGAATACTTCGGCAGCCTTGGCCGCCACGTCCGGCGCCGCCTGGAGCTGCTTCCAGTGGCGGCGGCAGGCTGCCATGTCCAGGCCCAGCCGGGCCACGAGGGCACCGTATTCGCCCCGCTGCGGACCATCGACGTCCTTGAGCGAGGCCGCCGGCATAATCACCGGACTCTTGTTGATGTGAATCACCTTGAGAGGAATGCGCGCCTCGCCCTCGGCCAGCTCATCGGCACTGGCGAACACCCGCTCGCGGATCTGCGCCGCCTCCATCGACAGCAGCGGCGAGGGATCCACCGACAGGTCATAGACGATCACCCCGTTGGGATTGCTGGGATGCTCGGCGAGCGGCACCACCAGGGCACTGCAGCCACGACTGGCGGGGTAACGCCGCGACACGTGCAGCATCGGCTTGCGCGCCTGGATGTCCAGCATCCTGGCCACCGTGCGCTTGTCGCGCAGCTTGAGCAGGTACTCGAACAACTGGGCGTTGCGGGCCTTGAGCAGACGCGCCAGCTCGATGGTCGCACGGACGTCGGCCAATGCATCGTGGGCACCGGCATGCTCGATGCCGTTGGCGGCGGTCAAGTCCTCGAGACGAAAGCTCGGCGCGCCGTCGTCGCGCGTCGGCCACTCGATGCCGTCGGGACGCAGGGCATGATAGGTACGCACCACATCGATCAGGTCCCATCGCGAGTTGCCGTTCTGCCATTCGCGCGAGTACGGATCGATGAAGTTGCGGTAGAAGAGATGACGGCTGACTTCGTCGTCGAAACGCAGCGTGTTGTAGCCCAGCGAGCAGGTGCCGGGGACGCTCATCTCGGCGTGGATGCGCGCGGCGAACTCGATCTCGGCCAGGCCACGACGGCGAGCCGCCTGGGGCGTGATGCCCGTGATCAGACAGGCCTGGGGATGAGGCAGGAAATCGTCCGCCGGCTTGCAATAGAACGTCATTGGTTCGCCGACGGGATTGAAGTCGCTGTCGGTGCGGATCGCGGCGAACTGCGCGGGGCGGTCGCGCCGAGGATCGGCACCGAAGGTCTCGTAATCATGCCAAAGAAAGGTCGGCTCGGTCTTGCCCTGCGCCATGGCCGCAGTCTCCCCCACTGCCAAAAGCGCTCAGCCTAGCATACCCGGCCGCCCGACTCAGCCGACGGGCTTTCACTCATCGCGCGGCAACGTGACGTTGAGCTCGAGCACCGAGCAATCGTTATCGCGGTCCAGACTGATGTTGATCGCATCCTGGTCCACCTGCACGTAGCGCCGAATCACCTCGAGCAGCTCTTTTTCCAGCATCGGCATGTAGTCGGGCTGATCGCGCTGTCCCCGCTGGTGCGCCACGATGATCTGAAGGCGCTCCTTGGCAACCGATGCCGACTTCTTGCGTTCGCGTTTCAGAAATTCGAGCAGTTTCACCGGCGGCCTCCTCCAAACATACGGGAGAGCAGTCCTTTCTTCTGGAATTCATGAAAGCGCAGCGGCACGTCTTCGCCGAGGAGCCGCGACACGGTGTCCGCATAGGCCTGACCCGCGTCGCTGTCCATGTCGTGCACCACGGGCACGCCCTGGTTGGACGCACGCAGCACCGCCTCGGATTCGGGGATCAGGCCCACCAGATTGATGGCCAGGATCTCGCGCACGTCGTCGAGCGTCAGCATGTCGCCCGAGGTCACGCGATTGGGGTCATAGCGGGTGATCAGCAAATGCTCCTTCACCGGCGGCTCGCTGCGTTCGGCGCGCCGCGTCTTGGACGCCAGCAAGCCCAGAATGCGGTCGGAATCGCGTACCGACGACACCTCGGGATTGGTCACCACGATGGCCTCGTCGGCGAAGTACATCGCCAACTGCGCACCGTGCTCGATACCCGCCGGCGAATCGCAGACGATGAAATCGTATTCCTGGGACAGGGCCTCGAGCACCTTTTCCACGCCATCGGCGGTCAGGGCCTCCTTGTCGCGCGTCTGAGACGCCGGCAGGATATGCAGGTTCTCGGTCCGCTTGTCGCGGATCAAGGCCTGGTTGAGGCCCGCCTCGCCCTGGATGACGTTGATCAGGTCATAGACCACGCGACGCTCGCACCCCATGATGAGGTCGAGGTTGCGAAGCCCCACGTCGAAATCGATCACGACGGTCTTGTTGCCACGCAGCGCCAGTCCCGTGGCGATGGCCGCTGCGCTGGTGGTTTTACCGACTCCGCCCTTGCCGGAGGTCACTACAATGATCTTGGCCAAGATGAGCTTCCTGTTGCTATTGAGTCGTTCGTACTAGCCATCCCCGCTGGCGCGACATGGCGCCCTGACATCCCGGCTAGCCGAGCGATGAAATGTTCAATTGGTCGTCGCGCAACTGTACCTGCACGGGCTGGCTCAACAGGCGCGGATCGATGTCTTCAAGGCGCTTGTAATTGCCGGCCAGCGACAGCAGCTCGGCGTGCAGTTCCTGGCAGAAGATACCCGCCTGACGATCGCCGTGAATGCCGCCGAGCGCCCGTCCGCGCAGCGGGCCATAGACATGCACGCTGCCGGCGGCGAGTACTTCGGCGCCGGGGTTGACCGCCCCCACGACGACCAGGTCGCCCTCGGGCGCGCTGATCTGCTGTCCCGAACGGACCGTGCCACGATAGATACGCCCCACGGTGGGCGACGCCGTCGCCTCGACCTCGGGAGACGGCGCGTCGGCGAGCGGCACTTCCTCCACCGCCCGTGGGCGCGCCTCCTGCGGCGGAAACCACCCCAGCCCCAGCGCCCAGGCGGACTGCTTCACGGGGTCGGTTCCGCCGCGCACCGCCACCGGCAGCAATTTATGCGCGCGGCACACGGCACAAATGCGCTCCAGCGCGAGATGCGGCTCATCGAGACGTTCTACGCTGAGGACCACCGGCGTATGTTGAAAGAACGCGGGCGACTGGCTCACCTTGCCGGCCAGTTGGGCGCGAATCTGCTCGGGGTCGGCGCTCGTCAGTTCCATGACCGTCATGGGCAGCATGCCACCCTTGAAGGTGAACGCCGATGCTGCCCGATCCATGTTGAGGCTCATGGCCGCACTCCACAGCTGATGTCTGGTGTAAGGATAAAGCTAAGCGAGGGTCGTGATGGCTGCAACTGATGATAAGACCAGCGCTACGCTGTTGTCAGGTGTCTCCACACACCGACGCCCTTGCCTTCGTCGTCTTTTCCCGGTATCGACGCGCATGCTTTGATAGGCTGTGGCAAACGATACTCAATCATACGACGTACTTCACTGACGTACTTTGCTAATATCGTAGCGAATGGGACGATAGGAGCGTCGTCGCATTCGCTTTGCCACGCATTCAATACGTCAAGAACAGGGATGCATGCCGGGTCATGTCTGGATTCTTCCGCCGTTTTTTCGCGCCACGCTGGCGACATCGCGACCCCCGCGTTCGCCACATGGCCATCGCCCAACTCGATAAGCGCAAGCCTGCCGACTACCAAGCCCTCGAACAATTGGCACGCGACGAGGATGCCACGGTCCGGCGCGAGGCACTCGCCCAGTTCGACGATCCCGCCTTGCTTCTTGCGTGGCTGGAGGCGCACGACAGTGCCGAACTCCGGGCCCGGCTCAGCCAGTTGCTGTGTGGCAGCGTCCCCGACGCTCCGCCCCTGAATCAGCGCCTCACCCTGGTCGACACGCTGGAAGACCATGACCTGCTCGTGACGCTCACCGAGGCGGGCGACAACCAGCAATTGCGCCTGGCCGCCCTGGCCCGGCTCGACGACGAAGCGGCCTTGATCCGCCAGGCCTGCGACAACGGCATCGCCGCGGTGCGTCACGCCGCCGCCGAACGCGTCACGAGCCACGCAGGACTGCAACGTCTGGCGCGCGAGGCGCGACGCGACAAGGCCGTCATCCGCCAGGCGCGCGAACGCCTGCAGCGCCTGCGGGCCGACGCCGAGGAAACCCAGGCCCAGCAAGCCGCCCGGCAACGCATTCTGGAGGCCCTGGAGGCACATGCACTGCATGCCTGGGAACCGCTCTACGGCGCCCGCTACCGCCACCTGATCCGCGAGTGGGAGGCACTCGGCGATACGCCCAGCGACGAGCAGGAGCGTCGTTTCCAGGAAGCCAGCCAGCGGTGCCACAAGACGCTCTCCGATCACGAGACCGAGGGACACGCCCAGCATCAGGCGCTGCAGCGGCAGGAAGAAGCCGCACATACCCGCGCCATCCTGGTCGAAGCCCTCGAGGACGCCGTTGCCAGCCTCGCCCAGGCCTCGAGCCTGACCCATCAGGACATCGACAGCCTGCGCGCTCAGCAGCGCCTGCATGGCGAGCGCTGGCTTGCGCTCTCCGATCACTATCCGCCGGATGACGACATCCAGGCCCGCTATGCCGCGGCACAAGCCGCCTGCCAGCGCGTCAACGATGCCTGGGATCGCGCCACGACCCATGCCAAGGCGCTCGAGGATGCCTTGCGCGACGATCATGCCGCCATCGACGCTTGCCTGGCACGCATCGACTGGCCCAACGATCTGCCGCCGACACCGCTGATTCAGGAGGCACGCCGGTTGCGTCAGGCCGAAACGGCCGACGGCGATGCGCCCGTCGACCTGGCGGCACTGCAGGAAGAGCTCGACGCACTCGAACATCACCTCGACCGCGGCACCCTGAAAACCGCCAGTCGCTCGTATCGACAATTGCGCCAGCGCCTCGACGCCCTGCCCAGAGCATCGCGCGGCGAGCTTGAAGCACGACTCAAGCGCCTCGGCGCGCGCCTGGCTGAGCTGCGCGATTGGCGAGGCTTCGTGGCGGGCCCCAAGCGCACCCAGCTCATCGACAGCATCGAGGCACTGGCCGAGGACGACACCCTGCCCGATGCCGACCGTGATCGCCGTCACCGGCAGTTGATCAAGGAGTGGGCGGCCCTCGGCGACGCCGCCGCCACCGCGGAGCTGTCGCAGCGCTTCCGGAGCGCATCGCAACGCATTCACGACGCGTTGGCCGACTGGTACCAACGCCGTGACGACGAACGCAAGCGCAATCTCGAAGCGCGCGAAGCGCTCTGCGAACAGCTGGAAGAGCTCATCGCGCATCCCGATTCCCGGGCCGACCCGGATATCCTGCGCCAGATCCGCGACCGCGCGCGGGAGCAGTGGCAACAGTTCTCTCCGGTGCCTCGCGAGCGGGCCAAGCCGCTCGGCCAACGCTTCGGCCGTGTACGTCACGAGCTGCAGGCGCTGATCGATCGCCGTGCCGGAGAAATCGGCGAGGCCAAGCGACAGTTGATCGCCGAGGCCGAAGCCCTGGTGGAAGCCGACATGCCCGCCACCCAACGCAGCGAAGATGCCAAGGCGCTGCAGGCGCGATGGCGCGCCCTGGGACGGGCCGCCAAGGGCGAGGAACAAATGCTGTGGCGCCAGTTCCGGGGGCTCTGCGATCGCATTTTTGCCGCACGCGAGGCCGAGCGTGAAAATCGCGCGCAACAAGCCCAGGCACGCCTGGACAGCATGCAGGCCCTGATCGATCGCTTCGATGCCTGGCAGCCCGAGCGGGCCAACGAGAGCGCCACGCTGGATGCAGGCATTCGCGAAGCCGAGGCGCTGGAGCCCCTGCCCGGTGGACGTCGCAGCGAAGGCATGCGCCGTCGCTGGCAGGGTATCGTGCGGACACGTCGGGAACGCCTCGTGCATTTGGCGCTCGCCGAACAGGCCGACCGTTGGCAGGTCTTGCGGCCCTTGGTCGACGCCCATGCCGCGGCGGACGCCAAGATGCTCCAGGGTGAAGACGCCGGGGACGTCGCCGCCCCCGAGGCCCTGCCGCGCGACTGGCAACAGGCCCATGCGGCGCGTAACGCATCACGCCGGGAAGGGACAACCGATACGGCAGAGCACCTGCTGGCGCGACTCGTCGTTCAGGTGGCGTTGCTCGCCGACGAACCGGTCGCGGCGGAGGACGAGCCACTACGCCTCGAGGTTCAGGTCGCGCGACTCAACAACGGCCTGGGACAGGCACCGCAACCCGATCAGGAACTCGCCGAGGTCTTGCGGCAGCTGTTGGCCACGGGCCCGGTGACGCCGACCGCCTGGACCACCCTGGTTGCGCGCTTCGACACGCTGTTCGACGCTCTCGCCCGTCGCGTGGCATAAACCTCAGTCACCGCTTTGCGGGCGCGGCCCGATGATACCGGGCCGCGCCCGCCTCAGCCCATGAACTGCCCGCCGTTGATGTCGAGGTTGGCACCGGTGATGAACCCCGACTCACGATCGGCCAGGAACACCACCGCGCGGGCAATCTCCTCGGGCTTGCCGAAACGCTTGACCGGGATGGTTTCCCGGATCGACTCACGGATCTTCTCGGGAATTGACATGATCATGTCGGTGGCGATGTATCCCGGCGACAGGGTATTGACGGTGATTCCCTTGGTCGCCGTTTCCTGGGCCAACGCCATGGTCAAGCCATGCATGCCCGCCTTGGCGGCAGAGTAATTGGCCTGACCGAACTGGCCCTTGCGACCATTGATCGACGAGATGTTGACGATACGCCCATAGCCCGCCTCGAGCATGTCCTCGATCACGCAACGGCAGGTATTGAAGACGCTGTTGAGGTTGCAGTCGATGACCTCGCGCCACTGCTGGGGAGACATCTTCTTGAGCGTGCTGTCGCGCGTGATGCCAGCGCAGTTGACCAGCAGTTCGACAGGGCCGTATTGACGACGAATGTCGTCGACGCCGGCATGACAGGCATCGAAGTCGGTCAGATTGATCCCTGCCAGGGCCAGGTTCTCGAAGCCCTCGTCGCGGCGTGCCGCCAGCCAGGCCTGGGCTTTTTCCCGATTGTGATAACTTGCCACGACGAAATAACCGGCCTCGGCCAGCGCCTGACAAATCGCGGTTCCAATGCCACCGGTACCGCCGGTGACCCACGCTACGGGTGCTGTCTGCGTCGTCATATCCATTCCCCAGGTAGTGTCGAAATGTGCCCGCCCCATGACGGAGTCACGTTGACTCGCCTCCTTGGCGCATGCCTCTCTTCAGTATGATCGAGTTTGGTCAGGCTGCACGCCCGAGTGAATCCGTGCTTGACCTATGCCATGAAAAACGTAGAATGCGTCTCAGCTGATGCGGGGTGGAGCAGCCTGGTAGCTCGTCGGGCTCATAACCCGAAGGTCGTCGGTTCAAATCCGGCCCCCGCTACCAAACAGACGAAAAGCGGTGTCCTCACGGACACCGCTTTTTTCGTTCTGGCATCTGCGTTCCCAGGTCTCGTTTCCCACATGCCGGCGAGGCAGGCTCCGGGCCACAGACGAGGTGTACTATGTCGGGAAAGGCACCAGCCCCAGGCGGATGGCTTCCTTCACCAACCCGGCACTGTTCTGCTTGCCCACGCGCCGCATGATTTCCCGGCGATGGGCCTCCACGGTCTTGACGCTCAAGTCCAGCTGCTCCGCGATCGTCCGGCTGCGGCAGCCATCCACGATAAGCTTGAGAATCTCCTGCTGGCGTCGAGTCAAAGCAGGCACGGGAGACGGTGCCTGTTCAGTGGCGGCGATGCCCGAGATGTCGATCCCCGGATAGAGCACGCGTCGATTCGCCGCCGCCTGACGGATGGCGGTCTCGAGCTCATTGACGGCAGCATTCTTGTGCACGAAGCCACAGGCACCGGCCTCCATCAGGCGCTCGACATAGCGGTCGCTGCGATAACTGGAGGTGACCAGAATATTGATGCCGGGTCGCATCGTCTTGAGCTGGAGAATCAGGTCCCAGTCCTGAACGGGAAGCAACGCGGCATCGATCAGGGCCACGTCCACGGGATGGATACGAGCGGCATCCAGAATCTCGTGTCCGCACGCCCCTTCCGCGACAACGTGAATGTCTTGAAAGGAATTGATGAGGTGAGCGAGAGCAGCGCGGACCAGCAAGTGATCTTCTGCGAGGAGGAGGTTGATCATGTCATCCGTTTATTCTTGTTCGTCCTTCCCGAGCCGTTCGCGACGATGGTGGGTAGTCCGGCTTGACCCTGGCGACAGAACGCCTTGAGAGACCGCGTCCTGCAGGGCCTCGCGACCGTTCCTTCCGTAAAGCCGAGCCAAACGCTCGATAGCGGTTTCGGCATCGCCGAGCGACGCGTCCAGCAGCTTGGCGACATGTTTCAACGACTTGCCTTCGCTAAGCAATTTTTCCGAGTAGTGATCATCAGTTGCCAGATCGTCACATCCGAAGGTGACATGTTCCGGGATAGCCGCTTCGGCCCATCCATCAGCAAGAATACTACGAAAAATGGAGGGGCAAAGAAACGTACCGCCTGACACGGCAAGCATCATAGCATCTTCCAAATCCTCTGACGTTGCTTTACCCAGAAGGAATCCGGATGCCCCCGTGGCAAGGACGCTTTCAATGGCGCCGAGACGTTCCGGAACGGAAAGCACGACGACCGGTATCTGACTGCAAAGGACGTCAATGCTCTCTTCTTGTCGAGCCGACAACTCGTAGTCAAGAAGTATGACATCCACCGGGGTGGCACGCATGACGTCCTGGATATCCCGTACGCTGGCTACCTCGCAGACCATGTCGATCCAGGGCCGCTCGCTCAGGAACATCTGCATGCCCTTGCGTACCAATAGACGATCATCAGCGATCAGGACCCGTAGAGAGCGACGAAGCTCTGTTTCTTTCAACGTTTCCATGCTCTGGGCACCTCCCGGTGTCAATGAATGATGGCTACTGCGTGGTACTGCCGCTGGTCGGGTTCCCCCGCCAAACGCCGAGCGGGACGCCTTGCAACTTATAGATAAAAACACTTACAGTCATGTTGCCACAAACCTATTTATCGGAGTGATTGGCGTAACATTCGGTTAATTTTTTAAGTATTTACATCTATAACTTCATATCAACCTCGAACGAATCGCCAGCGCCTGGCCATGTGTTCCTCGGCGGCACATCGTCCATGACGTGCCACGCTCAGGTGAATGAACGCCCCAGGGACAAGAAGCAGTAGGCGAGATCGGTCGTTGCATAGGGAGATCATGGCGTGAACGAGCCGCATGAAGAACGCATCAGCGTTGAGATCCCTGGGCTGGAAAGGATACTCAGAGGCGGGTTTCTGCCCGGACGCTCCTACCTGGTATCGGGTGGGCCGGGTACCGGGAAAACCACGCTGGGACTTCAGTACCTGGCCTCTTCGTCCGATGGAAACGGATTGCTGATCAGCCTCGGCGAGTCGGAACGCAATCTGCGTGCGGACGCCCACCGCATCGGCCTGTCCCTCGACGGCACCAGCGTGATCGACCTGTCCCCGGGAGCCGATGCCGAACCGGAGGCGGCGTACACACTGCTGGAGCCTTGGGAAGCGGAGGGCGTGGATATACGCTCGCGGATCGGCGCCCTGTTTCCCGATGGCCCTCCCGAGCGCGTATTCATCGACGCGCTGAGCCAATTGCGTCAGCTCATGCCGGATGCCTACCAATTCCGCAAACAGGTGATGGGGCTACTCGAATACCTCAACAGCGCCGGGACAACGGTGCTCTATACAGCAGAGCAAGGGTCCTCGGCGGATGCCGACCTGCGCTACCTCGGTGACGGTATCCTGGAGCTGGAGCATCGGGAGAACCGGCGCATATTGCGCGTTCTCAAGTTCCGAGGCTCCGGGTTTTCCGAGGGCGAGCACACGCTACGACTCGGCGATCATGGCATGCAGGTCTTCGAGCGCCTGATGCCTGGCGAGCACCGACGCACGTATGTGGCGGAAGAACTGCCTTGCGGCATCGGTGAACTGGACCGCCTCTCGGGCGGCGGCATCACACGCGGGACCGTCACCATCATTTCCGGTCCTACCGGAGTCGGCAAGACCTCGCTCGGGCTTCAATACATGCACGAGGCGGCGCGGCGCGGCGAACGATCCGTGGTCTACACGTTCGAAGAGAGCATCGGAACGCTGCGCACACGCTGTGAGGCGATCGGCATTCCCGTTTCGGACATGATGGAGAAAGGCTCGCTGAGCATCGATGAAGTCGAGCCGCTGCACTACTCACCGGATGAGTTCGCCTGGCGGGTCAGGACCGAGGTCGAGCAGCAAGGGGCCCGCATGGTCATGCTCGATAGCCTCGCGGGTTTTCGCCAATCCGTCAGGGGTGACGACATCACGGCGCACGCCCATGCGCTGTGTCATTACCTCTCCAACATGGGCGTCACGGTCCTGCTGGTGAATGAACAGTCGGCGATCGCGGGCGAGGAACTGCGCCCGTCGGAAGACGATATCAACTACCTGGCGGACACGATCGTTCTGCTGCGCTACATGGAACTGGACGGCGGGCTGCGCAAGGCCATCGGTATCCTGAAAAAACGCACGGGGGATTTCGAGAAGACATTGCGGGAGTTCCAGATAACCCGCGAGGGTCTGCGCGTCGGTGCACCGCTTTACGGCCTGCAGGGAATCCTGCAGGGAATCCCTTCCAAGATAGCGACCCTTGATGCCACCGAGTAGATTTCCTGCGCTTTTCTCCCAGCCGTCGGGGGAATCCCAGAACCTGCTGCATGTGCAGGTCGCGTTGAGAGCCCGCGCAGATCAACGATTGCTGGTGCGGACGCTGCGAGACGCCGGGTTGACGCCGGAAAGCGTGACTCTTCCGGATGGCAAGGCCGACCTGGTCATCGTGGACGCCTGGGCGTGGGAGCACTCCCGCGAGCGACTGCGAAGCGTTCGTGAAAACGCCTATCCGCTAGTGTTTCCGATCCTGGCGATTGCCGGCAAGGAAACGGCGTCCGCCGCCTGGGCCTATCGCGAACTCGGCGCCGACATCGACGACCTGTTGGAGCTGCCCACCTCCAGGGCCGTGCTGCTGTCCCGTGTGGGCAATTTGCTGCGCCTGCGCCGACTCTCTCTGACACAGGCCGACCACCACCGATCGACCCAGCAAAAGCTGAATGCCGTCAATCGCGCCCTGCAGACCCTGCATGCCTGCAACGAAATGATGGTGCGTGAATCCACGGAAGAGGGGCTGTTGCAATCCGTGTGCGAGGTCATCGCGCAATTTGAAGGATACGCGCTGGCCTGGGTCGGGTTTGCCGACGACAGCACGCAGAAGAAGGTGGCCAAATGCTACATTGCCGGG
The DNA here is from genome assembly GCF_039830575.1 of Chromohalobacter sp. NCBI lineage: Bacteria > Pseudomonadati > Pseudomonadota > Gammaproteobacteria > Oceanospirillales > Halomonadaceae > Chromohalobacter > Chromohalobacter sp. The sequence continues at coordinate 13,637 of NZ_JBDOOX010000007.1, read as the reverse complement.
GACGCCGCCGATTACGCGCGCGCCATCGACGTGAATGCCGATGGCTCGCCACTGGGGCAGGGCCCCATCGGCAAGGCCATTGCGACCGGGAGCACCCAGATCGTTTCCGACATGGCTGCCGAGCCGTGCATGGCGCCCTGGAAAGAGCAGATCGCTGCCTGGGGGCTGGGCGCGGAGATCGCGCTGCCCTTGAATGTCTCGGTGGGATCGAGAGGTGTGCTGGCGGTTTATTCGCAACAGTCGGGAGACTTCGCCAGCGATGAACGGGCACTGCTCGAGCGCCTCGCCGACAACCTCGCCTTTGGTCTGGACCGCCTGCGACTGCAGAACGAGCGCAAGGCACAGAACCAGGAAATAAAACGACTCGCCTATGAGGACCCGGTGACCGGCATGGCGAACCGTCGCTCCTTGCTGGCCCGTCTGCATGAACTGGTGGGACGAGCCAACCATGAGCAGGCCGCGGCAATACTGTTCATCGATCTCGACGACTTCAAGCTGGTGAACGATGCCCTCGGGCACAAGGTCGGCGACCGCGTCCTCCAGAACGTCGCCTGGCGCATCAACAATACGCTGCGGGAAGGCGACCTGGTGGCACGCCAGGGAGGTGACGAATTCATCGTGGTCATGATGGACGACCCGCGATATTCGCCGTCAGTGGCGGAAGACGTCCGACAACGCCTGGCCCGGGGCGCCGAGGAGATGGCGCGGCGTATCAGCCGAACGCTGCGTCAGCCCTTCGAGATCAACGGATACGCCCATCGGCTCGGTGCCAGCATCGGCGTCAGCCTCTTTCCCTTTCTGAGCGACGACCCCGAGTCCGTCATCGACCAGGCCGACATGGCGATGTATGCCGCCAAGCGCTCGGGTCAGCACACGGTTTTCTTCTCGCCGGAGCTTGCCACCGACCGCCAGCAACGCCTGTCGCTGGAAACCAAGCTGAATCATGCGCTGGCAGAAGGCGAGCTGCAGTTGCATTACCAACCCGTCTGGGAACTCGACAGCGGCCGAATCGTAGCCGTGGAAGCGCTTCTGCGCTGGCAGGATGCCGAGGGCGAGATGATTTCCCCGGCGACGTTCATTCCCGTTGCCGAAGAAATCGGCTTGATGGGTGCTCTCAGCGAATGGGTCATCGACGAGGCGGCTCGACAGCTCGAATCCTGGCGCGGAACCGGGCTCGAACTCACCATGGGCGTCAACTTGTCGGTATCGCAGCTTCAAGGGGCTGACGCGGCGCGCAAGATCCATGATCAGGTGGTGTCTTCCGGCAGCGACCCGCAATGGTGGCTACTCGAGTTGACCGAAGAAGCCGTCATGCAGTCCCCCGAGGCCGTCATGGAGGCGATGCGCCTGCTCGACGGTGCCGGCTTCCGGCTGGCCCTGGATGACTTCGGACGGGGCTACTCATCGCTTGCACGCTTGCAGGCCATGCCACTGCACACCCTGAAAATCGACAAGCTGTTCGTCGACAGCCTGCGGGAAGATACGCCCGATGACCGGGTCGTGCGCACGGTGGTCGAACTGGCCCGGCAATTTTCCCTGCGTGTCGTGGCCGAAGGGATCGAGCATGCGGAACAGGCTCGACAATTGGCCGCGATGGGATGCAGCTTCGGACAAGGGTTCTGGGTCAGCCCCGCCGTGGCCGCCAGCGAGATCCCCAGCTTGATACGCCGGGCCGCGCCGCCCGCGCTCTGAACGCCCCGCCGGCGCGGTGACGTGCGGATCAATGATCTCCCTCTGCGTCGAGAGCCGCCATCCCCAGGCGCCCGACGCCTGGCAACTTGAGCGCCGGACGCGCGATATCCACCCCCAGCGTCAGCCCCATCAGTTGCCATTCGACGCCTTCGTCATAGGCCACCGTCAGCCCGAACAACCCGCCACCCAGCGAGACTTGATAGCCCGTACCGCTCGGTGCCCGAGCCCACCAGCCATCCAGCAGATAATCCTTGCCCACGGCGGTGGGCGGAAAGTCGACCTGCAGCTCCGGCACACGCCTCACCACCCAGGCCACGAAGGTATTGCTGTTCGGCCCCGGCCAGACGCGATAGCGCTGGGGTTCAGGATATGCCGCCACGGCATCGCGAATCGCGGGAATGGCCCGCTCGGCCGCCGTGCCGCTTACCTGGGCGATCAAGGTCGGCGCGCTACCGTACCAAGCACGGTCGGGCTGATCCGGGCGCGACGACACCGTGGGGCGTCGCCAGCCCAGCACCTGATGGACACGATAGTGCGTCGCGCCGGCCGCTTTCGTGGCGATCCAGGTATGTACGCCGAAGGCGCCCCGCCAGTCGAAGGCGCGGGCCGCATAGACCTGCACCAGGGCCTCCGGGTGCGCTTGCGGGGACGGCGCCAGCCCTGCCGACGAGCGATCCGCATGCGACCATGAGGCGCCCAGGTCGATGCGCTGGCTGGCCAGCATGTAGGCCGGCCCGGCCAGCAATAGCACCAGGATCACCAGCAGACTCACCGCCAGCCACACGCCCTTCTTGATCACTGGATGCATACACCTCTCCCGTTCGCTTGCAACGACCGCTCACTCTCCATCTCGCCCGATGCCGGCCGGGGCTTGAATCCTCATCGCGTGACCCGCATAAACGTGTGCAGTCACAACACGACCTCACGTTCATACGATACTACCGAAAGGCCATTGTCATGCCGATCATCGACCCTCGCACTGGCGAACCCCTCACGTCGTCTCAAGACGGTGATACCGGCGCCGACGCCGGCCGACCCAATGCTGGCGCACAGGACGCTTCGCAATTCATCGTCGATGTCGACATGTCCAACTTCCAGCAGGTCGTGCTGGAAGGCTCGATGCAAGGCCCGGTGCTGCTCGACAGCTGGGCGCCGTGGTGCGAACCGTGCAAGAACCTGATGCCGGTGCTCGAAAAGCTGGCCCGCGAGTATGGTGGTGCTTTCACCCTGGCCAAGCTGAACATCGAGGACAACCAAGAAATCGCCACGCAACTGGGGATTCGCTCGGTCCCCGACGTCAAGTTGATCGTGCAGGGCCAGCTCTACGACCAGTTTCAGGGAGCGCTCCCCGAGTCGCAGATCCGCGAGTGGCTGTCGCAGTACCTCAAGGCCCCCGAGGCGGCCGAGGCCACGCCCGAGGAAAAAGCGCAGCAGGCACTGGAGGCAGGGGACGCCACCACCGCACGCGGCATCTACGAGACACTGGTTCGGGAGTGGCCCGACCACCACGACTATCAGGTCGATCTCGCCGGCGCGCTGCTGGCGGAAGGCAAACCCGATGAGGCTCGTGCACTGCTCGACAACCTGCCGCCGGAGCATCGCGATGCCGCCAAGGCACGCGGTGTCCGTGCGCGACTCGATTTCGGCGAGGAGGCGCCCAGCGCCGCGGAAGTCGCCGAGCTGGGCGAGCGCGACGACAGCGAGGCACGCTTCAAGCGGGCCCTGCGGCAAGTCGCCGACGGCCAGTACGAAGCCGGCCTGGACGCCCTGCTGGCCCTGATGAAATCCGACCGCGCCTATGGCGACGACGTGGCCCGCAAGACACTGCTGCGGGTCTTCGATGCCCTGGGGGCCGACCACCCCTTGACGGTGGCCTATCGGCGCAAGATGTTCGCGCTGCTGTACTGAGCCCCGGGCGTACTTGCCCTGACAACCGCTTCACGACACGCGGGAGGCCCGATCGCAGGTCTCCCGCCTTTATCTGATGGTGTGCCTCATCCGTCGGCAGCAAGCCGGACGTCGAGCCGCTCCAGAGCTTGTTCGAGAAGGCTCGTGGGGGTGCCGAAATTGAGGCGCGCGAATCCCGGGCACCCGAAGTCGGCACCGTCGGAGAGCGCAACGCGTGCGGTTTCCAGCAGGTCTCGCTGCGGCGATGCGCCGAGGCCGGCATTGCGCAGGTCGAGCCAGGCCAGATAGGTCGCCTCGGGAGGCGACATCGCCACGCCGGGCCAGCGCGCCACGTGCTCGCGCAGGCACTGCAGGTTGGCATTGAGCGTGGTCAGCAGCTCGCGCCGCCAGGGCTCGCCATGCGCATAGGCCGCCTGGGTGGCGGTCATTCCCAGCACATTGACGTCGGGCAGCAGGCCGGCGGCCGCCTCACGGAAGCGACGCCGCAGCCCGGGATCGGGGATCACCGCACAGGCGCTGGACAACCCGGCGATGTTGAAGGTCTTGGACGGCGCCCACAGCGTCACGGTACGCTCGGCCAGGGCCGGCGACAGCGATGCCAGCGGCCGGTGCTTGCGCGAGGGGTCGAGGATCAGGTCGCAATGCAGCTCGTCGGAGACGACCAGCAGGTCATGGCGCTCGGCCAGTTCCCCCAAGGCCTGCAGTTCGCGCTCGTCCCAGACGCGGCCCGTGGGGTTGTGCGGATGGCACCATAGCAGCAGGCGCGTTTGAGGCGTGATGGCGGCTTCCAGCGCCTCGAGGTCGAGACACCAGGGGCCGCCCGCCACCTCGGGCTCGGCCAGCATCACGCGCTCGGCGACTCGCCCGCTGCGCTCGGCCACGCGCAAAAAAGGTGGATAGATCGGCGTGGCGGTCATCACCCCCTGCCCGGGACTGCAAAATGCCTGGGCCGCCAGGTGCAGAGCCGGCACCACGCCGGGCACCCAGACCTGCCAGTCGGGCTCGATCGACCAGCCGTAGTGGGTGGCGCTCCATTCGCACAGCGTCTCGTGCAAGGCATCGGTCACCCTGCCGTATCCGAAGACACCGTGCGCCACGCGAGACTGAAGCGCCGACACGACCTCCGGCGGCGACACGAAGTCCATGTCCGCCACCCACAGGGGCAGGACGTCATCGGCGTAACGCTGCCATTTCTGGGAAGGGTACTGCCGCCGATCCAGCGGCGTGGCAAAATCGTAATGCATGCTAGGACTCATCGACTCGGACGGAGAATACCTTCGAACATGCCTGAAACGCCGTTCTATGCCAAGGCCATGCGCGGCACCCCGCGTCTGGTGCGACACTGGCTGATGCTGGGGCAAGCCGACCCCGACCGCCTGGCGATGATTCTCGCCGATACCGCTCGCCTGGCGGGCCTGGGCGAGCCGGAAAGCGACCCCGACGGACAGACGCTCAGCGAATGGAGTGGCCCCCGCCAACCACCGCTATGGGCAGCGCGTACCGCGGTCTTCCTGCTCGTTCAGATGCCGGCCTGCCCGACGCCCGAGGACGAGGAAGATGCCTGCGCCTGGGCCTATTGCTGGTTGCGCAACCGAGAGTTCCACGATATCGACGCGGCTCGCAACGCGCTGCCCGCCCACCTGCGCGAACCGCTCGCCGGGGCGCTGGATGCCGCCTGGGCCGATCGCGAGGCCCAGCGCCTGATCTAGCCGAAGGTGCCAGCCGCCCCGGCACGACTTGACCGCTCGGCGCCACGCCTCGATGCTAGTTAGCCTGCAAACGCCCTTTTCCGACTGCGATGCCCGGGGGAAACACCATGTTCACACGCCGCGTGGAGCCGGCTTTCTATGACACCGATGCCCTCGGGCACATCAACAACACCCGCCTGCCCGCCTGGTTCGAGCTCGCCCGAAACGACGTGTTTCGTCTGTTCGTGCCCGATCTGGACCCACGCAAGTGGCCGTTGATCATGGCCAAGCTGGAAGTCGAGTTCCACGCCGAACTGTTCTATGGTCAGGAAGTCGAGATACGTACCTGGATTTCGCGTCTGGGCAACAGCTCCTTCACCGTGACCCAGGACGCGTGGCAGGACGAGCGTCTGGGCGCCCGGGGCCGGGTGGTGCTGGTGCATTACGATCATGCCGCGCGCGCGTCCGTGGCATTGACGGGCGAGTTGCGCGACGCCCTGGCCGCGCATCTGGTCAACGACGAGGAGGTCCACGCATGACGCCGGCCATCCGCCTGCTGGAGCGCCATGCCACGCCCCACGAGGTACTGCAGTACCCACACGACCCCAAGAACTCCGCCTATGGCGAGGAAGCGGCACACGCTCTGGGGCTGGCCCCGGAAAGCGTGTTCAAGACCCTGCTCGCGCAGCTCGATGACGGCCGCCTCGTCGTCGCCCTGGTGCCGGTCACGGCAACGCTCGACCTGAAACGACTGGCAAGCGCCGCGGGGGCGCGCAAGGCGAAGATGGCCGACCCCACCCTGGCCGAGCGCACCACGGGATACGTCGTGGGCGGCATCAGTCCGCTGGGGCAACGCAAGCGACTGCCCACCTTCGTCGACGAAAGCGCCGATACCCTGGCCGCGATGCATGTCAGCGGTGGCCGGCGCGGGCTGGAAATCCGCCTGGCCCCGAGCGCCCTGATCGGTCTGCTCGAGGCACGCACCGCGCCTCTGGCGCGGCACTGACGCCCACGCGAGGAACGCGCCATGGCGATTCGTTATGACTTGTGGCTCACGCCCGACGACCGACAGCGGCATCGCACGGTCGAAACGGCGCTGGAGCGCTTCTTCATCGCACGCTTCGCCGACTATCCTCACCTGCGGTTGCCCGGCGCTGATCCCTACGATTATGATGCTCCGTTCAATCGCCTGTATGACACGCTACTCGCCCGGGCACGCGACTACTGCGAACGTGAATGGCATTACGCACCGACGCCCGCGCAGCTCAATACGGCGTTCTTTCGAGCCGTTGCCCACTCGCCGAAATTCGTACTGGACCCCCACGATGGTGATTCGCCCTGAACAGGCGCCGGACGCGCGCCAACTGGCCATCATTACCCAGCAGCTGGGCCGTGCACCGCGCGGCATCCAGACCGTGGCCGCCGCCACGCAAGATGGCACACCGCTGGTGCTGCGCATGCACGCCATCGTCGACGACAAGCCCTTTCCCACCCTGTTCTGGCTGTGTTCCGAACGCCTGAAGATCGCCATTTCGCGCATCGAAGCCCAGGGCGTGATCAAGGCCCTCGAGGCACGCCTGCAGGAAGATCCCGAGTTTCTGGCCGACTACCGGCGTAGCCACGAGGATTATGTGGCGCAACGCTGGCGCTCGATGAGCGCGGCGGAGCGCGACATCGTCGAACATCGCGGCTATCGCGACCTCTTCACCCAGCGCGGCATCGGCGGCATCGCCAACTGGGAACAGGTGCGCTGTCTGCACACCCAATATGCCCATCATCTGTGCGGCGACAACGCCATCGGCCGCTGGATGGATGCCGAGCACGACGTGCTCGCCTGTCTGCGCTAGTCATCCTGTCATCTCGCTCAAGGAGGGAATCGTGCGCATCTGCATTTACATGGGATCCCGTGAAGGACACGACGACAGCTTCCGCCTCGCCGCCGAAACCCTCGGCCGGAGCATCGCCCGGCGTGGCTGGGGACTGGTCTATGGCGGCGCCCGGGTGGGGCTGATGGGCGCCGTGGCCGATGCCGCGCTGCGCGAGGGCGGCGAAGTCATCGGCGTCATTCCCCACCATCTGGTCGAGCGCGAAATGGCCCACGAGGGACTGACCCGGCTGCTGCGCGTCGATGACATGCACGCACGCAAGGCGGCCATGGCCGAGCACGCCGATGCCTTCATCGCGCTGCCAGGCGGGATCGGCACGCTCGAGGAACTGTTCGAGACCTGGACCTGGCAATATCTGGGGCTCCATGACAAGCCCATCGGCGTACTCGACGTGAACGGCTTCTATCGCCCATTATTGACATTCCTCGACCACACCGTCGAACACGGGTTTCTCAACCCCGAGACGCGGTCGCGATTGTTCGCTGCCGCCGATCCCGACCTGCTGCTCGAGCGCCTGGTGAGCGCGTATCACGCACAACCCGCGACCTCGTGAGAGGAGCGTTCGACACTGTCGGGAGCATGCCGCTCAGCCGTGGATCAACCGTTCAGGAGGAGACGCTCGATGTACGCCATTGCGATCGAAGACCAGAGGCTCGTCTGGCGGGAGCATGAAGCGCCGTCGAGCATTGCCGCCGACGCCGTGCGCATCGACGTCGCCTGGGCCGGCATGAACCGCGCGGATGCCATGCAGCGTGCGGGGCACTACCCGCCTCCCGAGGGCGAAAGCGAGATTCCCGGCCTGGAGGTCAGCGGCACGATCGCCGAAGTGGGTCGCGGCGTGGAACGCTTCAAGCCCGGCGACAAGGTCTGCGCCTTGCTCGCCGGGGGCGGCTATGCCGAGCAGGTCGTGGTCGCCGAGGCACAGGTGTTGCCCATTCCGACGAGCCTAGGCCTGCGTGAAGCCGCCGCCCTGCCGGAAGTCTTCGCCACGGCATGGCTCAACCTGTACATGGAAGGCGCCGTGCAACGCGGTGAGCGGGTGGTGCTGCACGCGGGAGCCAGCGGCGTGGGCACGGCGGCCATTCAACTGTGCCGAGCCTTCGGCAATCCCTGCTTCGTGACCGCCGGCAGCCAGACCAAGCTGGAGGCCTGTCAGCGCCTGGGCGCCGACGCCGGCTGGAACCGACACGACGGCAGCTTCGTCGAGCCCGTCAACGCCTGGGGCGGAGCCGACATGATCCTCGATCCGGTGGGCGGCGAATACATCGCGCAGGATCTGCAGATCCTCAATGCCGAGGGACGCCTGGTGGTGATCGGCCTGATGGCAGGCCGCGACGCGCAGGTCGACCTCGCCCGGCTGCTCATGAAGCGTCAGCGCATCATCGGCTCGACGCTCCGCTCGCGTTCGCCCCGTGCCAAGGGCGCCATTCTCGATGCGCTTCACGCCCACGTCTGGCCCAAGTTCGCCAGCGGCGAGATCACCCCGTTGATCGATCGTGTCTGGCCCATTCAGGAAGCCGACACGGCGATGCGCCACCTGACCGACAACGCCAACACGGGCAAGATACTGCTCAGCGTGAGCGGGGAAGGCTAGTCGACATAGCGGCCGATCGGCGACAGAGCGTATGGGCCAGCGTCAGGCGAGCCCCGCGGCGTCGCGGGTACGCTGGTAGGTCAGTTGCAGCAGCCGCGCATCCTCGCCGGCGCGATGGCGCTGGATGCCACGTTCGCGAATGATCGTTTCCTTCATGGCCCCCCAGCGCTCGAGCTGCGACTCATCGAGCAACCGGCGCAAGGCCTCGAGCCGAAAACGCGGCAGCATGCCGGCGTGATGGAACAATAGCGACAGCCAGGTGTTGTCATAGCCCCAGCTGTCGCTGTAGGCGATGCCTGCACTCGCCAGTTCGTCATTGAGCCAGCGCGCGACCTCGATGACGGGATGCCCCTCGCGATGCAGGCGCCCGCGCGAGATGCCATGCAGCAACTCCGCTTTCGGGTCCCAGTGGGTCCATTCTTCCAGGGGCTGGATGAGGAAGGCACAGGTACTGCCATCGGCCCGGGCCAAGCCGACTTCTATCGGATAGCTGCCACGCCCGAAACCGGACGCTTCGATATCGAGCAGGATCGGCAACACGTGGCGGCATTCCTCTTCAAAGCGATATCACGAACAGGCCATGACCCGCGGGCACGTGCGCGGGCATGACGCTCAGACTACGTGAACGCGGGATATGATGCGAGCCTCGGCGCCCTCGCTCAGTGCGTCAGCGAGGCAACCGGCTCCCCCGCTTCGCTTCGCTGGGCGCGCTCGGCGAGCGCCTCCCATTGTGCGGCGCGCCGGGAATCGACGGGCAGGCCGAGTTGCGCATGGCGATAGGCGTTGGCCATGCGTTCGGCGGCGAGTTCGTGACCGGCCTCGGCGGCACGCGCGTACCATGTCACGGCTTTCTCTTCACGACGCGCATACTGTGCACAGCCGTGCTCGTAGATGCGACCGGCCTGGTACTGGGCATGGACGTCACCGGCGTGCGCGGCCTGGAGCACATAACGTGCACCCTTGGCCTTGTCCTGGGGTGAGTTGCCACGGTGAAACAGCATATGGCCGTAAAACGACAGTGCAGCGGTGTGGCCGGCTTCGGCACAGCGCTGAAACAAACGCATCGTCAAACGATGCTTGCCGGGAGAGCGTGTCATCCAGCGGGCATGAAACAGTTGGGCTGCGAGACGGTATTCGAGCCGAATCAGCAGAGAGGATGCCTGTTGCATAACCATCGACCTTGAAGTCGTCGTAACCGAAAAGGTAAATAAACGATTGCGTCGGCTCGGGCTCTCCCTGCACGTGCCAACACCCCGGTTCAAACATCGTCGTTGCGCCGAACTACCTCTTGGATAACCCCTATCCCGGCCAACGGGGCGCCAAGCATACGCCTACCCCCGGGACGACTCAACCCCCCGGTTTGCCGCCCGCACGCCGCCCCGCTACCATGCCGATTCCACCCATCTTGTGAACCCGTGCGGAGACTCCGATGCAGACACGTCCTCTCGGCCAGACCGGCATGCATGTCAGCCGACTTTGCCTCGGCACCATGACCTTTGGCGAGCAGAACAGCGAGGCCGAAGCACACGCTCAGCTCGATCGCGCCACGGCCGCGGGCATCAATTTCATCGACACCGCCGAAATGTATCCCGTCCCGCCCAAGGCGGAAACGCAAGGACGCACCGAGGCGTACATCGGGAGCTGGCTCAAGGCACGTGGCAAGCGCGACGATCTGATTCTCGCGACCAAGGCAGCAGGGCCGGGGCTCGACCACATACGGGGCGGACCGCGCCTGACCCGCGACCATCTGCACCGCGCCGTCGACGACAGTCTGACGCGACTGCAGACCGACTATATCGACCTGTACCAGCTTCACTGGCCCGACCGTAACGCCAACTTCTTCGGCAAGCTGGGTTATCAGCATGACGAGAGCGAGAACGCCACTCCCCTGGCCGAATCCCTCCAGGCCTTGAAGGAGCTCGTCGACGCCGGCAAGATCCGCGCCATCGGCCTGTCCAACGAGACCCCCTGGGGCGTGATGCAGAGTCTGCGACTCGCCGACACCCTGGGCGTGCCGCGCGTGGCCAGCGTGCAGAACCCCTACAACCTGCTCAACCGCAGCTTCGAGGTGGGCCTGGCGGAAATCGCCCATCGCGAGGATGTCGGCTTGCTGGCTTATTCACCGCTGGCATTCGGCGCGCTGACCGGCAAATACCTCGATGGCGCACGGCCGCCCCAGGGACGCCTGACGTTGTTCGAACGCTTCCAGCGCTACACGTCGGACCTCGCCGAGAAGGCGATCCACGCCTATGTCGATATCGCCCGGGAGCACGGACTCGATCCCGCCCAGATGGCACTGGCCTACGTCAATTCACGCTCGTTCTTGACCAGCAACATCATCGGCGCGACCACGCTCGACCAGCTCGAGTCCAATCTGGCCAGCGAGACACTGACGCTGGATGACAGCGTGCTGGAAGCCATCGAAAACGTGCACCGTCAGCACCCCAACCCCTGCCCCTGATGCATGTCGAGCGTGTCTATCGAAACGATAGACACGCTGTCATCGGCCCCACCGGGACAGCTTGTTATACTGTTTGTAACGAGTCACACGATTTTGACGCGAGGACCGTGCATGCTGAGCGTGATATCACCGGCCAAGACGCTGGATTTCGAGACACCGCCGACGACGGCGACCTATACCCAACCCCAGTACCTCGAGCAAAGCGCCGAGCTGATCGAGATCCTGCGCGATTATTCGCCCCAGCGACTGTCCGAGCTGATGGGCATCAGCGACAAGCTGGCAGGACTGAACGCTGCGCGCTTCGCCGAGTGGGCTCCTCCCTTTTCGCCGGAGAACGCCAAGCCGGCCGTGCAGGCTTTCCAGGGCGACGTCTATCAGGGGCTGGATGCGGCCGCGTTCAGCGAGGCGGACAACGAAGTGGCACAGCGACGCCTGCGAATTCTCTCGGGTCTATATGGACTGCTGCGCCCCCTCGACTTGATCCAGCCCTATCGGCTCGAAATGGGCACCAAGCTGGCCAACCGGGCCGGCAAGGATCTTTACGCCTTCTGGCGCGAACGGCTCACTCAGGATCTTTCCAGGGCCGTGGAAGACAGCGGCACCCCTGTCCTGGTCAACCTGGCCTCCAACGAGTATTTCAAGGCCATCGATGCCAAGCGCTTGACCTGTCGTGTCATCACGCCAGTCTTCAAGGACGAGAAGAACGGCCAGTTCAAGATCGTCAGCTTCTATGCCAAGAAGGCACGCGGCCTCATGAGCGCCTGGATGATCAAGGAGCGCATCGATACCCCCGACGACCTGAAGGGCTTCGACGTTGCCGGTTATGCCTTCAATGCGGGCCTTTCCGAGGGCGATACCTGGGTCTTCACGCGCCGCGAGAGCGACGTGGCGGGCGCCTGATCGTGGCGGCGGGATCGCGGCATATCCCCGATATCCCCTCCGACCCACAGCGCTGATATCTTCAACGATGAATCCCCGCTAGAATCGAGAATCCGGGTTCACCCCCTTTCTCATTCTGCGGGAGATGCGCATGCGCAACCTTTTCGTAATGCTCGTGGTCGGCTTGCTGGGCTTCGGCCTGGCAGTCGACCATGCCGACGCCAGGCGGCTCGGCGGTGGCAAGAGCTTTGGCAGCTATTCACGTTCCGCGGATAGTCCTGCCGCAACGAGCCGCACGAATGCGGCAACTCCTCAGCGCCAGCCCAGCGCGGGTTTGTCGCGTTTCGCCGGTCCCTTTGCCGGCTTGCTCGCGGGAGGCTTGCTGGCCTCTCTGTTCTTCGGCGGTGCCTTCGATGGCATTCGCTTTCTCGATATCCTGCTGGTCGCGCTGATTGCCTGGTTCGCGTTCCGCCTGTTGCGGGCCCGTCGTGTGGCGACCAGCGAGGGACCACAGCATCAGGCACGCCAACCGCATCAAGAGGCGACTACCACGTCACCCTTCTCCAGTGCCGGCGCGTCCATGCCGAGCAGCGGCGCCACCCCAGAATGGTTCGACAAGGAACGTTTTCTGGGCGGAGCCAAGGAACACTTCATGACGCTTCAGCGTGCCTGGGACAATAACGACCTGGCTCGCATTCAAGAGTACGTCACGCCAACTCTCTACAACCTGCTGCGCGAGGAGCGGGCACAACAACCCGCAAACAATCGCACCGAAATCGTGCGCCTGTTCGCCGAGCTTGGCGACGTCAGGGAAATCGGTCAACAAGCCGAAGCCAGCGTGTTGTTTCACGGCGTTCTCGACGAAAATGGGGAACGCAACGAATTCAATGAAACCTGGCACCTGATTCGCGATTTACGCGAAGGCGCGCCCTGGTACGTCCAGGGAATCGAGCAGAACCCCGGCACCTGAACGCCAGCGCTCTTCAACGGCGTTCTACCCTACCCACCATGAAAAAGGCCGGACATCTGTCCGGCCTTTTCGGTATTACACGACTCAGGATAGCATCAGTTCTGGGCGTCTTCGGCAGCGTCCTGAATGTCCTCACCCGCATCTTCCATGCTGTCACCCGCGTTGTCCATGGCATCATCCACGGACTCGCCGGCTTCTTCGGCCGGCCCTTCATCGTTGTCGCAGGCAACGACACCGAAGGCGGTCATTCCAATCACCAGCATCAGCGCCAGCTTCTTGAGCCATTCACTACGCATCGGTTCTCTCTCCTTTGAGGTGGGTGCTTACTCCATGTACGCCTTTACTAAAGCACAGGCCCCGCTCACAGGCAAACGCTGCTCCACCCGCCCACGAAAAAACCCCCGCTGGCCTGGGCCAACGGGGGTTTCCGGAATAAGTGCCTGACGATGACCTACTCTCGCATGGGGAGGCCCCACACTACCATCGGCGCTGAGCGGTTTCACTGCTGAGTTCGGCATGGGGTCAGGTGGGACCCGCTCGCTATGGTCGTCAGGCGGAA